>CAYYVH010000177.1:0-8338 GCA_964475075.1 uncultured Anaerolineales bacterium | reverse complement strand
TAGTACGAGAGGACCGGGACGGACCGACCTCTGGTGGGCCGGTTGTGGCGCCAGCCGCATCGCCGGGTAGCTATGTCGGGAAGGGATAACCGCTGAAAGCATCTAAGTGGGAAGCCCACCCCAAGATGAGGTCACCCGCCGGTTTAACCGGCTAAGCGCGGTGGTAGACTACCACTTCGATAGGGCGGAGGTGTAAGGGCTGCAAGGCCTTGAGCTGACCGCTACTAACGCGCGAGAGGCTTCTCGGCTCCCGAGGAGTTCGGTAGGCTCTTGTTCAGCTTTTAGGGTGTCATCCCGTTGACGGGCGCTCTCGCGTGCGGGATTTCGAACCGAATAGGTCAGCGAAGTACAGGTCTGTTGGTGACCGTAGCGGCGGGGAAACACCTGGTCCCATCCCGACCCCAGCAGTTAAGCCCGCCAGCGCCGATGGTACTGCATGGGCAACTGTGTGGGAGAGTAGGTCGTTGCCAGCAGACCTGTTGTTTTTTCGTACTCGGCGGATCTCCCGGAGTGCCTTACGAAGGCGGCACTTGATCCTCGCCCGGTTCCGATGGGCTTGCGACGGGCTCCAGTTTGTGCTCGTAGCGATGGAGGTTGTCGTTGAGGGCCTTCACGATCGACGCCATCGAGTCGCGGGACACGACGACACGCACCTGCGGCCGGATCTGGAGCACATCCGGTAGCTCGTTCGGGTTGGTGGGTGGAAGGACTACGCCGAACACGACGAAGAACTCCGGGCCGCCATGGGAGACCAGGACCTGATTGGCGTAGACGATCGGCACGTCCTCGTCGTCCGCCCACTCGAGGGGGATCCGTACCTGGAAGTTGGGTGGCTGTGGTCCGGAAGGTCGGGGCTGCGGTTGTTCGCTCATGATTCGCTCCTCGGCTGGGCCTCCTGCGGCGGGGGCGACGGGATCACACCAAGCTAATCATAGCACTGGCCGCCGCCAACGGGCTTTTCTTCGTTGGCTTGCACCCCCGAGCGGGGTGGTGTGTTGGGCCGCCCCATGACGTGGTATACTTGAGCGACGGGCATGGGAACAAGCGTGCTATGGCGGTAGAGCGAGAACGGACGGTTTCGCCCAGGCGTCAATCCGATGACGTCCTCGAGCCGTCCCTGCGCCCGCGGCTCCTGGCGGAATACATCGGCCAGGACCGGGTGCGCGCCAACCTGGAGATCTTCATCGCGGCGGCTCAGGCCCGCGATGAGCCCCTCGACCACGTCCTCTTCTACGGTCCACCCGGGCTCGGTAAGACCACACTGGCCTTCATCATCGCCAACGAGATGGGGGTGAAGATCAAGACGACCGCCGGGCCCGCGGTGGAACGGTCGGGTGATCTGGCAGCGATTCTCACCAACCTGAGCGCGGGTGACGTGCTATTCATCGATGAGATCCACCGCCTTCGGCGTGAGGTCGAGGAGGTTCTGTACTCCGCCATGGAGGACTTCGCCTTGGACATAGTAGTGGGCAAGGGACCGTCAGCCCGAAGCATCCGCCTGTCCCTACCGCCGTTCACCATCGCCGGTGCCACCACGCGCCCGGCTCTCTTGGCGGCGCCGCTGCGCGACCGGTTCGGGGCCGTCTACCGACTGGATTTCTACGACGAGGTGTCGATGTGCCAGATCGTGAACCGGGGGGCGGCGGTGCTCGCCGTGTCCATCGAGCCCGAGGGCGCGGCAGCCATCGCCCGCCGCGCGCGCGGTACGCCCCGCGCGGCGCTCCGGCTGCTGCGGCGCGTTCGGGATTTCGCCGAGGTGCGTGCCGCCGGTACGATCGATTCGCAGGTGGCGGAGGACGCGTTGGCCATGCTCGAGATCGATGAGCTCGGGTTGGACGACCTTGACCGGCGTGTACTCGATGCCATCGTGTGCAAGTTCGGTGGCGGGCCGGTAGGCATAGATACGATCGCGGCCGCCCTCGGCGAAGAGGCAGATACGATCGAGGATGTGGTGGAGCCGTACCTCTTGCAGCTAGGCTTCCTGGATCGGACCTCCAGAGGTCGCCAGGCTACGGGGCGCGCCTATGCCCATCTGGGGGTCGAGTACGAGCCCGGAGTCGAGCAGCGCACTATGTTCTGAAGCCATCCCTGGAGGCGAGGTCGCATATGGAAGTGGATCCGAACCTGATGACCCTGGGACCGCTGGTGGCACTCGGGTTGTTTCTGTCGCTGGCGTATGTCGCCGAGAAAGAGCCATTGCTCCGCTGGGTGGTCTACGTGGTGGTGGCGCTGTTCGACTTGGCTTTGCTGCTCGCGGGGGCCGCCTCGCTGCTCGCCGGTGTCATGCCGCAGCTCCTCGGACCGGAACATGGGCCCGCAGGCCTCATGGAACCCGAAGTGGCGCCCATGCTGGCCGTGCTGCCGCACCTTAGCATTGTCTTCATCACCTTGGGCCTTGTAGGGTTCGCTCTCCTGCTGCCCCCGGTCAGGCACGTGGTGGCACGATTGCTGCCTATCGAGCCCACCCGCGTTGTGCACACCGCGGCTCTGCACGTGGCGCTGATGCTCCTCGCGTCGGCCGGGATGATCGCCGCCGTTATGCCCGTCCTGGCCGGCAACCCCGATCTGCTCGACGAAGTGGCCCAGCAGTTGGCCGGCCAGGGCGCGCTGGCTCTGCTCTGGGTCCAGAATCTGGGCTTCGTTGCCGTCGGGTTGCTGGGGGTCGGGCTGTTTGTCCGCCGTGATTGGCGGGAGGCACTGGACAGGCTGGGCGTGACCCGTAGGGTTCACGTGCGCCTGTGGCTGGTGGTAACGCTTCTCGGCCTGGCGAGCGGCTACGGGATCGATTGGCTCTGGAGGCGGCTGCAGCCCGAAAGCCTCGATCAAGTGACACGCCTGAGCGACGCCATCTTCGGACCCCTCCTCGACGCCGGCCTGGCTGGCGCGATTACGATCGCCCTGTCGGCCGGCATAGGTGAGGAGATCCTGTTCCGGGGCGCCGCCCAACCGCGGCTGGGGCTCGTGTTCACGAGCCTGCTCTTCGCGGCCACGCACACTCAATACACGGTGTCGCTGGCCCTCGTCCAAATGCTGATCATGGGCCTGCTCTTGGGGCTCGTCCGCCGTCGTGCCAACACCACCACGTCCATGGCGGTGCACGCCACATACAATTTCATCCTCGTGATCCTGGCAATCTACGTGCCGGACCTGAGCCCCTGAGCTGCTACTCCTCCACGCTCACCGGCTGCATGCTCCGCGCGGCGGCCAGGAGAACCTCCTTGTCCACGTCGCTGCCGCGCAGCTGGATCCGTACGCCGTCCTGCTCCCACTCGATGATGATATTCTTGCCGCCCTCGGCCTCCAGGATCCAACCGCTGTGGCCGGCGATGTCGGTCGGCTCGCCCTCCGCCTCATCTCCGGTCGCTGGTGACTGGTAGATGATGATTGCCCCGTGCGGCACGGTGGTGTAAATGAAGCGGACTGCCGGCAGCCCGGGCACGGACTTGCCCTCAGGGGGCTCCTCGAGGTGCACGATGTCGCGATGCGTGTCCTCTGGCAAGTCGCCCGGCTCAAGAAGCGTGAATGACACCGTGCTGGCGGCCTCACCGACAGGCACGTTGCGCCGCGTGCCCAGAACCGTCGGACGCGCTGGCAGCGTCAAGGGCTGGGGCTCAGTGGCGCCACCGTCACTGGCACCCGGAGCATCGCCCTCGGCGACTGTACCCTCGTCAGCGGCGGACGGTGCGCCCTCTGAAATGGTCCCGTCCGGGCCATCGCCACCCGTCTTGCTGCATGCCACCACACCAACGGCCAGCAGGCCGATCACCAAGATACTCAACCATGCACGTGTCGACATCGCTTCCTCCTAATGTATTGCATCTACGACGAGGGGCGGGTCGAAACAGAAAGACCCCGGAGCTGGGGCCACCTTTGTATAACGTCGGATTGCGCCAAGGGATACGGCCATCTCAGTCACGGCGGAACGGCAGCGGCACCGGAGGCTCCTCGTCCTCCATACTCTCGGTGGCGCCCCGGTTGGAATCCCGCCTGGGCGTGAGCGATAGCGTGACGGCCGACAGGTTGAGCTCGGTGCTGTCGGGCTCGGGGTCCACAGAGCGGATCCGGGCTTCGAGGGCCAAGTCGGTCGTCTCCAGGACGGTGCGCTGACCCGGGATCGCCGGGATCACGTTGCGGTCACCCAGGCGGGCGCGGAAAACCTTATCGCTGTACGCGGCGTGCGAGACAATCGTCACGATCGGCGTCTCCACGTCTTCGCCTTCTTCATCGCGCTCGAAGAACCAGAGCTCGAGTGCGTTCACGTTGCCGATCGGTTGGGCCTGCAGCCCAGCACCTCCGATCAGGCCGCCGCGCTCGTCGTACACCAGCCAGGTCTGGTAGAACCGATCGTCGTCAGTGTGGTAACTCGCTGTGACGGTGTTCCCCAGGTCGATGCGTTCCGGACGCCACGGGGGAGCACTGCCGGGGCGGTCGGAAATTGCAGGTGGTGGTGAAGCGAACTCATCCGGAACGGACGAGTTCCTTGCCGGTCCGGAACGGGCACCCGTGCCCCCGCGCAGCCATGCCCAGCTCAGCACCACGCCCGCCGCGGTCGCCGCCAAGAGGAGGGCCAACGCGGTGTTGCCCGTGAGGCCTGCCAGACCGCGCCCGTTGGATGGTTCGGGGGCGGGTTGCCCGGCTGGTTCGGCGAGTGCGACGGCGAGGTTCGTTGCAAGCCGGCGCGCGTTCTGCCGACCCATGGGATCCGCGCCAGCGAAGACGAGGTGCGACAGCACATCCGCCAACGCTTCGCCCTGGATTCCATCCAGGCGCCATCGGGCTGCCTCCAGATCGTCGTCCCGCACGTAGGTGTCTGCAACGAGCTGGACGTAGGTCCGCTGCCATTCGGCGTGCAGATCGGCCGGGGCGGCATCCGTCCACACAACCGGATAGACCCACCAGCCGAGCAGCCACCAACCGAGGAGGAGGCCGAGCCCGAAGACCACTAGAGGGATGACTGGCGATCCGGTTTCGAGTCGCGATGCGAGACGGTCCCGAGTTTGCCTGCTCACGCTGACCAGAGCCATCGTGCTATCTCCTTACCGAATTCCGGCCTCGACCACTGGCTGTTTGGGAGCCTGCGTCACCACCTCGACCCCATCGTTGCCCACGATGACGACGTCTTCGATGCGAACCCCGAAACGGCCGGGTAGGTAGATGCCCGGCTCGATGGTTGTGACCATACCAGGTGCCAGAGGCTCACCGTCTGCCGTGCGTCCGAGCCGGGGCAACTCATGGACGTTCAGCCCCACACCGTGGCCGAGTCCGTGACCGAAGTGCTCCCCATAGCCGGCTGCCTCGATCACATCGCGCGCCAGCCGGTCCGCTTCAGGGCCCGTCATGCCAGCACGGATGCCGTCCGTGGCAGCGCGGTTCGCCTCGTCGACCACGGCATATACGCGCTCGTACTCCTCATCGCGGCTGGGGCCAAGCGAGAACGTGCGCGTCAGGTCACCGCAATAGCCCTCGAGCCGCGCCCCCATGTCGATCATGAGCGGCTCTCCGGCTTCGATCACGTGGTTGCCTGGCCGGTAGTGTGGCAGAGCACTGTTCTCGCCAGACGCAACGATGGTCTCGAAGGCCATGCTTTCGGCACCGTTCTCGCGCATGTACACCTCGATCGCCCAGGCCAGCGCCTTTTCCGTCATGCCGGGTCTCGCGGTGTGTACAGCATGCGCCATGGCCTGGTCCGTCAGGTCCGCAGCGTGCCTCAGCTTCTTGACTTCGGCGTCGGATTTCACGGCGCGGTGGCCCTCGACCAACCCAGATGTGGAGACCCAGTCCACCTCTGTGACGGCGGCCTGGAACCGCTCGAGCTCGCTCACCGTAACCGTGTCCGCCTCGAACCCGACGCGGTTGATTCTCAGGTCAACAAGCAGTTGGGCGAGGGGTTCGGCAATGCGGTCCCTGACCTTCTCCAAGTGGAAGTGGGGTGCCTCGATTGCCACCTGCCCGTAATAGCGTGAATCGGTCAGGAGTCTGGCCTCGGTGGGCGTGACGACGGCCAGACCGCTGGACCCGGTGAAACCCGTGAGGTATCGACGGTTCTCGGGTTGACCGACGATCAATGCATCCAAGTCGTGAACGGCAAGGTCCTGGCGAATGGCCGCCAGCCGGTGAAGTACCTCTCCCATGCTCTACCTCTCTCGAGTGTGTGGCTATGACTCGCGTGCACCGGAACGGGGGTGGGCGGCCAGGTATGCCTCACGCAGGTGCGTCTGGCTGACCTGCGTGTAGATCTGGGTGGTCGATAGCATCTGGTGCCCCAGCAACTCCTGGACGACCCGAAGGTCGGCACCGCCGTTCAGTAGATGCGTCGCGAAGCTGTGGCGCAGCGTGTGGGGTGTTACCGGTTCCGAAAGGCCGATGGACCGTGCGTAGTGCGCGATCTGGCGCTGAACGGAACGGGCGGTCAGGCGTCGGCCACGTTGGTTCACGAACAGCGCCGGGTCCTGCGGCCGGCTCCGAGCGGTAAACTCTGGGCGCGCATCCGCGAGGTAGCGCTCCAGCGCCCGCACGGCGTAGGTTCCGATCAGTGCAATCCGCTCACGGTCGCCCTTGCCCGTGACAAGCAGCGTGGCGTTGTCCGCGTTGAAGTCACGCACGTCCAGTCCGACGAGTTCGGAGACGCGCAGGCCACCACCGTATAATGTCTCGAGGATGGCCCGATCCCGCAGACCCGACGGACCATTGACCGGCGGGGCGTCCATGATGGCGCCAGCCTGGTTTGTGGAAAGGGCATGTGGCAGGTGCTCCGGCACCCTGGGGGCGCGGAGCCCGGCGAAGGGGTCCCGCTCCGCCAGCCCCTCGCGGACGAGAAATGTGCCGAATGCGCGCAACTGGCTAACCCGCCTCGCAATGCTGGACCGGGCGTAGTTCCCCCCGGCCAGCCAAGCCAAATAGCCCCGCAAGGCCGGCCGGGGCAGATCCGTCCAGCGGCGGTACCCCTGTTCCTCGAAGAACGCTGCGGCTTCGCCAATCTCGTTTCGGTAGTTGCGGAGCGTGTAGGGCGAGGCATTCTTGACAGCGTCGAGGTAGTCGATGTAGCGCGCCAGGGCTACTTCCATGATGCACCATTATACCGTGATTAGCCAGCCTTCGCCAGTGGCGGACACGGCCCAGGCGCCAGATCTGGGCAAAGCGCGATGCGGGACGAGGTGCGATCCTTCGTGAAACGTGGGCGGTTTTGGGCCGGTTGAAGCGGGTGGCGAAGCACAGGCGTGCTAGTACAGATTATCAGACGTCGTTGGCCTATTCTATCGTGGGCTATCAGCCATCAGCTATCAGTCTCCTATGAATGAGATTTCCCTCATTCATAGGAGTCTTCATGCCCAACGTCGTCGTCGGTGCCTTGGATACGGGCGGGAGATCAAATACCCGAGTGCCGCCTACAGCAGGCGCTCTTCTCCCAGCTCGCCGAGGCGATCAACGATCCGTTTCACGTCCTGCGCTCGGTCCTTCTGGCACACGAGCAGTGCATCAGGCGTGTCCACAACCACCAGGTCTTCGATGCCCACGGTGGTCACGAGGCGCCCCCCGCGGGCGAAGACCAGGCTGCGCACAGTGTCGATGCCCAGGTGCTCGCCCACGACGACGTTGGCCGCCGCGTCCGATTCCAGAACATCCATGAGAGCGGACCATGAGCCCACATCGCTCCATTGGAAGGCCGCCTGGATGCAGGCAACGCGATCGCTCTGCTCCATGATGCCGTAGTCGATGGTGGTGCGGTCCGTGACGTGTGCCCAGATCTCGGCCAACCGCCGAGGGAAATCCGGTGCCCCCGTGCCGGAGGGTGCTCCGGCTAGCGTCGTCATGTCAGCCATTTGGGCGCCCAACACTGGTAGATGGTGTTCAATCTCGGCGAAGATCGTCTCGACGGTCCAGGCAAACATGCCGCTGTTCCACTTGTAGCGGCCGTCAGCCAAGTACTGCACGGCGGTGGCGTGGTCGGGCTTCTCGACGAACCTGGTCACCCGGTACGCCTCGCCCTCGCCAGCAAGGGGCTCGCCCAGCTCGATATACCCGTAGCCGCTCTCGGGTCCCGAGGGCTGAACACCGAAAGTCACCAGCCAGCCGTCTTCCGCCACGAGCGCCGCGTGGTGCAGCACGTCACGAAAAGCCTCCGCCGGCGCGATTACGTGATCGGCCGGAAGCATGAAGAGGACGGCGTTCGGGTCCCTCGGCCGGACGAGCGCCGCGCCCAGGGCGGCTGCCGGGGCGGTGCCGAGGGCCGCCGGCTCGCCCACGACCTGGGCGGGGGGGACGGCCGGCAGGTGGGACCGGGCGTCGGCGGCGTTCTCTCTGGTGGTCAGAACCGCCACGAGCGTCTGCTGGTCCATGC
>CAYYVH010000176.1:0-8367 GCA_964475075.1 uncultured Anaerolineales bacterium | reverse complement strand
CGTTGGGCTGTAGGGGCGACCCGGTGGGTCGCCCCGAACCGGCGGACAACTCCCGGCGACATGTACTAGTGTGGCCATATCTTCTGGTCATCGCCGGGAGGTCGGCGAGCGGGAGGCAGGTCGAGCAAGACACACCACAGGTTGTAGCGACGCCACGGCAGCCGCCGCGCGCCTCGCTGCTGCATCCAGTCCGTCACGACTGCTCGACCATACCGCCGGAACAACCAGCGCAGCTCCTGGCGATCGCCGTAGGCCAACACCCGCTCAATGATCAACCCAGCGTGGCGCACCGGATCACGGGCTCCGAACTCGAATTCCTGGAACCATGGCCTCAGCGACGTTCGAGACGGTGCCGTAGAATACGAGCTTCGAAATGACGGCGAGCGGCGAGTAGAGCACGGTACCGGCCCGTCAGCAGACCACACCGTTGGCGCCCGAATATGCGTCATAGAATACGGTGCAGTGTCACGTGGATGCAGTACGGATCTACTGCGGCCAGCGACTGGCAGCCGATGCCGGCCAACGATCAAGCCCCGCCAGTCGCCGGTCACAATAGGACCGGCTGGGACGTATGAACCTGTGGAGCCGGCCGAACCGGCTCTTGCGCCTGTTTTTCTTCTTGGCGGTTGCTTGTCCCACGCAGGCCGCCCTGCAGCCTGCGCCCAGAGTGAGCAAGGAGATGCAAGATGAAACCCAGTCATAGCCGAACGCTAGTGTTGGCCATGGGCGTCCTGCTGACGGCGCTGGGCACCCTGACCGTTCGTGCCCAGACGAAGCCAATCGTGCGCGGCTGGCCCACGGGCGACTACGCCTGGCAGGGCTCGACCGTCTTGGTGCAGTTCGATCGGTCCATGGACGTGGCCAGCGTCGAGGCCGCGTTTTCGATCGAGCCGGAGACTCAGGGAGCCTTCGTCTGGTTCCAGGAGGACCGCGAGCTCCAGTACCGGCCGTTCGAGCCGCTCGAGGCGGAGACCAGGTACCGGGTCACGATCGACGCCGGCATTCGCGACGCGCGCGGCCAAGTGGTCCTTTACCGGCCGTACAGCTGGACATTCTCCACCAGTCAAGCCAGCACGCAGGTGCGGTTTGCCTACGGCGTGCCCGTGCAGGTGGTGACCCCCAGCGGTGGGCGAGGCGCACCCATCCAGCCGGGTTACCCGCGCATCACTCTCGATTTCGCACTGTACAGCCTGGACCTGCCCACCTTCGCCGACCGCTACACCACCCTCCAGCCATACAGCGACAACAAGATCGACCTCACCGGCCTGACACTCGTCACGAGCTGGTCGGCTCACATCGACGCCACCGAAAAAGTGGGCGAGGTAGCCCTGCCTCCCGGCACGGCGCCGGGGCTGTACGTGCTGGACGCGCGGGGCAAGCTCGTGGGCGACGCACAGACGTTGCTCGTCTATTCGGACTACGCCCTGGTTGCCAAGCGCGGCCGCGGCGAGCACACGGTTTGGGTGACGACGGTGCCCGGCGGGGTGCCGGTGGCCGGCGCGACCGTCAACCTCATCGACGAGGCCGGCACCGGAATCGCAGCCGCCCTTTCAAACGACAACGGCATCGCCCTGTTTGATGAGGGCCCGGACGCGGCCTTCGTGACCGCAGGAATCGTTGGAAAAGGAGGTCGGGTCCATACTGCCTTGGTTGGTCTGGACAATTACTGGTGCTCGGACTACAGCTACTGCGGCGGCTGGTGGAACGGCCGCAACATGGTTCTGAATCCACCCGAGTACAACGGCCACGTCCACACGGACCGCCCGATCTACCGCCCGGGCCAGACCGTCTACTACAAGGCCACCCTGCGGCACATCGAGCACGACGGCTACAGTGTGATCGATGCCGCGCTGCCGTTGACGGTGACGATCAAGGACAAGGGCAACAACGTCGTGTACCGCGACAACTACACCGCGGACGACTTCGGGAGCATCGCCCCCGAGGACGGCTTCCGGCTGGGGGACGACGTTGCACTGGGCGACTGGCGGATCGAGGTCGGCGTCGGAGCTCAGACCTTCAGCACCTCCTTCCAGGTCGAGGAGTACGTCAAGCCCGACTACGAGGTCACCGTAGAGACCGACAGTCCGTTCTACGTGATCGGCGAGACGGCGGACGTCTCGGTCCAGGGTGACTACTACTTCGGCCAGCCCGCCGCCGGCGCGGAGGTCGTGCTCCGCGTCTTCCGCGGCTACTACTACTACGGTAGGGGCGGGAACCAGGTGGGCGAGTACAACGGCACCCTGGACGACGAGGGCTCGTGGTCCACTCGGATACCCCTGCCGACGAGCGCCTCCTACACCGAGATGTACTATTTCGAGGCCGAGGTGACCGACGCCAGCCGCCGACCGGTGGTGAACGAGACTTCGGCCCCGGTCCACCCGGCCGCGTTCAAGCTGGCGCTGCGCAACCAGCGCTACGGGGTCGAGGTCGGTCAGCCGATCGTGCTCACGGCCAGCACCATGGGTCACGATGGACAGCCTGTCGTCGGACGGGAAGTGGCGGTCGAGGCGCGCCAGTACCAGCGTGGCGGCTACGTGGTAATCTACCAGGAGACGGTGACCTCGGGGGATGACGGCACCGCCACGGTGCGCGTACCCGGACTGACCGAGGGTTGGTACCAGATCACCGCCACCGCGGCCGACGATATGGGCCACCGGGTGACGGCCTACTCCTACGCCTGGCTGTGGAGCCGCTACCGGCCGTGGTACTGGTGGGGTGGTTTGGAGATCAACGCGGACCGGGACAGCTACGCGCCCGGTGACACGGCGCAGCTACTGATCAAATCGCAAGTAAACACCACCGCGCTGATCACGCTCGAGCGGGATGAGGTCTACGACGAGATCGTGGTCGAGGTGAACGGCGCGACCACGGTCGAGGTGCCCATCAAGCCCGAGTACGCTCCGAACGTGTGGGCCAAGGTCCAGCTGTGGCAGCCGCTTGATCTGGATCAAAACCGTGCCGAGGGCCAACTCCTCACTGCACAGACAAACCTGGTCGTGCCGGCCGTGGACCAGCACCTGACGGTGGCGATCACGCCGGACGCGGACATCCACGAGCCGGGCGAGGAGGCTACGTTCACCGTCGAGGTGACTGACGCGGACGGGAACCCCGTGGAGGCACAGCTGTCCTTCGCCCTGGTGGACAAGGCGGTGCTGGCGTTGGCAGCCGACCGGTCGGGCGACATCTTCGACGCGTTCTGGGGCGTACGCTCCCCGACGATCAGCACGCACGACTCGCTGCGCCCGTCGCAGTGGTACGCCTTTCAGGAAGGGGACGCCCGCGGCGGCCGGCCGCCGGGGGGGCCGGAACCGTCCCCGACGGGCACGCCCGCGGACAAGTCGGACGAGCAGGCCAGCGAGGCTTCACCACGCCGGTACTTCCCGGACACGGCCTACTGGAAAGCCGACATCGTCACGGATCGCGCCGGCAAGGCTGAGGTTAAGCTGACGTTGCCGGACAACCTGACGACATGGAAGGCGATGGTCCGGGCCGTGACGAAGGCGACGCAAGCCGGCCAGGGCAGCAGTGAGATGATCGTCACCAAGGCGGTTATCGCCGATCCGGCTCTTCCGCGCTTCGCCGTTCAGGGCGACCAGTTCGCCCTCGACGTGCTCGGCCGGAACTACGCCGGCGGCACGCTCGATGCCATCTGCACGCTCGACACCCCCGGTCTGGTGCAGCTCGATCCGGGCGCGAAGACGCTCCAACTGCCCTTCAACGAGACCCACTTCGCCCGCTGGACCGTCGTTGCCTCCGATCTCGGTGAGAACCCGGTCACCGCAAGGCTCACCACTGCTGGCGGGGACGACGCCATCGAGCTGCCGCTCGAGGTCCAGGCGTTCGCCGTGCCGGACCGCTACGTGGTCGCCGGCTCGACGGACAACACGGCCACGGAGCCGTTCGAGGTGCCATTCAACGCCGTGCCGGAGAGCTCGACGGTCGAAGTGCGGCTGTCGCCGGGCATGGCCCTCGGCATCCTGGACGGCTTGGAGGAGCTTGTCGGGTACCCGTACGGCTGCATCGAGCAGACCATGAGCCGCATGCTGCCTAACGCGGTCGTGGGTCGCCTGATCCTGGAGCTGGACATCCGGGCGCCGGAGATCACGGACGAACTGCCCGAGATGATGGCTCTGGGGCTCCAGAAGATCTACGGCTTCCAGAACAGCGACGGCAGCTGGGGCTGGTGGCGGAGCGACGGCAACATCTACATCACCGCCTACGTGCTGCACGGCCTGACGATGACCCAGCAAGCAGGTTACGAAGTGGACCCGAACGTCCTCGAGCGCGCCTTCACCTGGCTGGCGGCCAAGCTGCCCGGCGAGGGGGACCCGCGCATCCGCGCCTACGCCGCCTATGTGATGGCCGTGGCGGACAAGGGTGACGCGGCGACGGCCGAGGCGCTGTTCGCCGAGCGTGGCAAGCTGGACGCCTTCTCGCTGGCCGCCCTGGCGGTCACCCTCGACATCGTCGGGCGGAACGACCTGTCCGACGCCGGCCTCGACGAGTTGGTGGCAATGGCAGCCGAGACACCGACCACCGCCAGCTGGCCGATGGACGTGCCTTACAATCGCTGGTCGTACTACTACTGGCGGTCGATGGCCTCCACCGAGAAGAACACGGCAATGGCGCTCGAGGCGCTGGCGGTCCTGCGGCCCGAGAGCCCGCTCGCACCCAAAGCCGCCCGCTGGCTGCTGGAGCACCGTTGGGGCCGCGGCTGGCGCTCGACGCAGGCCACCGCCTTCGCCGTTCTGGGGCTCACCGACTACATCGTCACCAGCGGCGAGTTGTGGGCCGAGTACGACTGGCAGGTCCGGCTGGACGATGACCCGCAGCCAATCGCGGAGGGCAAGGTGGATGCAGCGAACGTCACCAAACGCATCCCGCCGATCGTGCTGACGGGCGCACAGCTCTCCGCCGGCAGCCACGAGCTGATCCTGGCCAAGCAGGGCGAGGGCACGCTGTTCTACACCATCGTCGCCCGCATGGCACTCTACTACGATGGCTTCGAGCCGACGCAGGCCGAGGGCTACGGGTTGAAGCTCACCCGGGACTACATTCCCATCGAGGGGCGGAGCGACTACGGCGGGTGGAAGATCGGCGACGTTATCAACGTCCGCCTGACGATCGAGACCACCGACGAGCTGCACTACGCGATCATCGAAGACATGCTGCCGGCTGGTCTCGAGGCTCTGAACGAGCGCCTGGAGACCGAGAGCAGCCGCGTACCCGGCACACGGCCACCGTGGCGCTGGTGGGGTTACGAGCGCAAGGAGGTCCACGACGAGCGCGTCACCTTCTTCGACACGTATCTCTACCCCGGGAAGCACACCTTCGAGTACGCGGCGCGGGCGGTGACGCCGGGTGTCTTCTCCGCCCGGCCGGCCGAGGCGTACGCCATGTACCGGCCCGAGGTCTGGGGCCGCTCGGCGAGCGACCAGGTGACGATCGACGTGGAGCGCATCGTGGAGCGCCCGCCACTCGCTGGTGACTTCAACCGTGACTGCCGCCTGACCGCCTTCGACGCCTCGCTGGTGGCGGCCGACTGGCCCGGCGGGCGCGGCCGCGACGTGAACGGTGACGGCCGGGTGAACGTGGCCGACATTGCCACCGCCGGCGGGCGCACGGGCCTTGCCTGCGGCGATAACGTCCCGCTGCCGCCGGGTCGCGCCGGGGAGATGGCCCTCAGCCTGAAGGCGCCCGACGAGATCCGGGCCGGCGAGAGCTTCGACCTGGAGGTGCTGCTCGACGGTCAGGGCAACGTCGGCGCCTACGAGGTGACGTTGACGCTGCCCGAGGGCGTGTTCGAGGTCCTCGGTGCGACGGCAGGTGACCTGCTGCCCGGCACCTACACGTTGGGACCAGTGGTCGCCGGCAACACGGTCCGCTTCGGCGGCTACGCGCTTGAGGGCGCGAGGGCCGGTGGCGAGACGGTGGTGGCGCGGCTGAAGCTGCGGGCGCGCGAGGCGGGCGACGCCGAGATCGCGGTCGGCGGGGCGCAGATCGTGACCGACGAGGGTGGCGAGTATCGCGTCACCGCCGATGGGACGGCCGTGTCGCCCGAGCCGTGGACACCGCGCGGGCGGATCTACCTGCCGCAGGTGACGCGGAGCTGAGCGTTGCGCCGGTACGCGGCGAAGGGGGGTCGGGGAGACCCGACCCCCCTCGGATATCCCACCACGTAGTAGTAGCTGCCGTCACCCTGGTCAGCCAGCTGCTCCATCAGCACGTCGTTGTAGTTGCCCATGCCGACGCCATTCGAAGTCAGCGTGATCCTGCGCTCCACGGCCGGCTTGATGCGCCGCAGGATCTGCTCCGGGCCCGTTGCACCGACGTTGGCCACACCGTCGGAGTACAAGATCACACGGTTGATTGCATCGCGCCGCGTCGCCTCGCCTCGCGGATCGGCCGGCCCTGGATGCCGACACGCACCAAGGGCTTGTCGTCGCCCCAGGGCAATGGCGGACCGTCCACATGGATGGCGAATGCGCCCCGCTCGGGCGGAGTGAAGTCCTGCTGGAAGTAGTTCACGAACTCCTCGACCCGAACCGACTCGATCGGCAGCAGACTGCCCTTGAGCAGGTAGCGGCGGGCCAGCGTGTGGGAGCCGGTGTCGACATCCATGGCGAAGGTCGACAGGGGATCCTCGGAAGCATCGACTGCGGCGTGCTGGAGGCCGGCTTCGCCCGGGTCCGTTGTGACGAGTGCAGGGCAGAGTTCCTCTTGGCCTTCAGACGACACGCCTAGCCATCTCGCCTGGCCCGCTACTGCGCGCGCAACCCGGTCTCGCTGGAGCGCCTGGAGTATCGCGCCGACGCTGGTGAAGACGGTGAAGTGACCTACACCTCCGACAAGGCGGCCGGGCCCACCGCCGGCTGTCATACGTTCGAGCCGCTGGAGTTCATCGCCCGTCTGGTGG
Source organism: uncultured Anaerolineales bacterium (assembly GCA_964475075.1). GTDB lineage: Bacteria > Chloroflexota > Anaerolineae > Epilineales > Epilineaceae > CAYYVH01. The sequence continues at coordinate 1,451 of CAYYVH010000176.1, read as the reverse complement.
CCCATATCCCCGACAAGGGCTTGTCAAGTAATAAGGCCGTGCAACCGAGGGCGCCGATGCGCCGGCAGGGGTACCCGATGCGACGAGGGCATAGCCATGGCGCTATTCCCGAGGAGCAGCGGGCAGCCCTGCCGGATGCAGCGGTGGCCGAATTGCCGGGATTATTACTTGACAAGCCCCAAGGGCCAAGTACTGCAACGCTACTATGGGTACTACTCCAACCGCAGCCGAGGTGAGCGGCGAAAGACTGCTGAGGCTGCTGGGTCCAATGGGGGCACACCCCTCGACGGTGACCTTCCCATCGCCGAGCCGGAGGACTTCTCCCGCCGCGACGCACGCCGCCGGTGGGCCGAACTCCTGCAGCGCATCTTCGAGGTCGACCCACTCGAGTACCCGGCCTGCGGCGGCCGGATGCGGTTAATGGCCTTCATCCTGACCCCGCGTGTCATCGACCCATCGACCGGATCCTGCGCCACCTGCGCGAGAAAGGCAAGGATCCCCGGGCTGGACCCTGGGTCGGCCCGGCCAAGGCCCTCGCAAGCGCCGCTCGCTGAGCCTTCACACGCACCTGACTCCCCTCCGGCGACAACACTCCATGGGGAACGCTGTGGCTGTGGCGTAATCTCTCCGAACCACTCCCCACCACTCAATGCGGCACCTCGAACCCGCCCCCGACGCCCCGGAGACCAGCTTCGCTGCCCCAACTCGGCACGTTGGCCTCGTCGCCACCGCCTTATCACCCAGAACGGACCGTTTGCGGGCCCCTCGCCACCGTGATACACTCTCCACTGCCGATTGAATTTCCTGTCCTTTATTCAACCCGCTCCAACCGGACGCGTCTATTCGCGTCCAGGAAACAGAGCCGCACCACCGGCCGCTCGCCCAGCAACGCCTCGACCGCAGCGGCATAGACCCGCACCTGCCCCCCATGCTCGGCCACCTTCGCCCGGAGCTCCCCGTCGTCCCTGATCCGATCCGTCTTGAAATCCACCACGTGCCACCGGCCGTCGTGCCGGTAGAGCACATCGATCACGCCGCTGGTGGTGTGGTCCCCCGACCGGACGGAGAACGGCACCTCGTGGTGGCGCTCGGCGCGGGCAAGCTCGTCGAAGAACTCGTGCTCTTGGAAGCGTGCCAGCAGGCCGCGCACATCCGTCAGCGTCGCCCCGATCTCCGCCTCGTCAGTCAAGCCCTCTTCCAAGGCGTGGAGACGCAGAAAATCGTCGAACCCGCCGTCGTCAGGGAAGCGCCAGCGGCGCAGCGCCTCGTGAACCAGCGTGCCGACGACCCACGCGGGGCCCTCCGGACTCTTGGCCGTGGGCACCACCCGCCAGGCGCGGCGGGGCGGGGGGGGGGGGGGGGGGGGCCGCCGCGCCCGCCCCCCCGCCCCCACCCCGCGCCCGCCCCGCCCCCCCCGCGCCGGCGGGGGAGGCGCGCGCCCCCGCCCGCGC
>CAYYVH010000175.1:0-8379 GCA_964475075.1 uncultured Anaerolineales bacterium | reverse complement strand
GGCGGCGCGCCCCGCGCCGCGGGGCCACGGGGGCTCCGCTCCCCCCCCCCCGCCCCAGCGGCAGGCCGGCGCCCCGGGGGGCCCGCCCCGGGGGGAGCCACTCCAGGGTCATGGGCTTGGACTCCGCAGCCAGGGCTCGGTAGAGCAGCCTTGCCACGCGCGCAGGAGCCGAAGGCAACGCGTCCTTGGCCAAGCCGCGCTGGCTGACAAGGCCGCCGTCGACGTAGCTCGCGACCACAGCCGCGCCGTCGCCGTGTCCGCAGGTCTCGCACTTGTTCATACGTCCTCCTGCGCGATCCGAGTCTGAAGCGGCCAACGCTCCCCGCGGACCCGTTCAATATCCTTCACGACCCAGTCTAGCCCGTCGAGGGTGATATAGTCCGCGCGCTTTGGCGTGATCCCTTCCGACACCGGAAGGTAGAACTTGCGCTGCTGGTAAGGCCCCTGCGTTACCGGGCTCATGTCTGGGAGGTGCTGCAGGTAGACCGTGACTGCGGTCGACGTGATCGCGCCACCAGGCTGAGCTGGCAGCGCGGTGTACGTGGCGCTGACCCCGAGCCAGGTCGCTGCGAGCGGCAGGCCCGCGTCCTCGAACAGGTCCTCAGCGAGGTTCGCCATGGTCCCACCACCCGTCCCGCTCTAGGGATTCGATGTAGTCGTCACGCCGTAGGACTTCCAGTGCCATGCGCCCGGGGCTCTCCCGCCAGGCCCGGTACTGGGCCCCGGTCGCTCTCTCCACCCGGTTGATCGGCAGCGGCGGGGGCTCCGGGACGGGTGTCGGCCTCGCGCAGCACCCGGTCGAACAGGTCAGCGTCGTCGACAGCACCAGCGCCAGCAGCGCCCAGGGCCACCGCACGCGCCGCGTCGACCTCGGCACCCGCCCGCCGACCTTTCCACCGCTCCTGGGCCTCCCTCGCTTCGCTTCGGGCTGCCTGGAGCGCGTTCGTGAGCCGCATGACCTCCTGGTCCTGCGCGTCAATCGTCGGCTGGCGGGCCTGCCAGCCCGACCAGAAGAGGCCCAGGGCCAGGCCGAGGACAGCCACGACCCCGCCGACCCCAGCGAGCGCAGCGGTAGTGGGGTCCATGAGGTCACCTCAGAGGCCCCGCCTCGATCTTGGCCGCCTCCTTGCCGTGGTCGGCGACGCCCTGGCCGATCATGTAGCTCGCGACCAGCGCAACCAGCTTGGTCGACAGGTCGGCGGCCTGCTCCTCGGGTAGGCCGAGTTTGGACACCAGCAGGGTCGCCAGCAGACCCGCGACCAGCGCGGCGAACTTCTTGGACCCGGCCAGGCCCTTCAGCATCTCTTTGATCGCCTCGACCATGCTTACGCCTTCCCGGCCCTGAGGGCCGCGCTTCGCATCATCTGACCCAGAACCTTCGTCCGGGTGTCCTTCCGCGCCAGCACCCGCCGCGCGGCGTCCATGGCGAGGCGGCGCTCGTACCTTAGGCGGGCCTCGCACACCTCGCCCTCGCTACAGATCCCGCACGCCTCGCTGCCCTGGCACTCGCTCAGCTTCCGCTCTTGCTTCATGGCTCCCCGCCGTCGCTGCTGTCGCTGCTGTCGCTGCTGTCGCTGCTGTCGCCAGCCTGGTAGCGTTCCGCCAGCTCGCGGAAGAACGCAGTTTGCTCCCGGTTCAGCTCCCGCACCTCGGCAGCGTGTTCTCGCGTGAGCGTCTCCAGCTTCGTCAGGGCCTCTTGGTACTTGCCCCACACGATATGCAGCAGCTTCCCCAGCAGCACGGCAAGCGCAGCGCCCATGCCGAGGCCCTGAGCCGTCTTGAGCAGCAGCTCATCCATAGAGCGCGTCCGCAGCGGCCTGCACAGCGCACAGAAGGACAACAGGGATCAGGACCAGCAGTATCAGCCTCACCGCGCAATGCTCACAGACACGCTTGACCCGACCTGAACGACCTCGCGATACAGGACAGTCCCGTCGCTCAGCTCCAAGCGAGACGTGACCGTCGCCCACTGTTTGTCGCCGCTGACCGAGATCGGCGTCCACCCCGCTACGGTGTCTCCGCCCCGGGTCTTGCCAGTGCTGGTGACAGTGAGCGGGGCGTTGCGGCCTCGGGCTATGCTGGACGTCCAGAAGAACGCGACCAGCAGCAGCGCAAGCACAGCGACGATCATGTACGGGACCGCTTGCCTCACTGCTTGGCAGCATCCGCAGCCAGGTAGTCCGCAGCCTCCTGCCCCGTGTGGAACGCGACCGCCGCGCCCTTCGCGTCCCGCTCGACCACGAGGTCGGAGAGGTCCGCCGGGAGCGTCACCCCGGCGCCAGACGCGCGTCGCGTCGCCCGGTTGTGTGTCCCGTCCTTGGCGGCCTGGGCCACCGCCAGGGCGTCCTGCGCCGACGAAGCCGCAGCTCCAGCCTCGGCGAGTCGCTTGCACGCGTTGCGGCAGCCGGTCGCGGCCTCGATCAGGTCGGCCAGCTGACCCGCGTCGGCGATCTTGGTCAAGTCGGTGGTGGGCATGTCGCTCTCCTATGCCGTGGTCCAGGCCACCACGAAGCCCTCTTGTTCGTCACACGGGACGACGTAGCGGATCACCCCGCCAGCGTCTTCGATCTCTTGCAGCTTGGCCGCGAGCGTGTCGCAGACGACCGTCACCGTGCTCCACGTAGCCACGCCGCCCCCTACTCGTACACGCAGTCAAAACCGCCAGCCAGGACCGCGTTGTTGTCGCTGACGTAGGTCACCCTCAACTCGACGTCCGCCGGCCCGGTGATCGTCTTCGGGCTCTCGAACGTCTGGTGAAAGTTCGAGGTCCCGCCAACTGCCACGGCGAAATTGTGTTTGACGGCGAGCACGGGCGTCGCCGTATCTAGCCCAGAGCGGACGAGTAGCTCCATTTCGGCCATGGCTCCGGCCGTAGCGCCCTGGCGGTTGAGCGTGGTGTAGAGCGTGCGCAGGTAAGCCGTCTTGCCGCTAGGCACGGTCCACACGGCCATTTGCGTCTGGCTCTCTCCAATCGGGATCGCCGCCGTGACCGTGGCGTCCGTCTGCGCCGTCGCCGTGATCAGGCCCGCGTTTGTCATTCCGGAGCCGGCTGTGAGCACCTTCATGCGGAAGATTCGCGTGTAGGTGTTCGCGGTCGCCACGTTGGTCGTGCCGTTGAGGGTGACGTCCTCCTCCTGCTCAAGCCAGGACGAGTCGAGACCGTAGACCCGAACCGTCTGAGCCCCGGTCCCTCCCGGGCTGCCGTCGTCCGCCGCTGACGTCGAGGCGATATCGTGGGTGCGCGCGGCAGTCGGAGGGACGTGCAGAGCGCCCTGGCTCCACAGCGTCTCGGGGACGGTCCCGATGTCGACGTCCTGGTTCTCGCCGAACTTGTTCACCTGCTTGACGGTCACCCCGTTGAAGGTGACCACCCCTCGGGCGACGTCGAGGAAGTAGTCCCGCAGGCCGTACCCGTCGATCTGCCCGGCGCGGACGCCGAGCGAGGCAGCGCCCAGGACGAGCAGCGCGGACGTGAGCGCGAGCAGCTTGTTGCGGGTATGCACGGGTACTCCTACGGGACCGTCAGGGTGACGTCGCCGGACACGACAGCGTGCCAGCGGATCTGGTGAGTGGTCGTCGTCAGCGAGCTGGTGGCGGTGAGTTGGACCTCAATGCTCTGATCGTCTGTGGTCACCACGGACCAAACGGTCGTCAGCGTGCCGCTGCTGAGGGCCTGCACAGAGGTCTCGCCGGGAGTCGACGCTACCACGCCGCCAGCGTCGTCCACGATTGCGATCTGCACGGTCCCCGACTCGGCCTGATACTCAGTGCCGTCCGTCGACTGGACGGTGTAGTTGATCACCAGGCCCGGCATGTCCCCGTCAGCCGTGACGACAGAGAGCACGGTGGTCGCGCTGCCGTCCGTCAGGGTGGTCGTCTCGCCCTGCTGGAACACGTCAGCGCCGCTTCCCAGGGTCAGGTGCTTGTCGTCCTCGACCTGGATCCCGGTCGTGTCCCACTGAGCGACCTTTCCGGCTCCAGCGCCGACGCCGACCGTGTTCGCTGAGACCCAGTAGAGCCCCGTGTCGGTGTCGCCCTGGAAGCTGATCGCGGGTGCGCTGACCGTCTGGGTCTCCTCGAACCTATGCGCCAGCCTGGACTCGATCCCGGTCGAGCCTGAGACCACGAAGCGCGTGATCGTATTGAGCGTGACGTAGACCTCGCCGTTGGCCCCGAAGAAGATCCCCGTGTCGTCGTCGCCGCTCGAGGCGATCGCCGGATCCGTCAGGGTCCCCTGCGCCACGCGCAGCCGCCCCTGACCGGTGCTCCCGTCTGTGACCAGCAGGTCACCAGCGGCGTTACGCATCAGGCCCACGTCGGGCGACCCTGCGGATGCCCCAAAGAGCATTTGATGGTCTGCGAGGTCCAGCCCGTCGCGTTCGAAGCGCGCTACCTCACTGGCGGTCTGCACGGTCGTGCCGGACGCCTCGGCCGCACCGATATGGACCTGGACCGTGCCCTCGGCCGCGTTGCCGGTCGACAGTGGCCCTCCGAGCCTCAATGAGCCCGCGACCATATTCGTCCCGTTCTGGCCGGTAGCAGACAGGGTGACGTTGACTGCTGCGGTGCTGGTGGCGCCAGCGCCAAGCCGCACGTCAGTGATTGGAGTTGTCGTGTTGCCGATCAAGCACTGGCCGGAAGCGGACGTCATAAACTGGCCAATGGCGATCCCACCGCCAGCCGCGGAGTTCCCTCTCCCGATTGAGGTCGACCCGGTGCCGGTGGCTGACGACCCACCGCCTAGCGCGGTGCAGTTCGTCGCGGCCTGTGCCGTATACCCCAGCGCCAAGGCGTAACCGCCAGTCGCCCGCGCGCTGTTGCCGATAGCGACGGACGGGTTTGCCGACGCGAGCGACCCCTGTCCAATAGCTGTACCATAGTCGCTCGCATTCGCGGTGTTGCCTATGGCTAGAGCGTTCAAGCCTGTGGCGGTAGCTCCCTGGCCATACTTCTCGCTTGAGGCCCCCGACCCAGGGCTCGTGATCGTGGCTCCATTGCTGACAGTGATCGTGTCGCCAGCGCTGATCGTGGCGTCCGTCCCGCCGGACGTGTTGCCAGTCGCCAGGACAGTGGCCCAGTCGTCGCCGCCGGCCGCCGCCTGGAACGACGGAGCGGATCCCGCTCCGTTGCTCGTGAGCACTTGGGTAGACGTACCCGGGCCGACGTTGACCCAGCCCGATCCGCCCCAGTAGAGCAGCTGCCCGTCAGCGGCCGAGGTGACGTCGGCGATCGACTGGACGGCTGCGCCGAGGGCAGAGCCGCCTTGCGCCGCCCCAAAGTCGGCGCGAAGGATCCCCGCCCAGCCCACCAGTCCACCGAGGGCCACCAGCGAAGCGAGAAGCGCGCTCCTGCGTCCGTCCCGCGTCACTGCGCCGCGTCCCTTACCTCGTCCACGACGAGGTACGCCAGGTGAGTCGTGGTCCCGACCCGAAAGTCGTACGTCCATTCCGAATGGCACCCGACCGTGAACGTGTACACGTTTCCTGCCGTGAGAGCGGTGCCGTTGTTCAGAGTCAGATTGACGGGCGAGCCGCTGGAGTCAGTCGCCCGCACGAGGAGCGTTGAGTCCGTGTCGGCGAGGCCCACCGTGATCCTGAGCGCGCCGCTGTCCTGCTTGACCGTGATCGCAGACGTCGAGACGTCCGCGCCGGAAGCAACCGGCAGGTCGCTGATCGCAAGGCGACTGATCGCCGGACGGCCTGCCAGCGCCTGCGGACTGAGCAAGAGGCCCAGCCCGCAGAACAGCAGCAGCGCCGCCAGCGTGCCCGCCAAGGTCACTCGCTGGTTGCTACGCATGGTGGCTCCCGTCGTCAGTTGCTGACGTTGGTCATGGTCGCGTCGCTTGGCCCGCGGTACATCACGAGGTAGGCGAACTCCGCGTCTGCGGCCTCGGCAGAGACCTTGACGTACACCCGCAGATCCTCTTCGGCGCCGACGATCCCAGCGTCGAGCGTGACCGATCGCGAGGCGGCGTTGGTCCCGCTGATCGCGGTCGTCTCGGCCTCGGAGTCGATCCGCCACGATCCCTCGATCTTGCGAGCGATGGCGAACGTCACGGTCTCCGACGTGTGCCCACCGTTGAACCCGGTCGCGTCGTTGTTCGTGTCGAGGTCGAGGACCACCTTGACGTCCTGGTAGGCGTCGCTGCCCGCGGGGGCGAACGTGACCAGGGTCTGGTAGCTCGTGTAATCGGCGGCCGAGACGTCCATGAAGCTGGACGAGCTGACGACGTGCGCCACGGACCGGTCAAACGTGCGGTAGCGGTTGTCGCCCGCGTCCACGGGGCTGAGCCCCGCGAACACGAGCACGAGCACGCTCAGGACCAGCGCGGCCATGGCCGCGATCACGCCGTGGCGGATCACGCGTCACCAGGGGCGGTCGTGCCGGACAGGCTCTCGACCCAGTGGAAGTGAGCGCGGGCGCCCACGGTCATGTCCCAGCCGATCCGGATCCTCATGCCCTCTCGGGTGCGGACGTAGGGCTCGGTCCCCGTCCCGCCGTGGACCGCGACCTCGGGCCGCTGCTTCCACTTGCGCACGAACTCCCGCTGGGGATCGCCACCGTACCAGGCGCTCGTGGTGAGCAGGTCCAGGTAGGGGCTGGAGAGCAGCTTGCCCGGGTTGCCTGGCCCGGTCGGCCCGAAGAAGTTCACCTCGTTGTAGACGCCCGGGGTGTGCTGGCTGTTCAGGATCGTCCAGGCGGTGAGCCACAGAGCGTCCGGGACCAGGATCACCTTGAGCGGGTTGGCGAACGGGTAGCCACGGCTGTTGCGCATACCCGCCAGCAGAGATCGGACCGCCTCGACGTCGCTGATATCGACCAGCGCGTTGTTCTGGATCCGGGTCCCGCTCGGGGTCCGGGTCGAGGGCGTGTTGGCGGTCGCGCTGAACAGCGCGGCGGCCGAACGGTTGCGGACCATGGCGTGGTGGGTGCCCGTCGTCTTGGACCCGTGGAAGTCGATGATCTTGCGGAGCGCGAACAGCTCCATGACCTCCATGGCTCCGCGGCCGAGGTCGGTCAGCTCGGAGAACACGCGCCCGGGGACCCGGTCGATCATGTCCTGGCTGAAGGCCCGCTGGTAGCCGTCCTTGTACTGGAGGATCGTGTACCGGTCCTCGCCGGCCCCGACCTCCCGGTACTCCTCGGTCTCGCCAAGCGGCTTGGGCATGTCGGCCGGGTCGGTGAACGTGAAGTCCAGCAGCTCCGGGATCTCGGTGTGGGGCTGAATGTCGTCCAGATCCTGCACCAGCTGGTCGCAGATCGTCGGCACCGACTCGGCCGCGACCGCCACGGCCGTGTGCGCCAGGGCGCCCGCGATCAGCGCGAACGCGCTGGTCGTGACCGACCGCTTGCTGCCGTCCGGCTGAGGGACCTGGACGGTCACGTCGAAGTCGGTCGCGCGCCTGAGGGCGCGCATGGACTCGCCACCTCGGATCGCGCCGAAGGACAGGGCCTCGGCCTCGTGGTCGATCACGTTCTGGCCGTTGCGCCGCAGGCTGGCGGTCGTGATCCGCCGCCGCTTCAGGTCCGCGATCAGGTCGGCCAAGACCTGGCCGCCGTCGTTCTCGGCCTTGGCGCGTGACGCCATGTCCGCGATCGGCAGGACCGAGTCGGTCTGCACCAGCACCGACTCGTGGGCGCGGAGCTGGGGGAGGGGCGCGGCCGAACGCGGGCGCGCCTTCGAGAAGTCCAGGATCCGGGGAGGCATCCGGTCCTGAGTGGTGGTCGGGTCAGCCATGGTGTGTTCCTTTCTCACGACTGGAGCTGCGAGTAGTAAGAGCAGGACGCCTTGATCGTCATCAGGACGCGGTTGGCGCTGCCCACCGTGGAGCCGCGATCCGCGACGTCTCCGACGTCGGCGTTCCCCTGCTGGAGCGGGAACCCGCTGTGGTCCACGACGTCGCCGAGCGTGTTGGTCCCGCTCGTGGCGAGCACCTGCGAGGTCGAGTAGTAGAGAGCCGCGCCGCGGGCGGCAGCGGCAGCGGCAGCCAGCTCGAACTCGAACAGGTCGCCGGGGCGCGGGACGACGAACGGGTAGTAACCCGCCTGGTGCGAGCTGGTGATCTCGTGGTCACAGATCGCCAGGACGCCGCTCGTGAAGTCGTCGTCGCCGGTGATCGGCGTGAACACGCCGCCGGACAGCTCGCAGACCTCTCCGCGCTTGATCGCGGTGGTGCTTCCGGCCGCGACCGGGAGCAACATGACGAGCGGCTTCTGCTGCGAAAACAGCGACCGCTTGTAGGGGGCCAGGTTGACAGCCATCAGATCGTCTCCAGGAACCTGGCCAGGTCAGTGCTGGTCGGCTCGGTCGGGGTGGGTCGCGGCTCCGCGCCACCGGTGGTGGGGGGCGGGGTTGGGGGCCGCGGCTGCCGCGTGGCG
>CAYYVH010000174.1:0-8383 GCA_964475075.1 uncultured Anaerolineales bacterium | reverse complement strand
CCATGTGTGGCGCGAGCAGGAACTTCGTCAGGTTATTGTGCTGAAGTTCCTTAGGCAGCGCGGCCGAGTCCTATCAGCAAGCTCTGCTGATGTGGCACGAGATTGGTGACAGATTGGGTGTCACGCTCGGCCTGGCTGGGCTCGAGGGCGTGGCCGGTTGGCAGGCGCATCCCCGGCGGGCCGCGCGGCTCCTGGGTGCGGCAGATGCGCTGCGGGCGGAGATGGGCGCCACGTTGGACCGCGACAACCTGGCAGAATACGACCGGATGGTGGCCGCGGCACGCCGGCAACTCGGTGCACGTGATTGGGCAGCGGCCTGGGCGGAAGGGCGGGCGATGGCGGTGGAGCAGGCGGTGGCGTACGCGCTGGCCGAGGATCCGCCGGGCTAGATGCCAGTCGACACCCTCCCTGGGGCCTAACTTCGCGCCGGACGCGGTCTTCCGGAGACGCACGAGCCCTCACCATGCGCGCTGGATCCGAGCGGACACCGGCGCGATGCCCCCTCAGTACCCTCGGACCACTCCAGTCTGGATCGCTGAGCAGACGCCCGTAGGACGCTGGTAGGACGCTGAGAGGACGGTAGCTGGTTATACTGGTTGGCAGCTGTGGCAGTTCCTCGCAAGCGAAGAGGGGAATCGTGCACCAATACCGATCGTACGTGCTGCGTTGCATGCCCGTGCGAGGAGGGACGGAGGAGGATTACGCCTGGCGCTTCAGCCTTCAGGAAGCCGAGCGCGAGGCCCGACGACACGCTTTCAGCAGTCTCGAGGACTTGGTGGCGTTTCTGGGTGCGGAGCTCGAGCAGACGGAATCCGAGAGGGTCCGTGACAACCAACCGTGACCCTCATTATCGGCCAAGTAGCGGGTACGTGTTATTAGAGGAAAGGGAGAACCCGATGTCCCTCCATCCGCCATCCCAGAGGTCGAATTGGGCCGAGCTGCTTCGTCCGGCATGCATTGCCCTGATGGCGTCGCTGTGCTTGGCCCTTTGGCAAGACGGCGCCTTGGTGCATCAGGATCCGGGCTCGACCGCCGGTCGCCCAGATGGCGCGACGCTGGCGGTCGGTGAGATGGGCGGAACGCTCGGCCAACTGCCGCTCTACTTCATCGAGAACCGCGGACAGATCGACTCGAGCGTGGCGTACTACGTGCAGGGCGCCGATACATCCCTGTACTTCACCTCGCAGGGCGTCACTTACAGCCTGGACGGGGAGGATGAACCGCTAGCCAGAGCCGAGGCGCCGGGCCAGTCCGGCGTAGCCCTTGCCGCGGAGATGGTGCCCGAGGTCGCGCCGAAGCGCTGGACCGTCAAGCTGGAGTTCGTCGGTGCCAACCCCGACGTCGTGCCGGTCGGCCAGCATCCGACCGAGACGGTCGTCAGCTACTTCAAGGGCTCACGCGACCAGTGGCAGACGGGTCTCAAGACCTATGCCCGCGTCGTCTACACTGATCTATGGCCGGGTATCGACCTGATCTACTCCGGAGCCGCTTCGCGGTTGAATTTCCGGTTAGTGGTCGAGCCGGGGGCCGACCCCAATGTGATCAGGCTGGCGTATGGTGGTGCCACGGACGTGAGGCTCACAAGCGAGGGGTGGCTTGAGGTGAGCACCCCGGTTGGCGCCTTCGGGGAGGCACAGCTCGCCTCCTACCAGGAAACCGCAGGCGAGCGCGTGCCTGTCACCACGGCCTACCGTCTGGAGACCGATGATGTCGGCGGGGCGCAGGCCTACGGCTTCCGGGTTGGGCACTACGACCGTGGAAAGGCGCTGGTGATTGAGCCGGTGGCCCTATACCGTGCTGGCTCCGTGAGCGACGGCTCCGACTCCTCGCGCGGAATGGCCCCAGACCGCGTCGACCGCACCGAGAACGTCGGTTTTGCCGGTCAAACACACACCCCGGCGAGTTCCTCCCCCACGGAATTCCGCACCCGGAGGGCCGTGTGGATGTATAACCTGCCCGCCTACGATCCGTACAAATGGCACGCAGTCGCGCTCCAGGCAAGCATGGGCATCAACCAGGTGTTCCTGAGCGTCGATGCGGACAAGATGGCGACGCACAACCCCGACGGTACCCTGAACGCAAATTACGTCGCCGGCTACGCAGCCGATCTAGGGGAGTACATCGGGCCAGCCAACAGCAACGGCATTAGAGTCCATGCAATGACCCTCCAGGATCCCGATTTCGCGTTCACCCACGAACTGGCGAACGCCAAACTGAAGATCCAGAACATCCTGGCCTTCAACGCGGCACATCCGTACATCGCCTTCGACGGCATCCACATCGACACTGAACCACACACGTTGCAGTGCGGCGCACCGGGCGACCCCTCTTGCGACGACCCCGACCACGACTTCTGGACGGAGTACACGTCGCTCACACGGGACTTTACGGTCGGGCAGGAGATCATCGAGACCTTCGACGTGCCGGTGGCCGACTCGCCGATCGCGGATAGCGACGAAGACGGCAGCTTGATCGATGAGATAGTCCTCTCGGGTGACGCTACCGCCAACGATGGCGCGATAGTGACAGAGGTCGAGCCGGGCTCGACCACGCAGGGCGCCACCATCAAGGTTCGGAATGTCAGCAACGCTCCCGGCACTACGCTCACTATGTCATGGCAGCAAGGGCCGGACCAGGCGATATGGCAGCGACGCGAACTCATGATCCAGCAATTCGTCGCAGTGCTGCAGGAGCTGCGTAGCACGATCGGCACCGCGCCGGTCGAGTTCTCCGCCGCCATCCCCTGGTGGTACAACGAGCTGTCAGAAACGTGCGTGGACGCGAATGAGCAGTACGACGAGTCGGCCTCGCCCCCGTGCCCGAACTCGGCGGTGCGGCTGCCCTCCGGCAGCGCGGCCAACCTTGCGCCGGGGGACGGCACTCGACTGGATGTGCTCGTGCCGATGGCGTTCTTCGAGCGGCAGGTAAACCACGTTGCGGATCCGAACGATGACAATGACGATATGGACATGCTTGTGGGCAGGACCGCGGACGAGGTGGCGGAAGCGCCGACCATCATTGGGATCAACGTATCGGAGTTCGGGCAGGCGACTTATCGCCAGATCAAGGGGGTCGCTGATCACCTCGCCGACAGCCTACCGGCCTCCAACAACAACCTGGGAACCGCCTTCTTCAGTTACGAATCGCTGAGGCCCAAGGCACGCCTCCTCGCCTGCGAGACGGAAACGACGTTGGAGGGCTTGACCGCGTGCATCCATGGCCACATGCCGGGAAAGGACTCCAACGGGTTCGTCGTGCCAGACTCCGCCACGCAGAGCGACTGGCGAGACGTCGTCGGGCAGATGCTCGACGCCAGTCTCGACGGCGAATGCGTCGCCGGTGTCATGCTGCCGTCCAGCCTGACCGAGACGTACGCAATCAGGGAGCAGTGGGATGCTGACAGCCGCAAGACCTACTGCGTGCTGATGGAGGTCTTGGACGAAGACAACAACGGAGTGGTGGACAAGGGCTGGGGGACGTTCATCGTCAACGCGAACGCGGATCGCGAATTGAGCATCCAGGTCGCGCACCCGAAAAACGACTTGGACACCGCAGCGCAGGGCATCGGTATCTTCAATGGCACAGACTCCCGAACATTCTATATGGCAGGCGCACACCGCGACGCCAACGGCTCCCTCAGCACGTGCCAGTCGTCTCACAAGGTAGCGGACGCAGCGCACAACATCGACCACATGCTCCAGAGCACGGCCAAGGAGTTGGAGGCCTTCTACGGTGGCACGGGCAGCGGCGCGGACCTCAGCGGGTTCGCCGCGATTCAGTTCCACGGCATGGGGGCATCAAGCTGTTCTGACGTGGCCGTCTACTTGACGCATGGCCGCAATGAAGCCCCATCGGCCGGCGACCCGATCCTGGACCTGCAGGCGAATCTCCAGGCAGCCAACCCCAATTGGGTAGGCGCGAGCTGGGCAGTGACGGTACCCGGTGACAGCCCGGCGTGCAACCTGCACGGGAGCACGAACGTCCAGGGCCGCCTGCTCAACGGCGTTGCGGCCACGGATGTGTGCACTCAGGCGGCATCGAGTTACACGGGCCAGTTTATCCATGTCGAGCAGGCCCCCAACCAAGACCCACAGACGGAACCTACGCTGCAGTTCCGTACCGCCGCCGCCTGGATCGACGCGATCAACGCGACCTGGCCCGTCGAGCCTCCGCTGGTCTCCGTCAAGCCGGTCTACACCGGATACGTCGGCGGCAGCTTGAGGGACCAACTCTGGGGCATCGCTGTGGGCAAGGATGGCAGTGCGTACTTGTCGGGAAACACACGGTCCGCGGACTTCCCAACCGGGATGCCCCCCGGGGTCCGCGCAAGTCGCGACGCTTTCGTCGCCAAGATCAGACCGGACGGCACGGCGTTCGAGTACATCGCCATAATAGGCAGCGACGACAACGATGCCGGACGCGATGTCGCCGTCGACGACGAAGGCTACGCCTACGTCTCCGGCATCACGATGTTCCCCTCCGCCAACTTCCCGACGACAGGTGGACCGTTGTCGAGCCACAACGGTGATTGGGACACCTTCGTGGCCAAGGTCAACAAGGATGGCACGGCCCTGGAGTGGGCGGGTTTCGTCGGCGGTGCCGGCACCGAGATGTCCAGCGGCCTCGCTGTGGACTCCAAAGGCAGCGCCTACATTAGTGGCGGAACCCGGTCCGCCGCGGACACCTTCCCGACTACCTGTACCCCGCCACTCGCTGGGGATTATGACGCATTCGTGGCCAAGGTGAAGCCGGACGGCTCAGGTCTCGAATACTGCCGTTTCATCGGCGGCACAGGCTACGAGAATGCGAAAGACGTCGCCGTAGATAGTGACGGCTCTGCCTATGTGACCGGCTGGACAGACAACAGCTCCAGCGATACGTTCCCCGTGACGGTGGGACCCGACACGACTTTCAACGGGGGCGGCGACGCTTTCGTAACCAAGGTGAGCCCGGATGGCTCAAGCCTTGTCTACTCCGGCTTCATCGGCGGAGGGCTCTTCGACCTCGCCAACGGCATAGCCGTTGACAGCGAGGGCAGTGCCTACGTCACCGGGCGCACCGGCTCAAAGCAGTGGCATTGGTTCCCCCGCATCAAGGGGCCCAACCTGAGATTCTCCGGAGAACCGGGGGACGCGTTCGTGACCAAGGTGAGCCCGGACGGCACGGGGTTCGAATACTCAGGTTACATCGGCGGCGGTGCCAATGATGACGGCATGGGCATCGCCGTGGATCACACCGGCAGCGCCTACGTCGTTGGCAATACATGCTCCGGCGAGGCCACGTTCCCCGTGGCGTTGGGTCCCGACCTGACATACAACGGCGGAGCATCTTGCGACGGCTTCGTGGCAATGGTGAGGCCTGACGGCACGGGGTTGATCTATGCAGGCTACATCGGTGGTGCCGAGTCTGATGGGGGTGGCAGCATCGCCGTTGACAGCGCCGGCCGAGCGTACGTGAGCGGCTGGACCAACACGGCCGACGGCACGTTCCCCGTGACGGTGGGGCCGGACCTGGACTACAACGGGGGCCCGGTAGACGGCTTCGTCATGAAGCTCGCCTGCCAGAGCGAGCCCGGCACGGCGCAGACCGCCGCCTATCAGGATTCACCGGACGGGTTCGCAGACGGGTTCGAGACCGACAGCGGTGAGGCCGAGTTCAACGGCTGGGGCATCTTCGAGGAGATCGTGGACGGCAATTGCTGCTACGGATCGCGCATCGGCCAGATCGGGCCGTCGACGGAAGACTCGCCATCGACGGTCATCGCTAACACGGGCCAGAGCAGCCTACTGGTCTGGGCAAACGCCGAGCAACGTATGGTGGCGCCCAACAACAACCACGTGATCGCCCAGCGCAAGGTCTCATCCGCGGGCCACGACGGCATCTGGCGCTACGAGACGTACGCCTACATCGATCCCGACACGACCGATAGCGGCGAGACGGGCCCCGAGATCAGCATCCAGAACACGCGCGACGAGGGAGGGACTGTCCGCACGTCCACCGCTGGTTTCCAATACCGGGCCAATCCCTCCTCGTCACTTGGTGAGTGGGCCATCTGGCATCAGGTCGCGGCGGGACAGGCCCAATGGGATGTGTTCGCCCGGCAGGAGCTCACCGCCGGCGAGTGGTACAAGATCGCCTTCGAGGTCGATTTCGGCGTGGACCACAGCAACAACAAGTACAGCCGATTTTGGCTGCAGGGACCGGGCGTCGATCTGTCGATCGACCTCTCGTGCTACGGAATCGCCGCCGAGCCGAAGTTCGACGAGGAGGCATTCTGGGTATCGCTCGAGGCCGAGAACCAGTGGACGAACTGTGGCGCGGCAGGGATGACCGACTACAAGGTCTACTATGACGACATCAGCCTGACCGACGTGACGATCTCCCCAGCCACACCCGAACTCGGGGACGTCGACGGCGACGGCCTGACTGACGCCTGGGAGAGCGCTTTCGGCAGTGCGGGCATCGCGATCGACAATCCGGACGCCTGCGATCAGGCCTGGTCGAACGGGGACGCCGCATCGGGCGCCACCATCAGGAGCGGGTTGCATGCCGTCTGGTTGCCGGGGGGAACCCTGACGGCCGGAGGGAGCGCAAGCCCGATCACCATCAGGGCCTCGGGTGGCGCCTCACCGGCGCTGCACGTCGGCAACGTCGCGCTGCCAGCAGCCACCACCAAGGCGCTCGAGCTACCCGTAGGCACCGGCAACGTCTTGTGCATCGCCGACCGCGCCGGTGCAACGATCGAATCGCTGGCCGAAGGAGCGTGCGTAACGCCGGCGTCGTCTACCCTTTGCCCCACCGACAAGGTCAGAATCGCGATTCCGGATGCTATCGGCGGCACCACGACCCTGGACACCAAGACAATGGACCCCGAGTGCGCTCAAGTACAGTACGGCGTGGAACGCACCAGCACCTCCACCGTCCGGATCGAGGGGTTCCTGCACAGCGCCGTCGGGATCCGAAGCTATCCACCCTCCGACTTCGTGTGGCCGCTGAGTGGCTACACGGCGCCCGACGAGATGAATACGTCCTTCGGGCCCCGGGTCAACAACAAGAAGTGGGATTTCCACGACGGGCTCGACCTGCCGGCGGCCGAAACCACGCCGGTGTACGCCGTGCGCGACGGCACCGTGCACAGCGGAGGCGAGCCCGACCAGAACTACAGCTCGAAGCACGTTGTTCTCAGGATGGAACACCCCAACCAGACCGACCCCCGGACGAGCCAGCTCGAACTGTATGCCGTGTACCTGCACTTGTCCCAGGTCGATGTGACGCCGGGCGCCTCGGTCGTGCAGGGAGACAAGATCGGCGAGGTCGGCACCTCCGGCAACGCATCCTACCCACATCTGCACTTTGAGATCCGCGAGGGTGGCCCGTCCGAGATCGACAGTGTTCACCCGCTGGGTTACCTGCCCTACAGCGATACGGCGAACTTCACGGCGCCGACGCTAAACCGCGCAAACCAACTGGGGGACATGCTGGCCCTGCGCCTCCTGTTCGATGCTCCAGACAGGAACGAAGGCGACCTCAAGCGGGTGGAGGTCACGCTGAAGACGGCGACCGGAAGCGAGATCGAGACACGCGTAGTCCACTTCAACGACAAGACGACCGTCAACGAGGGCAACGGCGACGATCTCACCTACGTGGATGACCTCGGGGTTGAGGGCTATCAGAGATCCAACATGGCGGGCCAGGGAAGAGACGCCCTCAAGTACGGCATCCTCGTCCGCGAGATCCCGACCGGGGCCAGCACGCTGGATGCGGCGGTAGTTGACCTCGGCGGCAACGTGGCTGCGGCAGCCGGCATCGCGATTCCAACTCTCACGGCAGTTCACGAGGCCGTTGACTTCGAGACTGAGCTCGCGCCAGGGAGCTGGGAGCCCAAAGCCATCGACCAGACAACGACCATCGTGCGCGAGGAGCAGACCAACCACGGCGGACTGCCGTCTCAGGTGATGCGCAGCACGGACAGCGACAGCTCAACGCCTAACCAGTACCAACATGCAGGTATCCAGTACACCCTGCCGTGCACGCAGTCCCAAAGCAACTGCCCCAAGCGGTTCGAGTGGGTGGCCGAGGGTTGGTTCAAGCCGACGGCGCTCGGTCTGGCGACCGGCCAGTACGTATATCCGCTGTACTTCTTCGCCGGCACCGATGACTTGAGCGTCGCGGCTCGGATCCGCGAAGCTTCGGATGGCACGCTGCTGGCCGGCATCGTGGCCGGTGAGGCGGCTGGAGGGTACCCGGCGGCGAACGGCAGCTCACCGGCTGCCGCGATCGTCACCGGCCAGTGGCGCCACTGGCGGTTGCACCTGCTGCGGCTCCGGCCGCGCCGGGGCAGCGCCCGCCCTTTCCCTGGAGGCGCGGGGCCGGGGCCGCCCCC
>CAYYVH010000173.1:0-8417 GCA_964475075.1 uncultured Anaerolineales bacterium | reverse complement strand
GCGTGGCCCAGACCAGGCGCTCGCGGCGGGCGTATGCCTGGGCGCGGTCGGCTTGCTCGAAGATCGTCTCCCTCACTACGTCGGGATGCGGCACAGATGTAAACCGGATGGCCCCCCGCGTGCCGGCGGTCTGGATCGTGATGTGGCCGAATCCCCACAGGCGCGCGGTCAGGCTGGGCGTGACGATCTGCACATCCTGGATCCGCGCCAGCGGCGCCTCGCTCCGACGCATATCGATGAACGGGGTTCGTTCGATGTGGATCACGCGACGGTTCGTCACGATGAGGCAGTCGTACCGGTAGTCAAAAAAGGCCCAGATCGCCCCGAGCATCGGCAGGATGGTCGCGACGAACGCCACGGCCAGGATCACCGCGGGGGATGCGGTGAGCGGCACCACGTTGACAGAGATGACACCCATCACGACGCTCAGCACCAGCGGCATGAGCATCCCGCGCAGCAGCACGAGCCAGTGGCGGCGGTAGAGGGCAACGCGTCGCTCGCCCTCCACGCTCGCCTCGGCATCGTGCGTCACCAAGCGTGCGCGGACGGCCTCGGGCAACACCAGGCGGTCGAAGATCTTTGGGTTGGCGGAAAGCGTCGCCCACAGTGCCTCGCCGTCGACGTACAGGAGGGTGGTCGGCTCGATGGGCAGCACGCTGTTCGCCCGGCGCTCGCCGGTGAACACACCACGCTCGCCGATGACGGTACCGTAGCCGCGGAGGCCTAGGTGCCGGATGTGGTCGTTCTCGCGTCGATCAAAGGACAGCTGTCCCTCGACGGCGATCCACAGCGTCGCGTCGCACTCGCCCTGCCGCGCAATTAGCTGCCCCGGCCTATAGCTGACGGCGCGAAAAAGCCGGCCCAGCAGGGCCAGATCCTCGGGATCGAGGAGGGCGAAAAGCCGCGTGGCCGCCAGGTGCGCCACGATCACGGCCGGGTCCAGGTGCTTGTGCTCAGGCATGTGCCAGGTTCTCTTGACGCTGCGTTGCTGCCGCACGAACCGTCAGGCGGCAGGTGCCTGCCGGCTGACGGTTCCCTGACTGATAGCTGATAGCTGATAGCTGATAGCCCGAGTGCCTGCAGCTCATAAGTACGCCTTCACCTGTTCGGCCGCGCGGCGCGTCATGCTCGGCAGCGCCGCCAGCTCGTCCACCGAGGCGGAGCGAATGCAGTCCAAAGAGCTGAAGTGGGTCAACAGCGCCCGGCGGCGCTTGGGCCCGATGCCCGGGATGGCGTCCAGCGTCGAGCGCAGGCCCGCCTTGCGGCGGAGGCGGCGGTTGTAGGCGATGGCGAACCGGTGCGCCTCGTCGCGCAGTCGCTGCACGAGGAACATGCCTTGGCTCTCGCGCGGCAGCCTGACGGGGGCGCCTTCGCCCGGACGGAACAGATCCTCGTGTCTCTTGGCCAGTGCGGCCAATGGCACGTCGTCAAGTCCCAGCGATTGGAGCACGCCGAGCGCGACGCCGAGCTGTCCCTTGCCGCCGTCCACGAGCACCAGATCGGGGGTTTCCTCGAAGGCGCTCGGCGCTCCGTCGCCCTCCCCCGGCCCCGCGACGCGGTGGCGTGCCAGGCGCTGGAAGCGGCGGGTGAGCACCTCCTCCAACGAGGCGAAGTCGTCGCCGCCCACCGGACCGCGGACCCGGAAGTGCCGGTAGTCGGCCTTTTTTGGGGCACCGTCCTCGAAGACGACCATTGAGCCCACCGTGTGGGTCCCCTGCAGCGTGGAGATGTCGTAGCCCTCGATGCGCCTTGGCGGCCGGGGCAGATCGAGCGCCTCCTGCAGCTCGGAGAGCGCCTGCGCGGCCACCTCGCTCCGGGTCTCCACGACGTGGGCCGCCCGGAGCGCCCGCAGGGTCTCCGCGGCGTTCTCGATGGCCACCTGGACGAGCTCGCGCTTGCGGCCGCGCTTGGGCACGGCGATCTTCACCCGCGTGCCGCGCTTGTCGGCCAGCCAATGCTCGATGATCTCGCTCTCGTCCACGTGTTCCGGCACCATGATCTCGCCGGGCACCGTTGCTGCCTCGTCGTAGAACTGCTTGATGAACGAGGCCAGGACTTCGCGGTTGGGCTCATCCTGGGCGCCCTCGAGCTGGAAGTACTCCCGCCCGATGAGCTTGCCGTTGCGCACGAAGAACACCTGGATCACGGCCGAGCCGTCGTCACGGGCCAGGGCTATCACGTCCTGGTCGGCCAGGCTGGGGGCGATGATCCGCTGGCGCTCGACGACCTGCTCGATAGCGGCCAGGCGGTCGCGCACCCGCGCGGCTCGTTCGAACTCGAGCTTCTCGACATGCGAGTGCATCTCGTCGCGCAAGGCCGACAGCAGGGGCTTGGTGTCACCCTTCAGGAAGCGGCACAGGCCATCGATCATCGCCCTGTATTGCGCCTTGTTCGCGGCGCCGGTGCAAGGCGCCAGGCACAGGCCGAGGTCGTGGTAGAGGCAGGCCTGCTCGTCGGTGCCGGAGACGGAGCGGTTGCAGTCCAGGTATGGGAAGGCCTTTCGCAGAGTGTGCAGCGTCTCGTACATTGCGGCGGCTGAAGTGTACGGGCCGAAGTAGCGCGAGCCGTCCCGAAGCAGGCGCCGCGTTGCCACCACCTTGGGGAAGGGATCGCCCCAGGTTACCTTGATATAGGGATACCGCTTGTCATCCTTGAGGACGACGTTGTAGTGGGGCCGATGGGCCTTGATGAGGTTCATCTCGAGCAGCAGCGCCTCGAGATCGGATCGGGTGACGATCCAGTCCAGCACGGCGGTCCGCTCGAGGAGATGCCTTGTCTTGGGGATGTGTTGGGCCGATCTGTGGAAATAGGACCGCACTCGGTTGCGCAAGTTCACCGCCTTGCCGACGTAGAGCACCTCCTCGTCGGCAGCAAGGAACTGGTAGACGCCTGGCTTGGCCGGCAGGGCATCGAGCTGGGCCTTCAGATCGGGTCGCTTCATAAGGGTAGCTGGTAGCGTCGGCACCCTCGGATGGACGGTCCTTTTTGTTGACAAGCCCTTACTCGCGGGACGTTGATACGCCAGGCTGCGTACGTCGTGGCGTGCAAGAAGTATACCACGTCCGTTGCAGGCCTCGGCGGCCGTAGTAGGGGGGGCGGGGCGCGGTGGGGCTGCGGCGTGGGGACGAATCCCCGGAGCTGCGCAGGATTGCCCAGCGTGCCGTGTGGATTGACCCCGTTGGTGTGCGACTGTACAATCGCGTTTATGACACGGCCACGACGCGTCGCACGCGGAAAAATGCGCGCCGGGGCCGTGCCGCGTTTTCTGCCGGTTTGAGTAGGCCAGGTTGGGAGTGCCGCGGGAGAGGGCGCCCATGGTGACTTCGATCCAGCCGGATTGGACGACCGGTCCTCACGACGAGTGCGCGGTGGTTGGTGTGTACGCGCCGGGTCAGCCTGTGGGTCGCATGACGCTGGCCGGCCTGATCGAGCTGAACCATCGCGGCCACGAGAGCGCCGGCATTGCAGTGGCCAACGGCGAGCGGATCGACGTTGCCAAGGGGCACGGTATCGCCGAGGTTGTTTTCACCTTTAATCAACGGGTGCCGGAACTCGAGGGCCAGCTGCTGGCTTTGGGGCACAATCGGTACTCCACGTCCGGTGGCCTGTGCGATGCCCAGCCGCTGGAGTACAACGGCCTGGTCCTGACCCACAACGGCAACTTGACCAACGCCTCGGCGCTGCGCCAGGAATTCGAGCCCCCCAGCGTGAACGGTGAACGGCCGGTGAGCGACTCGGCCGTTGCCCTCCAGGTGCTCGCACGGACGGAAGGGCGGGACTGGTCGACGCGCATCGTGCGCGGCTTGAGGCACATGCGGGGAGCCTACTCCTTCGTCTTGGCCACGCGTGACGCTCTGTTCGGAGTGCGGGACGTACGGGGCTTCCGGCCCCTGGTGCTCGGCCGCGTCGAAGGTGGCTGGGTGCTGGCTTCGGAGAGCTGTGCCTTTTCCCGGATGGAGGCCGAATTCGTCCGCGAGATCGAGCCGGGTGAGCTGGTCAAGATCGACGCCGACGGGGTCCAGACCTTCCATCTCAGCCCCCTGTCACCGCCCGAGCCGGCCCCGTGTATTTTCGAGCTCGTGTACGTTGCCCGGCCGGACAGCGTCATCTTCGGCCGCTCGGTGGAGCTCTTCCGGAAGAGGACGGGCGAGATCCTGGCACGCAAGGCGCCCGTCGAGGCCGATGTCGTGATGCCCGTGCCCCGCAGCGGCATCTCGGCCGCGATCGGCTACGCCTCCTCGGCCATCGCGAGGGAGCGGGGGATCATCTACGACAACGGGCTCCTGACCAATGCCTACTCGACGCTGATCACCGGCTTCCGCACTTTCATCCAACCCACCGGCCGCGACTCGGCCGCGGTGCTGAAATACAGTGTCATCGAGCCCATCGTCCGGGGGAAGGACCTCGTCGTTGTGGATGATTCGGTGGTGCGGGGTTCGTTTCGGCGCATCGCCGAGAAGCTCCGTCGGTGTGGGGCTAGGTCGATCCACCTGCGGGTGGCGGCGCCACCGCTCATCGGTGGTTGCTACTACGGCGTGGATTTCGGCGATGGGGAGTTGCTGGCCAACCGCTTTCCCGACCTGGAAGAGCGGGCGCACTACCTCGGCGTGGATTCCCTGGTCCACGTCTCCTGGAAGGAGCTGGTGGAGACGGCCATCGAGGCCGAGCTTCCGGACTGGGCCGACGACGATCCGCGCGTGTTCGCCGCGCACGGCTTCTGCGGTGCGTGCATGTCGTATCACTACCCGACGGAGGTGGCCGGGGTCATTCCGCGCGAGCAGAACGCCGCGCGCCCGATGCCGGCTTCGCCCGCCGGTCGTCCGAAGTAGGCGCCGTGGCCAAGCTAGGTCTGTTCTCGACGATGACGAGCACCGGCTCGCTCCAGCTGGTGACGACCATCGCCCGGGCCTGCCGCGAGGGGCGGGTGCCCGGGGCAGAGGTGGCCTTCCTGTTTGTCAACCGCGAGCCCGGCGAGTCCGAGGTCACCGACGCCTCGGTGGAGAAGGTCGAGACGGCGTTCGGTTTCCCGGTCGTGCGAGTCTCCGCGGTGTGCTTCCGTCGTGAGGAACGGCAGGCCGCCCGCGCCGCGGCCAAGGAGGGCGACGAGGAGCCGCTGTGGGCCTGGCGTGAGGCATTTTACGGCTCGTACTGCGAGCGGCTGCCGCCGACCGACCTGGATCTGCTGCTGGGCGACATGTGGATCTGGGGGCGGAAGAAGTGCGTCGACCGGTGCGGGCTGAACCTCCATCCAGCTCTCCCCACCGGCCCGCTTGGGAAGATGTGGTTCGACGTGATCTGGGACCTCGTCGAAGCGGACGCCAACGAGTCGGGCGTGATGCTGCACCGTGCCACCGCGGAGGTGGACGAGGGGCCGGTGGCCGCATACTGCCGCTACAGCCTGCGCGGTCCCGGGCTGGATGAGCTGTGGGCGGCCCTCCCGGCCGACGCCGGCGAGCGGGCGGCGCTGATCGCGCGCGAGCGAGAGCTGAAGCGCGAGACGCAGCACCCGCTCTTCAAGAGGTTCCGCGCGGTGGGCCTGGCACGTGAGATGCCGCTTATGTTGGAGACGGTGCGGGCGGTGGCCGAAGGACGGATGCTGTTCAGCGGGGGGCGCGTGGTGGACGCCGACGGACGGCCGATCGAGGGCGGGCTGGACCTCACGGCGGAGGTGGAGCGGGCGGTGGCGGTTGACGCGACGGATTGAGGCAACCGCTGCACGGATCAACGGATCGACGGATGGAGCAGATTCGGAGGGAGGAGTGATGCCTGAGAGTGATCCCGCGGTCGTGCTCGTGGTTGGCGGCGGTGGGCGCGAGCATGCCCTGGCGTGGGCGCTCGCCCGCTCGCCTACCGTATCGAAGGTCTATGTCGCCCCGGGCAACGGCGGCTCGGATCTCGGGGCCAAGGTCGAGAACGTCGCCATTGGGGACAAGGAGATCGACCTGCTCCGCGACTTCGCGCGCGATTACGGCGTGGCCCTCACGGTTGTCGGGCCCGAGGTTCCGCTGGCGCTAGGCGTCGTGGACCGCTTCCGGCAGGCTGGACTGGCCGTGTTTGGGCCCACTCAGGCCGCGGCGCGGCTCGAGTCGAGCAAGGTCTGGGCCCGTGAGTTCATGGCCCGGCATGGCATACCCCACCCGGCGTTCACCGTGGCGACGAGCGCCGGAGAGGCGGAGGACGCGGTGCGCCGGCTGGGTGGCAGGTGCGTCGTGAAGGCCGATGGACTGGCGGCCGGCAAGGGTGTGACGGTCTGCGGCACGGTCGACGAGGGTCTGGCGGCGGTGCGGCGGACGATGGTCGAGCGCGCTTTCGGGGATGCCGGTGACCGCATCCTGATCGAAGAGCGTGGCGAAGGCCAGGAGTTGTCGCTGATGGCTGTCACGGACGGTCACTCGTATGCGATCTTCCCCACGGCGCAGGACTACAAGCGGCAGCTGGACGGCGACCAGGGCCCGAACACGGGTGGGATGGGCAGCTACGCCCCGGCGCCGATTGCCACACCCGAGCTCGTGGACGAGGTCAGGCGACGCGTCATAGAGCCGACGCTGGCCGGAATGACCGAGGAGGGCACGCCGTTCACCGGCTGCCTGTACTGCGGCCTGATGCTCACCGACGACGGCCTGGTGGTGATCGAGTACAACGTACGCTTCGGCGATCCCGAGACGCAGGCCCAGCTACCGCTGGTAGAGACGGATCTGGCGCCCGTGCTCCGGGAAGCGGCGTACGGCTCGCTTGCCGGCCTCCAGGTCGACTGGCCGCCGGAGCGGAGCGCCGTGTGCGTCGTGCTGGCGGCGGAGGGCTACCCGACGCAGCCGCAGACCGGCGACCAGGTCAAGGGGTTGGAGGAAGCCGCCCAGCGGCCGGGTGTTACCGTCTTCCACGCCGGCACGCGGCGCGAGGGCGATGCGGTGATCACCAGTGGCGGCCGGTCGCTGAACGTGGTCTGCGTTCAAGATACCTTGGCCGACGCCATCGCGGGTGCTTACGAGTCCATTGGTGAGGGAGGTGTGCACTTCGAACACCTGCAGTACCGCACTGACATCGGGGCCCGGGCACTGGCGTGAGGCCGCTCGTCGCCACCCTCGGCAGCCACTCGGCGCTTCAGATCCTCAAGGGCGCCCGTGACGAGGGCCTGCCCAACGTCGTGGTCGCGACAGAGGACCGGGATGCTCTCTACCGCCGCTACGACTTCGTGGACGAGGTCATCACCATCCCCGACTACGCCCACTTCCCGGAGCTCGAAGACGCACTGGCCTCACGTGGGGCGGTGATCGTGCCCCACGGCTCGTTCGTGGCCTACCTGGGCCGCGAGACGAACGAGCGCCTGCGGGTGGCCTACTTCGGCAACAAGGCGGTGTTGCGCTGGGAGGGCGACCGGGCGCTCCAGCGCCAATGGCTCGAACATGCCGGGGTGCCGCTGCCGGCTGAATACCCAAGTCCCGACGCCGTGGAGGAGTGGCCGGTCATGGTCAAGTTCCACGGTGCCGCGGGCGGGGCCGGCTACTTCCTGGCCGGCACGCCCGACGCGTTGGCGCGGGGCCTGGCGGGCATCGGCGACGTGCCCTTCGTCATCCAGCAGTACGTGATCGGCGTCACGCTTTACGTCCACTACTTCCAGTCCGTCGTCCGGGACCGTATGGAGATCCTCGGGATGGACCGGCGCTACGAGACGAACGTGGACGCCCTGGGCCGGCTGCCCCACGCGGCGCAAGCCGAGCTCGACCCTTCACCGAGCTACGTGGTGGTGGGCAACTCGCCGCTGGTGCTGCGCGAGTCGATGCTCGAGGAAGCCTACCGGATGGGCGAGCGGGTGTTCGCCGCCTCGCGCGAGCTCATCGATCCGCGCGGTATGTGGGGGCCCTTCTGCCTGGAGACGATCATCACGCCCGACATGGCCTTCCATATCATCGAGATCAGCTGCCGTATCGTGGCCGGCACCAACATCTTCGTGGAGGGCTCGCCATACAGCGATCTCTTGTTCGACGAGCCAATGAGCACCGGCCGGCGCATCGCCCGGGAGCTGCGCGAGGCAGCGGAGGCCGGCCGTCTGGCCGACGTGGTTGATTCGACCGTGGGTGGTTAACTCGGCTTTGTACATATTCACGAGCGTCTTGCAGCCGTCTGAGTCTGGGAACATTCGTTGTCCCGGACATCAGTCATCCGCGACGTTCGTCGTCCGGACCACCCGTCATTCCGGCGAAAGCCGGAATCCAGAGAGCTGCGCTGGCAGCTGAGGTTGATCGAGAAGCAGCATACCTGGCTGGCGGGACGAATAACAAAAATTGCTGTGAAGGACTGGATTCCGGCTTTCGCCGGAATGACGGTAGGTGCGCCCCCCCCAGCTGCCCCCACTGTTGTTGTCGTCCTCTTCCTGCGCACTCCGCGCTGTCTATGCTCGTCGCTCTTGTAGACGCGCA
>CAYYVH010000172.1:0-8426 GCA_964475075.1 uncultured Anaerolineales bacterium | reverse complement strand
CCCCTCGTTTCACGAAGTCAACTCCCCCGACCCGTTTCTGGGTCTACTGAGACTCATTTGATAGTGGCCGAATCGGTGACCGAGGCCAACGGCGCCTTACCATAAGCTCACTTCCTCGCCCAGTGATGGGTAACCGATAGTCTCGGGTGCTTTCCAGTCGTTGGATAGCGAACGGGCTTCTTGCCAAGCTGGAATCGATTTGGTGAGAGCGGCAGCGCCAGCTTCCCATTGCTGGCCTTATAGCAGGAGCGAGTACATCCGTCAAGCTCGTGCGCAGCTCGCCGCGTCATGGTGGGCACGGTGCGAGGCGAACCCGGTAGCCGACTTCAGACGCGCGGACCGTCTCGGACACCGACCGGTCGAGTATCAGAGCGTCGCCGGTCCGCTCGTCGACCAGGCGATAGACCGCCGGCAGGTCCCCGTTGGGTGGCGGCGGGCACAGCCGGTCCGCGGACTCGACGCCGACCTCCGCCCAGAGTGCATATCCGGGCACCGACATGCGCGTTTCACGCTGACCCCGCTCGTCGGTGATAACCAACTGATATCGCTGCACCTTACCGATCATCGCCGCACCCCCGATATTCCAACTCCGCCGCACCTATTCCGTGCCAGATGTGTTCTCCCAGGCGCGCACGATCAGTCTAGCCAAGGGCGGAGCTGCCATAAGGTGTCTTCCGGCAGCGGTGCGACGGCGATGCGACAGACTTCGCCCGAGCGCCGACGGACAGGCGTGAGTGGGGTCGGACCAAGAGAACTCGTGAGCTGGTCGCAGGACATGGCGGCGCTGTTCCGCGGCGCCAACAGGCGGCTCAGGGCGTGCCGCGACGGCTCGGCTCCGGCGACCGTAACCAAGCGTCCCGCTCGGTGTTGCAGCATATGCAAGACGGGTCCTTAATCAGCCTGACCCACAGTTTGGGAATGCTGGATAGCCGGGGCATGTCGCGCTCGCGCGTCCGGCACCACACGTGCTCTGAGGAGGCATCGTGAATACACGGATCGTGTTCGTCCCTGCCCTGCTACTCGTAGTGTGCGGCCTCCTGGTGGGCTGGCACCCCGCCGAGGGAGAAGGAGTACTCGGGCTGATGGCTCCGCAGCCGCTGGAGATGGAGGTAGACGCCGTGCTGTACGGCGCGGCGGTGGAGGAGTACTACCGCATCGTGACCGTCGGCGACGTAAACGGTGACGGCGCGGAGGACCTGGTGACAGCCCGTACGCGGCACGCGGGCCTGCCAGCCGAGGAGAACTGGATCGCCATTGTCCTCGGTCGCGCCGACTGGCCCGCCGAGTCCCGCCGCACTGACCTGGACCGGACCATTCCCATCAACTTCCCCCAGCGACGGGGGCTGCTGCATCCCGATGAGCCCGACTTTGGCTTCATGGGCCTTCAGGACCTCAACGGTGATGGCTACGACGACATCATGGTCTTCCGGGCGGACAAGAAGGGCGCCGAGCGGACCGCCCAGGTGAGCGTCTACTTCGGCCGGGCCAACATGCCGGCTGACATCGAGGTGGAGCGGGATGAGCCCGACATGTACATCCTCCAGCCTCGGGTGGGCCAGAGCCCCACGTCACACTTCTACATCCCACGCCCCGACGTGGTGACGGGGTTCGATGTCGATGCCGATGGTGACAGGGATCTCATCGTGTTCTCGTGCGGGCTCATGGGCAAGCGCTATGCCCAGGGCAACGAGGGCGCGATGTTCATCTACCTCGCTGACGAGGGAGGCCTGAAGTCGATCGACATGACCGTCGACGAGCCCGACCACGTGATCTACGGCGGCACCGACGAGCGGCTCGGCTGCCGCGGCTTCGACGGCGTCGACGGGCTCGACCGGGGCGGTGGTGTCGGTGGCTCGAAGGACTTCAACAACGACGGTCGGCTCGACATGCTCATCGGAGGCTGGGACAAGGCCAAGCGCAAGCAGGTGGTGCGCTTCGTCCTGGGTCCGGACTCGTGGCCACAGGAGGGCGAGCTCGAGGATCTCGTCACCGCCACGATCTACGACGAGCGAAAGAACGGTCACACGGGGGCGTCGCACTTCATTCAGGACCTGAACGGCGACAACCGCGTGGAAGTGAAGGTCCGCGCTGCGCAGCAGGGCAACATCCACCAGACGGAGAACATCTGGTACAGCGACAACCAGATCTTGGGTATGGTCAAGGCTGTCCACAGCGATCTGCGCATCGTCGACAGTTGGATCGAGATCCAAAACGTGGCCGACATCGACGGCGACGGCAGCAACGACCTAGTGTTCCTCGTCGAGCGGCGCCGGAAGGACCTGTCGTGGGAGTGGCGCATGCTTCTCGGTCCCGACGAGTCGCGGGGCGAGCTCCGCCCGAAGACCGACCCCGAGGTGGGCGATCTCTACTACCGCATCCCGCCGCGTGACGACGTGCCGTGGTGGTGGACGGGTGACTTCACCGGGGACGACGTGCCCGACGCGGCGCTCGTCGTCAGCGACGAGAACAGCCCAGACGGCAAGCGCGACGCGGGCGTGATCCGCATCTGCGGTGGGCCGTTCCACAGGGGAGGCCAGCCGACACCGACGGTCACCGTCGAGCGCCCGACACCCTCCGAGGCACCGCCGACGGATACGGCGGTGCCCGCGACGGCGACGGCCACCGAGCAGCCGCCGACGGCCACGGCGACGACCGAGCCAGCGACGCCGACCGAGCCGCCCGGCTGGGCGATCTTCCTGCCGATCAATCAGCGGAACGCGGGACTGTAGGCGGCGACAGGCGCACGGCGCCGCGACAAGCGCATACGGCATCACGGCCGCGGCAAGGCATCGGCATCGGTTTCGCCTGCGGACCGGCTTGGCGAAATGCCGCGTTCGTGGCAGAGTAGAGGCACCTTGTTGGCGCCAAGCCCCGGGGATGGAGGCCTGTCCATGTCAGAGCTGCCCACCGGCACCGTCACCTTCCTCTTTACCCCCATCAGTGTGAACATTCGGACTTCGGACAGACAACAATAGCCGACCGGAGAATGCTGAGGGTGGAAGGAATGCAATATCAGGCCAATTGAACGATCTGCCGGCAGTTCTCTTCATTTTCGACTTCTGGGGTCTGGTAGGCGGCCAGCAGCATCCGTTGCCTGCCAAACTGGAAGAAGTGTTCCACGTCATGGCGGCGTCGGTGAGCTTCCCAGATCTCGATCAAGGACAGTTCATGGCGGCGTCTGCCAATCACGAGCAACCACATGTCTCGCTGATAGACGGGGCGTCCTTGGGCATCCAGCAACCGTGCCCGCACCAGCGTGAAGGGATAGCGATGCATAGGGATGTCTCGTTTGCCGCACCGCAACATGCCGCGCCAGCCCTCCAACTGAACGGTGTAGGTGCGTCCCCGGCTGGTGGTGAAGGTGGTTTCTGCCACTTGGTCGGGATCGCTCCAGGGGGCCTTGTCTTGGAGCGAGAAGGGTTGCCCATACAGGGCAATCGCGTCTAATCGCATCCGTGGCTCTGCAATCCTCGACTTGCCGGTCGAGTGTCATCGCTCGCACTTCTTCATCGGACAGGCTAAGATTGTGCCGAGTGGGCTCACGCATCTGGTTGCCTCCTATTGCTCAAAGCCTGAGGAACCAGTATGGTGAGCCTCTCATTTCGTCAAGTCAACCGCCATCGCCGGTTTCGGGGTCTACGGAGTCTGGCCGTTGGTGGGTCAGTGCTTCAGCGCGCGCGGTAGATAGATGCCGCGGGGTGGCTTTGGCGTGTAAGAAGGAACGGGCGTGGATGTTGGTGTAGCAGTGCTCGTCGTCGTGGGCGTATCGGTCGGCGTTGGCGTGGTCGTGGCCGTAGGGCTTGCCGTCATAGTCGGGGTACGAGTGGGACCCTGATAGATAGCGCTCCACGTTCCGGAGTTGCTGCAAATCGGTCGGGGTGAAGGGTCGTCTACGACAAGCCACATCGTCCAGGTTCCCTGGGCACTCGTGAAGGACGGGTCGAAGGTGCCGCGGTAGACGTCGTATTCCTGCCCGGCGGCATGCGTCCGGATCTCGAACACCCGATTCTTGACTGGCCAGCCTGGCGACTGGTTGATCTCGAAACCTGTGACATCCTGACGTACGCCACGGCAGGCCAACCTGTACCTCGAGATCCAGAACCGTGTCACGACAGAGAAGTCGCTTGCCACCTCGAAGCCCATGCTGTGGCCCTGGTTGATGGTGCCCTCGAACTGCACCGGCGGCTGCGTGTACTGCATGATGGTGCCCCTGCCGCCGACAGCCCAGGCATCGTCGGCCGACACCGTCGCTACGGAGTACAGGTGGTTGCTCCGCGGGCTGGTCACAGCGGACCAATCACTGCCGTCCCAATGGATGATAAGGCCCGACTGTCCGACGGACCAGCCGTCGTCAGCTGACACCATAGCTACGGAGTACAGGTGGTCGCCCGTCGGGCTGGTCACCGTGGACCAGTCACTGCCGTCCCAGTGGATTATGGTGCCGCCGCTCCCCACGGCCCAGCCGTCGCCGGCTGACACCGTCGCTACCGAGAGCAGGGGCACGGTCGTCGGGCTGGTCACACCACTCCACTCGCTGCCGTCCCAGTGGATGATGGCACCACCGCCGCCCACGGCCCAACCCGTGTTGGCCGCCACCATCGCTACTGAGCGCAGATCGTCGCCGAGCGGGCTGGGAACCGTGGACCAGTCATTGCCGTCCCAGCGGATGATGGTGCCGCCGCTGCCGACAGCCCAGGCGTCGTCAGCCGACACCATCGCTACGGAGTTCAGTTGGCTGCCCGTCGGGCTGGTTGCAGTGGACCAGCGGTTACCGTCCCAATGGACGATAGTACCGCCGCTGCCCACAGCCCAGGCGTCGTCAGCCGATCCTATCGTCACCGAGGACAGGGAGTTGCGTGTCCGGCTGGTCGTTGTGGACCAGCGCCTTCCGTCCCAGTGGATGATGGTGCCGTCGTCCCCGACAGCCCAGGCGTCGTCGGCTGACGCCACCGCCACCGAGTACAGGTGGCTTTCCGTGGGGCTGGCCGTCCTGGACCACTCGCTGAAATCGGAGCTTGCGGCAGTTGCAGTCGCAACGGCTAGCGCCACCGCCAGTGAAAAGGCCTGAAGCTTCGACATTCTGTACCCCTCCTTGTGTAACTCCTTGCAGGTGACAGTCAGGGAGCGCCGTCACCCCTGGCCGAAGGGCGCCTGTACGGCGCGAGTGCGACGGCAGCGTATCCTCTGTCACGGTCAGCCAGAATACCCCGTTTCGCGCGTGGGCGGAAGCGCATGCGCGTGGTGGGCCACGTATGCGTCACCAAGGCGCCCGGGTTGGACAAAACTGGTGCTGGCTGAAGCGAACATCCGTATGTGAGTTGAGCGTGACCCGTATTGCGTCGTTTCGGCTTGCGCCTGCACGTACCCACAGTATCGCAGACCCAGGGCGTGCGTTACAGGAGTCTTGCGACGGCGAGGCGACGGCTATCCGACAGGCCTGCGCAGGGGCGGGCGGGTTGCCTGCCGTGGGCCGAGGAGATCGATAGCCACTTCGAGCCGCTGCGTCACGGCAGGCAAGGTGCGAGGCGGACCCGGTAGTCGGCTCCGGCCCCGCGGACCGTTTCGGCCACGGGCCGATCGAACATCAGGGCATCGCCGGACTGCTCGTCGACCAAGCGGTAGGCCGCTGGCATACCGCCCTTGGGTGTCGGCAGGCTCATCCGGTCCGCGGACTCGACGCCCACCTCCACCCACAATGCGTATCCGGGCACCGACATGCGCGTTTCACGCTTGCCCCGCTCGTCGGTGACGACCAACTGATAACGCTCCACTATTCCGAACATCGTCGCACCTCCGTCGCTCAGTTCCGCCACACCTGACCGTAATAAATGGGTTAGCCAGGTGCGCACCACCAGTCTAACCGAAGGCGGCGCGACGAACAGGGGTGATCCGACAGCGATTCGACAGCGATCCGGCACCTGCGGCGCATGTGGCGCCCCAGGTCCAGCGGCATCTACGAGGCCATCCAGGCCGCCGGGCAGCAGGCCAACCGGCTGGTGCGCTGGAACCCGAGGGTACCGCCCCCTTCGGTGTGACGGTCACCGAATTCACCGAGCTGCCCAACGCTGCCGGGACACGGAGGGTGCAGTTCGTGCCACTCGTCGATCATGCCAGCAAACTCGCCACCGGTTGGGCGCTCGGCCCCAGCGCCAGTGGCCATGCGCCGCTCAAGGCGTGGGCGATGGCTAAGCGAACCTGGCAGGACCACGGTGTCGACTACCGGGGCATAACCGTCCATCACGACGAACGAAACCTTGCGGCCCGCTGACGCGGTGGCGCTGCGGTAGACGGGGGAGCGCACGGCAAGCGTGAAGCCGTGCGCTCTTGCTTCCCCATCGTACTACGTACGATCGGACTCTAACCCCATCGCGTTTTCTCCAGCGTGGCGGTATGATGCGGTTCTCCCAAACACCCATCATCCACCACGATGGGAGGATCACGATGACACGCTTGCGTCGAATGATGGCCGAGGAGATGCAGATCCGCAACCTCGCGGAGCGCACTCAGGAGATCTACGTCGACTGCGTAGCCCGGTTCGCCCTGTACTTCGGTCGGTCCCCAGACCAGTTGGGCCCCGAGCAGGTCCACGAGTACTTCCGGTATCTCACGCAAGATGCGGGCCTGGGCGATTCCTCTCGTATCAATATGGCATGCGCCCTGCGCTTCCTGTACTTCAAGACGCTCAAGGTCGACTGGTCCATCGAGCACATCCCCCTCGCCAAGGGAGACAAGAAGCTGCCGGTGGTGTTGAGTTGTGCCGAGGTCGAGCGCTTCCTGGCCGCGGTCATCAGTCTCAGGCACCGTGCGATGCTGATGACGATCTACTCCGCCGGCCTGCGCGTATCGGAACTCACACACTTGCAGGTGAAAGACATCGATCGGGAGCGCAAGGTCATCCATGTACGCCACGGCAAGGGGGCCAAGGACCGCTACACGTTGTTGTCGCGCAAGCTGATACCAGTGCTTGACGCCTACATCGGAGCGGCGCGTCCGACGTACTGGCTCTTCCCTGGCCGAAAGGCCGGCCACCCAATCTCGAGCGCCGCGGTCTACAGTGCCTGCGTCCGTGCATCCGAGCGCGCCGATCTCAGCAAGCACGTCACACCTCATACCCTGCGCCACTGCTTCGCAACGCACCTGGTGGAAGCCAAAGAGGATCTGCGCTCGATCCAGGTCTTGCTTGGCCATCAGTCGATTCGCACGACGGCCAGGTACCTGCGCGTCGCTCCGGCCGCCCAAGGGCGGCTGACCAGCCCGCTGGACATGCTGGACCTACCGGCGATGGATGACGAGTCATGAGCGCCACTAACGTTGAGATCGCCGACATCGGCCGGCGGTATGGAGATGCATACGTCAACCGCCTAGGCCCTGCTCTGCCTTGGCACCAGCAGCGGGTGCTCATTGACATCGCCCGGTGTCGCACGGCCGCCATGGGCGGACACGTCTAAGTCTGCACCAACTGCGGGCTGGTTCGCTGCGCCTACAACTCGTGCCGCAATCGCCACTGTGAGGGTCCTTACCGCCAGTCTGGTTCTGCGCCCTGGGCAACCACGATCAGATCGCTGGATCCGTCGGCGTTCAGGATGCCGATCCGGGGTGCTTTCCGCCAATCGACCGTAAAGGCCAGGCGAGTCCCATCTGGGGACCACGTCACGAATCCGTCATCCCATGGATTGCCGTGAGAGAAGTAGGCCCAACCCGTTCCGTCAACGCCCACCATGGCAATCCTTGAATAGGTTAAGTAGCCACGTCTTAGGTCGGCCTTTGCGTAGTCATATGCGATTTGACTGCCGTCCGGCGACCAAGCGGGACTTGTCTCACGGTGGACAGCGGGCTTGGTCGTAACCCGCCGTGGCTGAGACCCATCAGCGTTCATGATGTACATCTTTGGATTCCCGAGATTCGCATTGCGGGTCGAACTGAAGAGGATTCTGCCTCCGTCGGGCGACCAGGCGGGTGTGAAATCGTTGCCTGGTCCCTGGCTCAGCTGCCTGACGCCGCTGCCATCGGCGTTCATGACGAACAGTCGGTAGCGGCTGCTCGTCTTGGCCTGGAACACTATGCGGCGGCCATCGGGCGCCCAGTCCGGGTTTCCGTCGAAATAGCCGTTGTTGGTGAGACGAGTGAGCCCGGACCCGTCGGCGTTCATCGTGAATACCTCACAGGTGTCACCGGCTCCTGTGCATCGTTCGAAAGCCAGCTTCTTGCCGTCGCTCGACCAGGAGGGCGAATCGTCTTCTCCCGATCCGCTAGTGAGACGCCTGGTGTCAGAGCCATCCGAATTCATGGTGTAGATATGGTCCGTTCCGTCGCGGTCCGAGATGAAGACGATCCTGTCAGAGAACGGTGGTGCCTTGGTCGGCACTGGCGTCGGCGTGGGCGGCCGCACTTGCACACCCCTCGTCTGGCTCCACAGGCTGTCTCCC
>CAYYVH010000171.1:0-8515 GCA_964475075.1 uncultured Anaerolineales bacterium | reverse complement strand
TGGTGTGGGGGTGGGAGGGGGGTGACGGCGTGCAGCTGTTTGGCGCAGCCGCGACCTCTTGACTGGCTATCAGCTATCAGTCACGATGATCCAGTCCCGCTCGGGATCCAGCGAACGCACACCGGTGGTTTCCGGTGGGAGGCGAGTGCAGTGCGCCGGGTCGCAGGTGTGCCTTCAGTTGAACAGATTCAACGTGGTGCCCGAGGACTGATAGCTGATAGCCCGGTGCACCGACAGACGTGGCGTCTTGCTCAGCTCTGGGAGCATCGAGACCGTGGGTTGCGGATGATCCGATCGGTGGTACAATCGCCGTCAAGCAAGAACAAAACGTGAGGGGGGAGCGATCATGGCGCAGATGTCGTGGCGGTTTTGGGCGGCCCTTGGGGTGGCTCTGTTTGCTGTTGGGCTGGTGGTGTTGCTGCCGGCGGCAATGGCGCGGGCGCAAACGGGTGAGCCGGCTGTGCGTTGGCCTGAGGCGGCTCGGCCGGGGGAGATCGTCACGGCCTCAAGTGGTGCGGAAACCAAGCTCGACCCGTTGCTCCGCTCGCCGGTCGAAGTGGCCGGGCGGATGGGGAGTGACGAGATCACCTACGTCGCTATCAAGAGCAGCGGGCCCATTGATCTGACCGGCCTGGCCGAAAAGGCGGTTTCCACTCGCTGGCCGCTGGGGCAGGTGGTCACCCTGGCGCGGATCCAGCTGCGCCATCTGCCGAAGGTGGCGGCCATCGACGAGGTCATCTTTGTCGAGGATGCCGCCAATGCCGAGGTGACGACCGACGAGGTCGTCCCGCCCGGCATCCAGGTAGGCCCGGATATCCAGGCCCAGCGCCGCCGGTTGGCCGAGCTCAGGCGCAACGAGGTGCCTTTCAGCGAGGCTCCGCCCCTGGTGGCGCTGTCCGCTGAATCGCGGTCCGCCAGGGTGGCGGTCGAGCCGCTGGCCCGCGAGGGCGGTGCCGCACCGGACGGTTGGTACGACGTGGTCGCCGGACACGGCTCGGCCAAGGCGTGGGCCAAGGGCTGGCGCGGCGAGGGGGTGCGGGTCGGGATCTCCGACAGCGGCGTGGACTTCGCCGTGCCCGAGCTGGCGGGTACGTGGGCTGTGATCGAGGACGACGCGTCGCCGTACGCCGGTTGGCCGCAGGCCCTGGATGCACAGGGGCTCTACCTGTGGGTCCAGGACGTGCAGCTGGGATCGACCAACGCGGCCGTCGGCGCCGGCGGCGTGGTCAGCGCCACCCA
The DNA here is from genome assembly GCA_964475075.1 of uncultured Anaerolineales bacterium. Taxonomy (GTDB): domain Bacteria; phylum Chloroflexota; class Anaerolineae; order Epilineales; family Epilineaceae; genus CAYYVH01. Next base: position 7,276 of record CAYYVH010000171.1, on the reverse strand, counting down.
GATCTCGCGCGCGACGCGGGACTTCGAAGGTGTACAGGGGAACTACGGCACGGCGTGCTTTGCCCGCGTGCTCCAGGGCGACCAACTCGACGAGGAGCCCAGCTGCGACTACAAGGTGCCCTGGGTGAGCCGCAGCGGTAACTACCGCTTCGCGGTGCACCCCGATCCGTACCTGGTGTCGCTGTATGGTGAGCGGCCGGGGGTGCTCGTGGTCGATCGGGGGAGCTCCGGCAGGTACGACACGGTCTACGTCGACCTGGACAACGACCACGACTTCACCGATGAGAAGCCGTTGACCAAGGAGGATCCCCTCGCCTATCGCGACATGGACGGCGACGGTTGGGCCGACCTGTCCGGTGGACTCTTGTACTGGATCGCCGACGGGGTGAACCCACCGCCGGGCGCGTACCTGTTCGAGGGCCTCGTGCCGACCCCGGGCCGGGGCGAGGTGGTGGCGTTCATCGGGCCCTGGGGCGGCAGCCACGGTACGATGTGTGCGTCGAACATTGCCGGCCAGGGCGTCGTACCCGTGCCCGAGGGGATCAACCTGCGCTTCCGCGACCTGCCGGGCGACGGGCGGCCATTCCCGGTGAACGTCGGGGCGGCGCCGGGGGCCGCGGTGGTGGGCATCCGGCGCGGGGGCCTCTTGGTGACCGAGGCGACCTATATCTACGCCGCCTACGGGCACGACGTGGACCGGCCCGGTGACGAGCTGCAGATCCTCAGCAACAGCTACGGCTATCGGGACGTCATCAACGAGGGCTGGGACAACACCTCCCGGCTGGTGGACTACCTGAACATCGTGAACCCGAACCTGACGTACCTATTCTCCAGCGGCAACGGCGGGCCCGGCTACGGCAGCATCCGCGGTGCGCATCCGCACAGCGGGCTGAAGGTCGCTGCCTCGACGCAGACGGGCTCCACCGGCTACGATTCGATCACGGATACGGCCCAGATCACCTGGGGGGACATCATCTCCTTCTCCTCCAGCGGGCCCGCCTCCGACGGTACGACGGGGCCCATGGTCGCGGCTGACGGGGCCTACGCCTCGGGGTCCACCGTGCTGAACAGCCCGCTCGACGGCCGCCTGACGGTCCGCACCTGGGGCGGAACCAGCCGCTCGACGCCGGTTGCGGCCGGCAACTTGGCGCTGGTCTACCAGGCGTTCAAGGAGCGGCACGGTCGCTGGCCGACGTTCGACGAGGCCCGGTCGCTGCTCATGGCCGGTGCTACGCTGAACGGCTACGACACGTTCATGGCCGGGGCGGGGGTGATCGACGGCGGCGTGTCGGCCGCGATTGCCGGCGGCGTGGACGGCATCTACGCCTATCCGCCGCGGCTCATCCCAGGCGGCTACCGCGGGGCAGAGTTCGGCTCCTTCCCCAAGGTGCTCAGCCCCGGTGAAGAGCGGTCGATCGTGCTGACGCTGAACAACGCCAGTGAGCGCGACATAACGGTTCACCTCGCGGCGCAGACCTCGCGGCGGATCGGCAGCCACGAGTTCGCGTGGACCTCGGTGACCAGGACGCTCGAGAGCACGTCCTTCTCGGAGGTCCCGGACTACGTGATCCCGATCCCGGAGGAGGAGATACCCGCGGGCACCGAGCTGATGGCCGTGCGCCTGCTCATGCCGCTCGAGGACACGGATGTAGGGCTGAACTACAACTACAGCGGCGACAACCTGTGGTATCTGCGCGTCTACCAGCACACGGACATCGACGGCGACGGCCTACTGTGGGAGGACCGCGACCGGGACGGCACGGTGGACAAGAAGATCCTGACGACCGTGCACCAGATCGATGGCATCCGCGACGTGGACTGGTCCCAGACGGAGATCGATCGCTGGGAGTACGCCCGCTTCGGGCAGGATACCCGCCCCAACAACAACGAGGTGGTCTGGGTCCACCATCCCTTGGAGCGCTGGTCCGACGGCATCTACATCGGCCTCCAGCACGGCTCGCGGCCCGCGGTGGCCGTTACGACCACGATGCGGTTCCGGCTGGACTTCTACCGCTACGAGGACTGGGATTGGCTGACGTTCGATAAGGACGACGTCACCGTCCCCGCCGGGAACGCGGCGAGCGTGACGGTGAACGTGAACGTGCCGACGGATGCCCCTTACGGCTACGTGCAGGGGATCGTGGCGGCGAGTTACGAGTGGGAGGCGGAGATGGCGTTGCCGCCGGCGCCGCGGCGTGAGATCTACCTGCCCGTTGCACACAATGGTGAGGGACCGAGCGGTGTGGTGTCTTGGATGGCTGAGGGTGTGTCGGGCCGTGGATCACGGGGCTATCGGCTATCAGCTATCAGCTATCAGTCTGAAGGGCGGCGGTTGAACGTGCCGGTGCAGCTGAACGTGGCGGCGACGTTTGGGTCGGGATCGCTCGAGTTGGTGCCGGCCGTTGGTGGTGGATCGATGGCACATGATGTGGATCTGCCGTATCCGAACGGGCTGGTGCGTGCCGCCAACCGCTGGAACTACGGGAAGGAGTCGGGCGACTGGCGGTATTTCCTCGTGGATGTGCCCGAGGCCCAGCCACCAGGCACGCGGCTCGTGGTGCGCAGCAGCTGGGAGGACGGCAAGGTACCGGGTGCCGAGGGCGAGCAGCTGCCCCGGTCCGACATCGACACGCTGATCTACGCGCCTGCCTCGGACCGCTGGAGCGATCCGAGTCATCCCGACAACGCGGAGATCAACTTGGCCGATCCGGCGTTCTTCGGGCCCCACACCACGGAGTTGGCCGGCGGCAGCGCGAACAAGAACACCCGGGGCGGCATCTGGGAGTTCGACACCGCAACCGGCGATTACGAGGAGTGGGTCACCGCGGGGATAGCGGAGGGCTTGCACCTGATTATCGCCCACAACACGCTCATCTCAGGCGACCGCTTCGAGGTGCCGTTCTCGATGTCGCTCGACAGCGCCCAATTGGCTCCGGACAAGATCACCGGCACGGGACCGGAGGCAGCCTGCCACCCGGCGATGTTCAAGCCGACGTTCGCGTTGGAGGGGTTGACATCCGCCGGGTACGGATTGTCCCCGGTGGAGGAGTTCAAGGACGCGCCGGTCAGGCAGGACGACTCGGGCAACCCACTGACGGCCAGCTGGCGCCGGACGTTCACGGTGCAGCACGGCTCTCTCATCGATCTCGTGCTGGATGGAGTGGAGGGCGACGATCTGGACCTCTTCCTCTACCGCGACGCGAATGGCGACGGCAACCCCCAGACCAACGAGCAGCTCGCCTCGTCCACGAGTCCCGAGGACGAGGAGGCTATCAGCTACCGGATGCCGGAAGACGGGCAGTACATCGTGACGGTTCACGGCTGGGACGTGCCCGCGGGCGACTCGACCTTCGATCTGACGATGACGGTCATCCAGGGCACAGGTGTGCAGGTGCAGGGCCTGCCGGCCGGTCCTGTCACCGCCGGCGAGGAGGTCGCCTTCGAGGTCTGCTACGACGAGCTGCCGCCCGACAGTCCGGGGCGGTACGTGGGCGAGGCCGTGTTCGGACCGCCGACGCTGCCGATGTTGTTCCAGGTTCCGGTAGAGGTGGTGGTGGGGGAGTAGTGGGTGTTCGACCTCTGGCGGGGTTGCGTCACGGGCGTGATGCAGCCCCGCGATACCACATCTCCGCCGCGACACAATGCCACACCACCACCATCTCAGCCTGACCGCCCGGCCGCTCATCGGCACTCGGCATGGCCCGCTTTATCCACTCCGGTCGGACGTAGCGCTGCCACAGGGCGTTGGGTGCGTTCAGGAGGGTGTGGGCCGTGGCGGGCTCGCGCTCGGCCAGGCCCCGCATGAACAGCGGGCCCAGCGACGTGGGCTGCTCGCGGTTGCGGAGGGGCTCGGGCAGGATGCCATGCATGGCCTGGCGGAGGACGTGCTTGAAGCGCCCGTTCCGGTACAGCTGGTGGGCCGGAATGCTCAGCATGAACTCGACCAGGCGCCGGTCGCGGTATGGGTGGCGCAGCTCGATACCCGCCTGGTTGGCGAAGGTGATCTCGCCCGTGGCGCTCCGCGCGGCGTAGAGGCCGAGCAGGCTCTCGTGCTGGTTCGGTCGGCGGGCGCCATCGGCGGACGGTGGCCACGGCTCGACCTCGGGCAGGAGGGATCCGGCGTATGGGGTCAGCCAGACCGGGTTGAGCCGTTCCGGCAGCGCCCGCCGTGCCTGCCGGCCGAGGGCCTGACCGAGGGCGCGGCGCACGGCGGACCGAATGAAGGGGCTGCGTGGCCCGGCACAGCGCATCGTCGCCAACAGCTGCCGGGCGGCTTCCAGCAGGCGGCGCTCGACCAGTAGGTCGGCCAGATAGTGCTCGGCACCGGAGTACATGTGGTCGCCGAAGATGCCGGTGAGCAGGACCCGGGTGCCGTGCTCCCGGGCGGAACGGTATACGCGTTGCTTGAGGCGGCGGTAGGGGTTCCCGTCGGGCATGTTGGGGTTCCGGGGCCAGCTGTCGGCGTCGCGCAAGGGCCACTCGCCGTCTCCCGGGATCTGCGTTGCGTCGAGGTCGTGGCGGTCGATCATGTGCGCCATGAAGGATCGCTCGTCGCAGTCGGGGAGCTCGTCGAAGACGTAGGAGAAGGTGCGCAAGCGGCTGGGCTCTGGGCCGGCAGCGAGCTCCCGGGCGGCCAGGGCGGCGACCGAGGGTGAGTCGAGCCCGCCGCTCATCATCACGCCCACCGGCGATGTCGCACGCAGGCGGCAGCGGACGCTTTCACGGAGCAGGTCCCGGAAGCGGTCCGCGTACTCATCGTCCGTCCGGAAGCGTAGCTGGCGCCCGGGATCCACGTCCCAGTAGCGGCTCGTGCGCATAGTATCGGGACCGACGGTAATGACGTGGGCGGGCAAGAGCTCCTGCACCTCGGCGAAGAAGGTGGCGCCGCTGGCCGGCAGGCGCAGGGCAAAGAAGTGGGCGAGGGTAGTCTCGTCCAGGCGGTCCGAGACGGTCGGATGGGCGGCTACGGCCGCCTCCTCCGAGGCGACGACGAGCACGAGTGGGTCAATATAATAGAAGAGCGTGCGATTGCCGAGGGGATCCCGGGCGCAGGTGACGCGCTCCTGCTGCCGGTCGAATACGGCGAGGGCGAACGAGCCCAGCAGGCGCTCGAAGCAGCCTTCTCCCCAGCGCGCATGGGCCCGGAGGGTGAGCGCCGCGTCGGAGAGCCGCCGTCCCCCGGGATCGTCCAGGTCCAGGGTGGACAGGAGCTCGGGCCGGTTATCGAGACGGCCATCGAAGAGGATGTCGAACCGGTCCCCGGGGTCCGAGAGGGGCTGCTTCTCCCCGGCCTCCTCGGGGGTGGTCCAGAAGTGCTGGTGACCCAGGCCGATGTGTGCGTGCAGCCGCATGTGACGGCCGTCCGGGCCCCGGTGGGCGAGGGCGGCGAGCATGGTGTCGAGCACGGCCGGACCGACCGGTGTGCGGTCTCGGTAATAGATCAGGGCGAAGCCACTCACTGGCTGGTCCTTTTTTGTCGGGAGATTACTGCCTTGGTTAGCAATGCTACCGGGTTTCGTACGCGTGAGCCAACATCGCCCTGCAGATCGATCGGCCGAAGCCGTATCCAATGTCTGCCGGTGCTCGTTATAGGAGATGTGGGGAGGTCCGCTTGCCGATACTGGCGAGCGGGGGCTTGTTGATGTTCTCTGTGCGACGGAGTAGCAGACTGGAATATCGGGCGTTCGCGGGCGGATCGCCCTTTTTGGATGCTCATGCGGTGGACTCGGATAGGCCTCGTCGGCGGTCGAGCCGGGGCGGAGTGATGGATAGGAGGGAGACGATGCGACGAATTATGCGGGTCGGTCTTGTGATAGCGATGGCCGTCGTGCTGGTTCCGGCGGACGTGTCGGGGCAGGACGTGTGCGAGTTGCGCTGCGTCGATGGAGTGTGTACCGACGCCGTGACTCAAATCGAGTGTTTCCCGCCGTACGAACTGCCCGAAGGGGGTGCGCTCGATCAAGTGGGTGAGCCGGAAGACGCCGCCTCGGCCGACTCGCCTCAAGGGCTCAGCGATTTCCTGGGTACCGGGAGGTGGGACAATGGAGACTTCGACGGTATTAACGCTCTGTTGTCGTCGATTATGTATGACACTCGTACGGCGGACGACTTCGTCGTGCCGTCGTGTCCGGACGAAGCCAGCGTTGAGATCTCTACGGCTACCGCACAGATTGTCGTTTTCCCCGGTGTGACGCAGGCCGAGCTCGAGATCCGTGAGGACGCCGGTGGGCAGCCGGGCGCTCTCATTGTGGACGGCATGGCCTCGGCGACGTACACGGTTGAACAGATCACGTTCTTCGGCCTACCCATCTGGGGGTTCACGTGGAGCTTCATACCGCACCTGGAGTTGACTCCGGGCACGTACTGGTTTACCGCCGCTGCTATTGACGAGCTGGCGTACTGGGCCACGTCGAACGGTGGTCCCGACGGGGCGGGGTCGTCCCAGGCCTACTTCCAGTCGGCTCTCTTCGGCTACCCCAACTGGACCCCGGGGTCGGTCGTTTTCGGGCAGCCGTACCAGGTCGCGTTCACGATCACGGGAGTCTGCCCAACGGCACAGGAGCCGGTTGGGGGCGTCGCCGTCGGAGGCATCGAGCGGACCGCGAATGACGGTGGCCTGGCCGCCCGCGCGGTGGAGCCCGCGTTGCCATCCGACGGGCTGCTTCCGCCGACGATAGTGTTGATCTTCGGCGCGGTGGTCGTCGCGGTGCTCATCGGGTCGGCCCGGGCGCGCCGACGCGCCTGATGGCATAGCTGGCCGCGGGTGTGCCTGGCCGGATGGCTCAGGAATCTGTTCCTTGACGAGGGGCAACGGCGAGGAGTTGGCGGGCCGAATCGCCTAACCGGTCGAGACCGGTGGGGAGCCGAACGGCGAAGACGGGAACGTGGTCGAGGATCTGCGCCACCTTGGCCAGCACGAGCTGGCGTTCGCGGCGGTTGAGCATCGTGAAGCCGAAAACCTGCGCCGATAGCCGTGCCGCGGCCCCCGAGGCGCCGATGAGTGTGATCTCGAGGTCGCCGCGATCGGTGCGCGGATCGAGCAGGTGGAGCACGTGGAGCGGGTAGGTGGTATCGGCATTCGCCGATGCCTCGGCGTGCGGGGAGATGATGCTCTTCTGCCCTTCTCGTTCGATGAGGACTTTGTACAGTCCGGCCGGGCCTACTCGCTCGAGGGCCGGCGGGGCAATGCGAATTGTGGGGTGGCCTGGATGGACCCGGATACACTGATCGGTTCGCTGCGCGATCCACACGTCCGTCGCGACAGGGCGGCCCCGGC
>CAYYVH010000170.1:0-8558 GCA_964475075.1 uncultured Anaerolineales bacterium | reverse complement strand
GCGGCCCGCCGAGCGTCCGCCTACGCGGACGCCGGTTGGTTCGGCAATTTGATCCGGTTCCAGACAGCGTCGGCGCAGGCCGACGCCCGGCGCGGCGTCAGCCGCGCCCCTCAGGGGCGGTTTCAACCGCTGGAACTGCCGGGGGGGACTCGAGATTCACGAGGCAATGGACTGACGAGCGGTGGGCACGGGGCGACGGCCTGACAATTCGTGAGTGCACCCAGGGGGATCGGCGAAGCGTCACGATCCGCCCGCCCCGAGAACCGCATCCGGGCAGACGGGTAATTCGGCGCAGTTCGGCACCAGGGGTGCGCAGGCGTAGTTGACCGCCAGTCCGAGGTAGCGCGAGGGATCGACCGTGTTTTCGAAATCGAGCTCGTTCCTGTAGCGGCCCTGCCCGTCGTCCAGCACGATCGAAAAGTGCAGGTGAACGGCGACGCCGACCGGCGAGTTACCCCTGTAGTTGCCAGTGTAACCCAGGAGCATCCCCTGCTCGACATACTCCTCGCGCGTTCCGGGTGGGAACGCCTCGTCGATGTAACTCACCGTGCCGTCGGTATTGGCCATGTGGGCGTAGTACTGCCAGATCTGCCGCCCGGGATGGAGCGGGTCGTCCGGGATGCGGATGATCACCGAGCTGCGCCAGTCCGGTTCGCGGGTGAGGTAGCCGTCGAGCGCGGCGTGGACAGGGGTTTGGCCCGGACCGGAGTTACTGAAGATATCGATGCCCTGATGAAGACGTGATCCCGAGTAGGGCGGACGGGGATCACCGTAGAGCAGCCCGATGAATCCGCCGGATGGGAGCAGGAAAGGTGCGCCAGGGCAGGGCTCCGTCAGGGCTGTAACCAGCGCCCGGCGGGCCTCTTCGCCGCCCGATTTCCAGCGGAAGAAAGCCTGAGTGCGCGGATCGTCAATCGCGCTCAGCCATGCTCGGAAGTGGAGGATGCCGGACAGCGCCACGATCGCCAGGGCGATCACCACGACGACTAGGATCCGGCGGCGCGTAGGTCCGCGACCGCGTGCGGGGTGCAGCTTGCGTCCGAGAAACGGGAACCGTCTCACCTCATTCCCCAACGGTCGGACCCCCGCGCCGCGTAGCCAGGTTCGTACGCAGCCGCGTCATGCCGAGCACCAGGCCCGCGGCGATGAGCCATGCGACCATCTGCAGCGGGACGTTCCGGCCGAAGAAGTTGTCGCTGTTGCTGATGTAGAAGTAGCCGTCCGTGAAGGAGACATGGTGCAATAGCGGCATCAGCAAATACGCGACACTCAAACCGGCCACGAACACCGCCGCGGCGTCAGGAATGGACCTTCTCCGCCAGACGTACAACCCGGTCATGACGAGCAACCACCCGACTCCGGCGGCGATGCTCGCCACCGACAGCCACACCCACCAGGCGCGACCTGCGGCCAACCACCGAGTCGCGTGTTCGAGATTGGGTAGGCTCAACATCACGAGCATCAGCCCCCAACCGTCGGCGGCCAGCCAGACGAGCGCTCCGGGGCGCTCAGCTGCCAAGTAGCCCGGAATCAGCGCCAACGCAAGGCCGATGAGTGTCGCAATCGTCGTCTGGGCGGCGTTCGACGCGGGCAGGGCCGGCTGGTTGACGGTCATGGTGATGGCGGGAACTCCGATCACGAGCAGCAGTGCGCTAGGTGCCCACACGCGCCACCACACCGGTGGCCGGTAGCCGGCCACGGTGCGCCCCAGCAGCCAATTCAGAGCCGCGTACAGCGCGGCGACCGCGCCCCCGGCGACCAACCCTGCCATCCAGTAGCGGCTTGCGGTCACGAAGCTGAAGGGAGAGGTGTCCGGCACCAACGGGCCCATGTCGTGGTAATAGAGGAAGACGGAGTAGCGGTCGGCGATAGCGAACCAGTAGTAGATCAGGCACAGCACCAGGGCCGAAATCGGCAGCGCGTGCACGAGCGCGGGGCGCCACGCCCGGAGATGCATCAGTTCACTGGGTCCATCGCGCATCACCGTCCCCCCTTCTCGCCAGTTCACTCGCGTATCTTCGGCCAAGCGTTTCAGCGTGCTCGCGTGCCCAGTCCGTCAACCTCGTTGTCCCTGCTGGCGGCGAGTCGACGTACAGCAGGTCCGCCATGAGCCCCTCGATCTCTTCACGAGTGATCATGACATCGCCGACCATCTTGCCGATCAACCAACCGGCCCAGAAGCCGAGAAGAGGAGGCATGGGAACGACGGGCCTCTTCCTCCCGATGATCCTCCCAATCACCTCGACCAGCTCCCTGTAGGTAAATGTCTCGGGCCCGATCGCATCGATGATCTTGTTCTCACGCGTTGCGCCCTGCTGGACGGCCAGGTCGGCGAGGTCGTCAACGTAGATCGGCTGAAGTCGGTACGTGCCGTCGCCGAAGACTCCGAAGACTGGAAGATGCCGCAACGCCCAGGCGATGTTGTTGATGAGTATGTCCTCTTGGCCGAACAAGACGGTCGGGCGGAGTATCGCGTATGAGATGCCCGTGTCCAAGAGTGCCTTCTCGAGCTGTGCCTTTCCACTGAAGTATTCGAGAGGCGACTCTTGATTTGGATTCGTGATGCTAACGTGAACGATGCGGCTCACTCCGGCTGCCTTCGCTGCCTGGAACATCGTCCGAGTGTTTCGCACCGCGTCCGCGTGCGTGAACGCCTTGTGATTGAACCTGACCCAGTAGGTGTTGTAGAGCACCTCGACACCCCGGAGCGACTCGACCAGCTTGCCGGGCTCCTCGAAGTGAAACGGAAAGGCGCGCACTTCGTCACCAAACGCGTTCCGACGTTGGCGCGAGTTGGTCAGCGTGATTACCTTGCGACCTCTGGCGAGGAGTCGCCTGGCGATGTACTGGCCCGAATACCCGAAGGCGCCGGTAACGGCATGTATCGCTTGATCCGTCATCTTTGTTCCTCCCAGACCCGTGGCTGCGCCAGCTCATTCAACGTTCGTTGCCAGCAGCTCTGACAGACCGACTACTCGCAATCCTCGGCGATTGAGTTCCGGCAATACCCGGGCAAGCACTTCCGCCGTACGTTCCCCCCGCGGCCCACGATCGTGCAACAACACGATCGACCCAGGCCCTGCGTTCAACGGGATGTGCCGTGCCGCGAACCCCACTGAGCCGACGTGAGCGTCAAAAGGATAGACCGATCCGAGTACGCAGGTGTATCCGTGTCTCTCCAGAGTCGACAGCATGGCTCGGTCGTACGAGCCCGATCCCGGGCGAAACCAGCGAACCTCGCCGTACGTTGAGAGCATCGCGTGCGTTGCCGTCAGCTGCCGCTCGAACTCGGCAGGTCCGAGCAAGAAGCTCGGTTCGTCCCTCATCAGATGGTTGCCCAGTTCGTGCCCCTCTTCCACGATGCGAGCGACGATCTCCTCGTTGCCCGGCACTCGCTCCCCGATCAAGAAGAAGGTTGCGCGGGCATCGTGCTGCCTGAGCACATCCAGGATCTTGGCCGTGGTGACAGGATCCGGGCCATCGTCGATCGTGAGTGCCACCAAGGGCTCGTCAGTTTCAACGGAGTAGACGACCTCAGGAGAATGGCTCGCGAGTATCCGGACGACCCAACCAGGTCGCAAAGCGGTCAATGCGCATGCGAGGAGCAGGAGCGCGATTGACATCCTACTAGCTACGGTACCGAGAGCACGCGAGAGCCAGGTCGGCCTCCTTCCCCGGCTTCGGCTCACTCGCCTACCGGGCCAGTTCCTCGCGCAGAACACGGCGCACGGTCTCCTCGAGGGGCTCGCGCTCGGCGGCGATGTGCTGCCGCAGTGCCTGGTTGATGAGCGTCTGGTAGTTGCCGCCGCCGGCTGAGTGAACCTGCTGCCGGAACCACCGTAGTATGTCGTCATCCAAGCGAATCGTGATGCGCGTCTTTCCGGGCGGTGCCTTGACGATCGCCCCGGGCTTTCCCTTGCTGAAATCGTATTCCGTCGTCATGACCACCAAGAGTATGCACGTTCGTGCATACAGTCAAGCACGGCTTCTTTCGCCCCGTCTGAGCGTGACGCTCAACTCGCTTTCACCCAGGGTGACCACGCTGTATCATCCCACCCGTGACCTCGCCCGAAGCCGACTACGCGTGGGACAATCTGCTCTGGACCCGTGCTCTGATTGACGAGCTGGCTCGGGCCGGGGTGCGGCACGTCTGCGTCTCGCCGGGCGCACGCTCCACGCCGCTCTCGCTAGCGGTGGCCGAGCGATCGGACCTGGCCACCTCGGTCCATGTGGATGAGCGGTCGGCCGGCTTCTTCGCGCTCGGCTACGGCCGGGCGACGGGAGGTCCGGCGGCGCTCGTGTGCACCTCGGGCACGGCGGCGGCCAACTACCTGCCGGCGATAATCGAGGCTCACTACAGCCGCGTGCCCTTGGTCGTGCTCACGGCCGACCGACCACCTGAGTTGCGCGATACCGGCGCCTGGCAGGCAATCGATCAGATCAAGCTGTACGGCGGCTACGTGCGCTGGTTCGTTGATGTACCCACGCCTTCTGCTGAGCCGACGATGCTCCGTTACGTCCGCAGCCTTGCTTCGCGCGCCGTGGCTGTGGCGCGCGGTCGCCCGGCCGGACCGGTGCATCTCAATTGCCCATTTCGGGAGCCGTTCGCACCGGATCTGGAAGGCGAAGCGTCGGGACGCGCCGGTGATGAGCAGGGCTCCCTCGGCCGAAGCGAGTTACTGGCTGTGTCCGGGCGTCCGGCAGGTGCGCCCTGGGTCACAGCGCCGCGCACCACGGCGACAGCGCAACCAGAGCTGCTTGACGAACTGGCTGAGCGTCTGGCGCGTGAGCGGAACGGGCTGATTCTGGCCGGCCCGATTCATCCGCCACCCGGCTATGCCGAAGCTGTGGCCCGCCTGGCAGCGGCCAGCGGCTACCCGATTCTCGCCGAGCCGGCTGGAGGACTGCGCTTCGGACCTCATGATCGGTCACATGTCGTCACGGGATACGACGCCTTCCTCCGGTCCGAGCGGTGGGCGATGGCTCACGCGCCGAGTCTCGTGCTCCGCTTTGGGCAGAGCCTGACATGGAAGAATGTCGCGCGGTTTCTGGAGTGGCATCCGGGTGCCACGCAAGTCATCATCGACCCGGAGTATACCTGGGACGACCCGACTCGCATGGCCGCGTTGCGGCTGCCCGTTGACCCGGTCGAGCTGTGCAACGCTCTGGCTGACCGCCTCGAGTCCCTGGGGGAGCGCGACCCGGGGGTGGTCGTACAAGTGGAACGGTGGTTCGAAGAGTGGCGGGAGGTCAGTCGGGTCGTTGCACGGGCTGTTGCGCTCATGGCGGACGGGGAGGAGCCCGGCACGGTGAGCTGGGTCTACCGGTGGTTAATGGAGGCGCTGCCCGACGGAGCACTGGTCTATGCCGCCAACAGTATGGCGGTGCGTGACCTGGACACCTTCACGGCCGCGTCGGACCGCTCAGTGCGCGTCATCGCCAATCGCGGCGCCGCCGGAATCGACGGCACGATCTCGAGCGCTCTGGGGGCGGCTTACGGGACGGGTGCGCCGACCGTCCTTGTCACCGGTGATCTGGCCTTCGTGCACGACCTGAACGGTCTGGGTGCGGCGCGGCTGCCGGGCCTGATGGCGACGATCGTCGTGCTGAACGATGGCGGGGGCGGAATCTTCGCCCACCTTCCGGTTGCCGAATATGACCGGGAGGCCTTCGAGCGGTTCTTTCTGACTTCCTCGGGCGTGGATCTGGCCGCTGCCTGTGCCGCCTATGGTGTGCCTCACGTGGCTGTGCAAGATGCGAGCGCGTTCGGTCCGGTCCTCGGCGGCCGGGTCACCGAGGCGGGGGTGCAGGTGATCGAAGTGCCGATCGATCTCGAGGCAAATACCGCGGCCCACCGCCGGCTGTGGTCGGACGTCGCAGCTGCCGTGAGCTAGGGCGATTTCAGCGGTCCCGCCAACCGGTGTAGAATCGCCCCGTTGATCGGCCGCGAAGGGGATCCGACTCCGACCGGTCTCTCTCGGCTCCGGACCACCCGGACTGATAGCCGATAGCCGATAGCCCAAGTCAGACTACCGTCCCGACCTTCGCAACCACGCACCGAGGAGGCATAGATGACCGTCGAGTGGCAGACGGTGAAGGATTATGAGGATATCTTGTTCCACAAGGCCGAAGGCATCGCCAAGGTCACGATTAACAGGCCCGAGGTGCGCAACGCCTTTCGACCGCAGACGCTCTTCGAGCTGCTCGAGGCCTTCGACGACATCCGCAACGATTCCGAGGTCGGGGTTGCGATTCTGACCGGGGCGGGCACCCAGGCGTTCTGCTCCGGCGGTGACCAGCGTGTGCGCGGCAAGGCGGGCTACGTGGACCCGGCCGGGGTGCCGCGCCTCAACGTGCTGGACCTCCAGATGGCCATCCGCCGCCTGCCCAAGCCGGTGGTGGCCATGGTGGCCGGGTACGCGATCGGCGGTGGGCACGTGCTCCACGTGGTGTGCGACCTGACCATCGCCGCCGACAACGCCGTCTTCGGCCAGACGGGCCCGCGCGTAGGGAGCTTCGATGGCGGGTTCGGGTCCAACTACCTGGCCAGCATCGTGGGCCAGAAGAAGGCACGCGAGATCTGGTTCCTCTGCCGGCGGTACACGGCGCAGGACGCGCTGGCAATGGGGCTGGTGAACACTGTGGTCCCGTTGGCGGATCTCGAGGAGACGACCGTGGCGTGGTGTCGCGAGATGCTGGCGCTGAGCCCCATGGCACTGCGCCTGCTCAAGATGGCCTTCAATGCCGCCCTCGACGGGCAGGCCGGGCTCCAGCAGCTCGCCGGGGACGCTACGCTGCTCTACTACATGACCGAGGAAGGCGCCGAGGGCAAGAACGCCTTTCTGGAGAAGCGCGAGCCCGACTTTTCCAAGTTCAAGCGCTATCCGTAGGGGTGTGGCAGTTACCGCGGCGTGATTCGACCTTCAGCCGAACAACATGCGACTGATTTCCGACAACCGTACCCACATGTCCGCCTGGTGGCTGGCCATACGCCCGAAGACACTCTCCGCGGCCGTTGCCCCCGTGCTTATCGGCGCGGCGTTGGCGGTGCACGACGGGGTCTTCCGCCCATTGCCGGCACTCGCTGCCCTGCTCGGCGCGCTCCTGATCCAGATCGGGACGAACCTGTCCAACGACGTGCTGGACTTCCATCGCGGCGCCGATCACGAGGAGCGGCTGGGGCCGACGCGCGCCGTGCAGGCGGGGTTGCTGCCCGCGCGGGCGGTCAGCATCGGGGCGGCGGTGACGTACGGCCTTGCGGCCCTCGTGGGGCTGTACCTCGTCGCGGTGGCCGGTCTGCCGATCCTCGTGGTCGGCGTTGCGGGAATCCTCGCCGGTGTGCTCTACACTGCCGGTCCGTACCCGCTGGCCTACGTCGGGCTCGGCGACCTGTTCGTCCTGGTGTTCTTCGGCCTGGCGGCGGTCGCGGGTACGTACTACGTCCAAGCACTCGAGGCGACACCGACGGCGCTGGCGCTGGGCGTCGCGGACGGTGCCCTGGCGATCGCCATCCTCGTGGTGAACAACCTGCGCGACATCGAAACCGATCGCGAGGCCGGCAAGCGGACCTTGGTCGTGCACATGGGCGCAGGTCCTGCCCGCCGCTATTACGCTCTCCTGGTCGTCCTGGCCTTTGCCGTTCCGGTTGGGCTGTGGGCCGGCGGGCGATTGGGAGCTCCGGTCTTGCTGGTCCTTCTCGCCGCGCCACTGGCCTTGACTCCTGTCAGGCAGGTTCTCGACGGCCTCACGGGCCGACCGCTGAATAAGGTCCTGGCCCTCACGGCGCGCCTCCAAGTTGCCCACGCGGTCGTTCTGGCCCTCGGACTCATCCTGTGAGTGAACTCGCCATCGCCGTCTGCCGGTACTCTCTACCCTTCCGGAGGCCCTTTGTGACCTCCGCCGGAATCCACATCGTGCGCGAGGGGTATCTCGTGCGCGTGACCGACGCTGAAGGCGTCGCCGGCTTTGGGGAAGCCGCGCCACTCGCGGGCCACGGTGGCGAGCCACTGGGCGAAACACTGCCGGCCTTGAGACGGCTGGCGTCGGAGTTGGACAAGATGGTCGCGGCTGAAAACGGGGGATTGCCCGGTCGGCCGCTCGTGCTCCGATCGTGGATGCGCCGGCTCGCCGCTGCCGTGCCGGATGCTCCCGCAGCAAGAGCCGGTCTCGACCTGGCGCTGGCGGACCTCGCTGCGCAGCGCTCGGGCTTGCCGTTGGCCCGGTGGTGGCATCCGGCAGCACGTCCGGATGTTACCGTCAACGCAGCCATCGGCGCTGTGGCGCCAGATGAGGCTGCTCGGCAGGCCGGGCTGGCGTGTCGGGGCGGCTTCCGGACCATCCAGGTGGAGATCCGCACAGACGCGGACGATGGCGTGCGCTGGTCTCTGACAAACTCAACGGGATCATCCACGCCGTGGCGCCGGAGGGGAGTGTGCATCTAAGCACACAGTTTGTCCTCAAATCGTCTCTGATTGAGCCATTGCTTCCCATGGGAGTGCGTTCCGGGCTGGCTGTGGCCGTCGCTTCCTGTGCCCTGGGTATGGGAAGCAAGGCCGTGA
>CAYYVH010000169.1:0-8592 GCA_964475075.1 uncultured Anaerolineales bacterium | reverse complement strand
TTCGCCCAGGCCACTGCCCGCGGCCTGAAACGCCGGCTCGGCCGGCGCTGGCGGAAGGTGGATGAGAACGCGGACGTGGAGATCTGGGCCAACCTGTTGGGGGCACGGTTGCTGGTGGGCATCCGGTTGTCGGACCGCACGATGCGCCACCGCGATTACGAAGTGGCGCACGTTCCCGCCTCTCTCCGGCCCTCCGCCGCCGCGGCCATGGTGCAGCTCACTCGTCCCGCGGACGCCGACGTGTTCCTCGATCCCATGTGCGGTGGGGGGACGATTCTCGCCGAGCGCCTGCTGGCCGGTCCCTGCCGAGAGGTAATCGGTGGCGACCTGGACGAAGACCGCGCCGCGGCCGCCCGCCGGAACCTCGCTATCCTCGGCGGCAGCGCCCTCGTGCGCCAGTGGGATGCCGCCAATCTGCCGCTCGCGGCGGGGTCGGTCACGAAGGTGGCGACCAATCCGCCGTTCGGCAAGCAGATCAGTTCACAACGCGAGGTCGAGAGCCTATATCCCCAGTTCGTCGCCGAGCTGGACCGCGTCCTCGCGCCCGGTGGCCTGGCGGTGATCCTGACGAGCGAGTACGATCTCCTGCGGCAGGTCCTTCGGGCGCATCCCGGGCTGCAGGTAGCGCGTGGCTACTCCGTGGCCGTTCTGGGCCAGTGGGGCCGGCTGTACGTGATCGACCGCACTGGATGAGCTGGCGATTCGGCAGCCGGGGTCAGCCGTCCACCCGCCCATCACGTCCGATCCGTCGCAGCAAGGTGCACTCTCTCCATCCACTCGCGATGTGTGCACCGTGTGGAGATGCCTGCCCATGGGCTTGTCAAACAATAGACCGCGCAATTCGGAGTTCCCTTGTTTTACACGCGCCACATGCGATCCGCGCAGCGGACGACGCGGCCGCACTGCCGGCAGGCCATCTGCGCCGAGCTTGCCTCCCAGTCGCCGGTGGCCGAGCACTCCGCACATGTGAGGAGCGTGTGCCACGGCGGGTTCTCCTCACGGTGGACGGGCAACCCTGGCTTGCGCGCCCAAACGAGGTTGTAGTACGTCTGCCACGAACGCGTGCACACCTCGGTTATTCCCATTTGCTCGAGCCGAGCGGCGAACCGATCCGGCGTGTCCATCCGACCCGGCATCAGGCGTACGTCGCGCCCGACCCGGTTCGTGGTCAACAGCCAGCCGCCCGGCGCGAGCACCCGGGTCAACTCCGCCAGCGCTGCCGCGCGGTCGGGCACGAACTCGAGCCCCTCGAGGAGCGTCACGGCATCGAAGGAATCGTCCGCGAAGGGCAGGGGCGCGGCGTCGTGCTCCACCAGATGGATGCGCCCGGAAAATGCGTCCGTCTTCTCCGCGGCCACGGCCAGCATGCCCCGGGAGTTGTCGACGCCGACGATCTCGCCCTCGAAGAACGGTATCGCCAGCAGGGCGAGGGGAAGGCGACCAGTACCCGTGGCCACGTCCAGCACGAGGGCCCGCGTTCCGGCCGTTTTCTCGAGACGGTCCAAGAGCGGCTTGCCGAGGAACGTGAACTCCTCCCACCGGTCGTACTGCTTGACGTCGTCGTACGATGAGGCGCCGAGGTCGTAGATCATGCGCACCGCGCGCCGGCCGAGGTACGCACCCTCCGTGAGGATCACGAGCCAATACGCTAAAAGTCCCAGCGCGAGGAGCACGAGGAGCGCGACGAAGAATTGTGTCACCAGATCGGTCCTGCGGTACGCGTTTGCTTTATGATCTCGCAGCCCCTTATGCTATAATGGCGAGCTTGTAAGTTGGGATCAAACGCGACAAGTCAAGTCGCAACGAACGAACGTGGTTAAATTATGGGACGATACACCGGACCGCGCAACAAGCGTTCACGCCGCGAAGGCGTTGATCTCTTCGGCTGCGGGGGCCAAAGCCTCCAGCGACGCATGGGCCAACCACCCGGCGACCACGGCCGGAAGATGCGCCGCGGCCGCCCGTCGGACTTCCAGCGCCAGCTGCGCGAAAAGCAGAAGGTGAAGCGCATCTACGGCATGCGCGAGCGCCAGTTCCGCCGCTTTGTCGATCAGGCCCGCCGCGAGCCCGAGATGACGGGCACCGCCCTTCTCAAGCTGCTCGAGCGGCGCCTTGACAGCGCCGTCTATCGCGGCGGGCTCGCCCGATCTCGCCCCATGGCGCGGCAGATGATCGGCCACGGTCACATCACGGTAGACGGGGAGAAGGTGGACATCCCGTCCTTCCTTGTGACACCGGGAATGGCGGTCTCGGTTGACAAAGTCGCCCGGAAGATGCCGGACGTGCAGTGGGCGATGGAAGCCCCCACAGTTACCTGCCCTTCGTGGCTCAGCCGCGACGGTGACGAGGTCCGCGTGCTGGATTGGCCCTCGGCCGAGGAGTTCGAGTACCCCATTGAGGAAAACCTGATCGTCGAGTTCTACTCGCGCTAGACTTTAGAACCCACGACCCCCGAGAAGCCTGATTTGGCGGGCCTCTCGGGGGTTTGTTCGTTGTACAACCCGCGGGGTGACCCCAACCAAACAGATCCTGCATCCTGGGCCGCTATGGCAACCGCGTCGTTACGGAGCCGGTGAGCGAGCCTCTCAAGTCATCCACCCGGTCCCGAATCGCCGCCGAATGCCCGTTAACGCCGAGAGGCGCGGCCGTGCCGCGCCTCCCTGCTCGAACCGCCGTGCGGTTCTACATCTTCAGGCTCAGAGCACGGTGACACCGACAGCGCTGGGACCCTTGGCGCCCTGCTCGACCCGGAACTGGACCCGCTGGCCCTCGTTCAGGTTGCGGAAGCCGCCCTGGCTCTCAATCGCGCTGTAGTGGACGAAGACATCCTTCTCGCCGTCGTCCCGCGTGATGAAGCCGAAGCCCTTGTCGCCGTTGAACCACTTGACAGTGCCGGTGATCGGATCACTCATGATCGTGTTACTCCTCTTGCTTGTTGCTTGGTATGGAATCGGTTGACGAAGAGAGATCCTGCTTCCTCCGGCCCTGCAACATACAAATACCAGCCGCACGGCGACTGGCAGTCGTGTTCGGTACGCGGGTTGAAACGAAACTGACTTCGTCGTTACCGAGCCATTCTAGCACACCGGCGCCCGAGAATCAACTTGGCGGTGAGGGTTTGAGGGTCTGCCCGCCAGACAGAGAGGATGCTGTCCCGGCCCGGACTACATCACGCGGTGGCGGCCCGCGTTACTCGCGCCCGAATCCTGCCCACTCAGCACGCGCAGCCCGAGATCGAGCTGTGGCAGGATGAACAGCGCTGTAGCCACCCCGAACAGGCTGCCCGTCACCGTTCGGGCAAACGGAGTACTCTCGCGCAGCCCCACGAGCTGCACCAGACCGTCAACGGCCAGCGGCACGATTGCCAGGGCGTAGTAGCGCAGGCGCAGAGGGCGGATCCTCCTACGCCGACGCGCCACACCGTACAGCACAGCCGTGAGGAACAGCGACAGGAAGGTCGCCGTGTCCCGCTGACAGAACGCCATCTGGTAGCCCAGCTCGGGGTCGCGAATCGGCCTGTGGAAAGCCCGCGCCTCCTCGCTGGCACCCAAACCCATGTAGGCCCGAACGGTAGGCCAATCGTAGTTCGCCGCCCGGCCACCGACGAACCAGCTGCGGTGCGGCAGTTGATGGCACGTGATCCGATAGCTCAGGTAAATGGCTGAACTCAGCTGGTCGTGGCCGCCAGCGGCGAGGACGGGCGCGGCAAACGGCAACGCGATGAACGTACCCGAGCCGAGGAGGAACCAGGCCAGCCAGTGTCGCGCCAGCCACGTAACGACGCCGGAGACCACGCGCTCGACCGTGCCGATCCGTTTGAGCGAGTCAGCCGTAGTGCCTCACCCTTCCGCTGGGGGCGGATCAGACGGACCGGTAGCTGATAGCTGATAGCCGATAGCCCAAGCCATCGCGGTCGAACGACTTCTGATCAACCCCATCACAGGTTGATCCCGAACACGCCTTCACTGAACCCACCGAAGTCGGCCAGCGTCTGCAGGCGGCCGCTGAGAATCAGCGCCGCCATGAAGAGCAGGAGCGCCGTGTTCACGGCCTTGACCACCGTCATGTACGGCATGATCCGCCGCAGCGCAGCCGTCGCCGCCCCGAATGCCAGTCCCACCAACAGGAACGGCACGCCCAGCCCCAGTGAGTAGGTGCCCAGCAGCGCCGCGCCCACCCCGACGTTGCTGGCGCTGGCGGCCAGCGCGACGATCACGGCGAGGTTCGGCCCCGTGCACGGCGTCCAGCCAGCGCCGAATACCGCCCCCATCACGCCGCTCGTCAGGTAACCGCGGTTTTTCAACGGGCCGGATACCTCGAAGCGCTTCTCCTGGTAGAACAGCGTCGTACGGCTCACGAAGTACACGACAAGGAAGATGAGCGTCGCCTGCAACGCCACTCCGATCCAGTCAACGACGGTGTAATAGTCGGAGATCGGGTCGACGAAGCGCGAGAAGGTGTTCACTCCCGCGACCACGATCCCGAGCAGGAGCGCGCCCCTTTCCGACAGGCCCGCGCCGGCCAGCGGCAGCAGACCAATCATGAGCGTGTCCACCAGGACGACTTCACCCGGTTTCATGACATTGGCCAACCAGTAATGGACCAGCGCGAAGATCACACCGACAATGGCCCAACGTACGAATTTCTGGGGAATCCCACTGGTGCGCCCAGGCCACACGACCACCGTTCGGCCGAAGCGGAAACGCCATTCACTGCTCATGGTGTTGTCGGCGACTCGGACCGCCATGATTCCCAGCAGAACCGTCCCAACCCGTGTAAGGAGTTCCTCCACGGTCATACCCAACCCGGTTATGGCCGCGCCGGTGTCATCCGAGAAGAGCTGGACGACGTAGCCTGCCAGACCCAGCCAGGCTTCCAGGAACACAAACAGCACCGAGAATCCGAGCACGAAAGCGACCGCATGGGTGAACGTGATTCGGCGTGAGTCAACGCTGATCTCGCCACCGGCCACGGTCGCCCCACTCAAATAGCCTATATACGCCGGCACCAGTGGCAGTACGCACGGTGACAAGAAGGAAAGCAGCCCGGCCGCAAACGCTACGCCGAACGCAATAAGGTTGATGTTCTGCGGATCGATGATCATGTGTCTCGTTCCTGGGCAGCAGTTTCATCGACGCCGACCTCGGTCCATGCCGCGAGCTGCCGGTCCGTTGCCCGACGCCTGAAGACGATGGAGAGCGCGTAACCCGCCAGCAGTAGGATGGCGATAGTGTATGCGGCCGCGACCATTCGGTTGGCCAGAATCAGGTCTAGGATGCTCATCTTCTCGAACCCTTCCTCGCCGCACGCAACTGCAGCGTCAAGGCCAGCGCCCGTTCCATCAGGGCCGGACGCAGACGCGCGTACTCCTCCCCGGACACCGTGCCCCCACTGCACCGGCGTTCGAGCCTCGCCAACTCGTCCAGCACGTCCGCCCGCTCCACGCTCAAGCGGTCCGTGCGGCGGCGCGATACCCCTGGCGTTTTCGACAAGTCTGGATAACGAACTGCCAGGAGCATGCCGACCAGCGCTATCACCAGGACGACGACCGCCAGCGGGCGTTGGTCCACCACCGGCAGCTGCTGCGAGCGCAACGAGCTGGCGCCACCGCCCGATGCTTTCGGCAGGCCACGAATCAGAGCCTCAATCACTGATCCAGCGGCAAGATCACTCCCACCAGCTCGCACCACCGGCCGCCCATTCAGCTCCGTGGTGCCCTGCTCGGGCAACATCGGGCTGTCGACCACGGCACCGGGGGCGATGACCATGAGCTGCAACTCAGCCACCGGCAGCGGAAGTGTCCGC
The DNA here is from genome assembly GCA_964475075.1 of uncultured Anaerolineales bacterium. Classification (GTDB taxonomy): domain Bacteria; phylum Chloroflexota; class Anaerolineae; order Epilineales; family Epilineaceae; genus CAYYVH01. Next base: position 2,787 of record CAYYVH010000169.1, on the reverse strand, counting down.
GAGAAGGTGAACTCCATACCACCGTACGGCACCTCGTAGGTCAGCACTACCTCGCGTTCGCCTGGGGGAACAGGTTCGCGGTCGAACAGGATGTTGTCCTCAAACTTCGCACTGGCGCGCACACGAGGATCCCGTACGTCGATCGACCGCGCCCCTGGGGGCAGGTCGAACCACAGGACGGCGCCATCCTGCCCCGCGACTCTTGTGCGGTCGGTATCGTTGCGAATCACCCACACTTCGGTGAGGAACGCCGCACCTTGTTCCGGGGCGGGAGAGACCACGACATGTGCGGTACGGATCACGAGATCGACCGCCTCATCCGGCTCGTACACTGTGAGATTCACGCCGAACAGAGTCGGCTGGCCTGGCGTGAGCCGAGCCAGTTCGGGGTGAATGTAGTCGACCCCCTCGTAGGTGGCCATCAGCCCGTACTCGGCACCTGGACCGACAGTCAGCTCGGTCACGCTGAACTGACCCGTGGCGTCCACCGTAGCCGTGATCACCCCACTGGACTGCTGGTCCCCCAGAGGCAGCACGCGTACCTGCACGCCCGGGACGTCGTGTTTCCCGTCCGTTCCGTTCGTGACCTGACCGCCGATCGCTCCGCTCTGGTTCACGGGCGGCGATGGCGATTGAGCCCGGACCGACACCATCAGCGGAGTCGGCACCAGCAGCAAGACCCCCGCGACGATGGTGCTCAGGAGCTGCAAATAAACAAGTTCCCGCACAGCGAATCGCAAATGTCGCACGGTCATTCCACCGGCGCCCCGCCAAATGCTCGCCCACAGTTCGCGCAGAACCGATCGCCAGGAACGTGCCGGCGTCCGCACGCCGGGCACACCGGCGTGTCCGTGCCAGGTCGGGCCGGCGTTCCAGCATGAGCGTCGCCCAGCATGGCCGCCACCTCCCTCTCGATATCCGCCACCAGCACCGCCGTGCGGTCAGCAGCCCGCTCGGCCAAGCGGTCCAGCGCCGCCAGCACGGCCGCCCCCTCCGCCAGAGCCTCCGTCCGCAGCCGGTCGTGATCGGCTTCGCCCATCCGCCCGTCGGCGCGATCGGCATCCAGATCGCGCAGCGCGCCCAACACGGCCGCGCGCCGGGCCAGGAGTGCTACCGCCCGTGGGTCCAACGAAAAGGATGGCGAGTCACCCCGCCAAAGGGGCAAGCCCACCCAGACCAGAACGGCGGCAACGGTTACCGTGGCGAACACGGCGAATACAGCCAGCTCAAACGTCACCCGGACCCTCCTGCGTGAGACGATCCAACAGCGCCCGCAGGTCCGACGGCGAGAACATCGCGCCCGTAACGATCGGTCCCTTGAGCCGGACCAGCGGCTCCCCCTCGGTGCCCACCACGTTGAGCGGCACGACATTGCCCGCCTGATCGATCACCAGCGTTTCCGGAACCCCCGTGAGGCGGTACGCCCGGGAGATGACGGTACCCCGATCGGGACCGTTGGGATAGGTAATCTCGTGCCTAGCGAGATACTCGAGGGCTGCCGGGCGCGTGTCGGTGTAGTTGATGCCCAACAGAACCACTCCTCGATCGCGGTAGTCCTGCCAGACCGCCTCGAGATCGGCGGCCTCGGCGGCACACTCCTTGCACCACGATGCCCAGAAGTTCACAACCAACACACTGCCGCGCAGGTCTGTCAGGCGGATCGTGCCCCCGTCAAACGTCTCGAACGAGAAATCCGGCGCCGGCTCGCCAGCTCGGAGCACCACGGAAGGGCCTCGCAGCGCCATGCCAAACGCGGCAAGAAGCACGACCGTGCCCAGGAGCAGGCCCGCGAAGACGACGTTGCGGCCGCGATCCGACGAGTACTCCGCGTCGGCTGCCGCAAGTCCGACAGCCACCGAGGCCCGGTCATCACCCGGTCGCGACCCTTTGCTGGTCGTCGAGACCGTGCTCACCAGCCTATCTGCCCTCGGGGCTCACACCCCGGGCATCGTCATCCGCTGCGACGAGCTCCTCCAGACGCGCAACGTACGCCGGATCCGGTGCGGACTCCGGATCCGGTGCGGACTCCGGCACCGGGACCGCCCGCCGAGGCAAGCGAGATGTTCGGCGCCGCAGGAGCAGCGCCACGAGGACGGCACCAACCGCCAGGGCCACCACCGGCAGCACCCAGGCGATCAGGAAGTAGCCCTCTCGCGGCGGGACGTTCAACACCTCAGGGCCGTACTCCTGGACGAACTCATCGATGACCTCGTCCTTGGTCTTCCCGGCGGCCAAGCGTTCGCGGATTTCGTTCCGCCATTCGGCACACACCTGCAGCGGGCAGTCATGTAGGTTGTAACCCTGGCACACGGGGCAGTTCAGCTCACGTGCGATCGCAGCCACCTCTTCCGGCGCCACCTCCCGCTGCGCATGCACCGAGCCCACGCCGCCGAATAGCACGACCAGGGCCGCCACAGTAACGAGTGCCAACATCGCGCACCGCCGAACGCTCATCGAGCGGGGAGACCTTCCGTGCCGAGGAGACGTTTGATCTCCGCGTTCATCACCCGCGCTTCCCTGGAATCGGGCCAAGCGGCAACGACCGTGCCCAGTACGAGGACCAGCATGCCCAGCCACACCCAGCTGACGAGCGGGTTGACAAACACCTTGAAGGTCGCGCGCTCGGTGCTGGGCTCGTAGGCGGCCAGGAGCACATAGACGTCCGCGAGCGGCCGGTGCACCACCGACGGCACCGTCATCGGCTGGTGCTCGTGCAAGCGGGAGACATCCTTGCGCGGCCGCCCGCCGCGCCCCCCCCGCCCCCCCCCCTCCACCCTCCCGCCTGCG
>CAYYVH010000168.1:0-8671 GCA_964475075.1 uncultured Anaerolineales bacterium | reverse complement strand
TCTGCCGCTCACTCGCTGCCAGCCCGAGAGAGGAGCGCCGCCGCCCCCTCGACGATCGAGGCCACCCCACCCGGCCCGGTGTGCAGGCCGAGCTGGCCCGCCTCCGCAAATGCCAACTCACGCACGTCGTTCACCAAGCGGTTCAGCATTAGCGTCTCGTCGTAAACGGTGGCGATCTCGGCCATCTCGAGCGGGTACACGTCATCCAGGATGGCCCGCAGGCTACCCTGGATTACGCTCAGCGGCGTACGCAACTCGTGCGCGATGTCGGCCACCATGTTGGCGCGTAGGGTCTCGGCCCGCTGGAGGCCGATAGCCATCTCGTTGAAGGCCCGCGCCAGATCGGCTACCTCGTCGGCGCCGCCGACCGGCACCCGTTGGTCCAAGTCGCCGCGGGAGATGCGCCGCGCCGCGGTCGCCAGTTGGCTCAGCGGTGCCGCCAGGCCACGGGAGATGGCCAGTCCGAGCAACACCCCCAGTCCACCAGCGATCAGCCCCGCTTGCAGCAGGGCCCGATTGACCTGATCCACGAAATCCCGTTCCGGCCCGGTCAGGTTCGCCGGACCGGGTGGACGCACCACCACGTACCCGACGACTCGGCCGTCGGAGGAAACCGGCAGCGCATCACCGAGCTCGTCCCGGCCCAAGGGCGCAGGGATGGGCTTGCCGGGGCCGTTGTAGACCACCTCACCCGCCGCGTCGGCGACGACCACGAACGACGCACCGTGCCGGATCCCCCACCGCGGCCGCATGCCACTGGGCCCGTGCCAGTCACGGGGTGAATCCTGCACCACCGCCTCGACGCCCCACCAATCGCCCGTTTGCGCGTAGTGGTCCGCCAGTCGCGCCACCAGGCTCGAATCCTCCCCGCCGCCTTCGCCCAGGTCGAGCATCTGGCTGTCCGCGACGAACCGGCTGAACCGCGAGCCGACCTGACGGCTCGCGAGTGCCGCAGCGGCGAGAACGCCGACCACGGCAACCAGGCCGAACGCCAGGCTGAGCCGGATCCACAGCTTGTTCATACATCACCCCGCAGCCGATAGCCGACGCCGTATACGGTTTGGATGTGGGTCGGGTTCTTCGGGTCGGATTCGATCTTCCGGCGTAGGTTCTTGATGTGGCTGTCCACCGTACGCTCCATGCCGGCGTAGGCGTAGTCCATGCCGGATTCGATGAGCTCGAGGCGCGTAAAAGCATGTCCCGGGTTGCGCATCAAGAGCTCCCGGACGACGAATTCCGTGGGGGTCAACTCGACGTGCTCGCCGTCAAGGGTGACCTCATGGCGGTCCAGGTCCATCTCCAGCCCTGCTACCCGCAGCACTCGGCGCTCGGCGGGACCCCCAGCGGCACGCCGCAGCACGGCCTTCACCCGGGCCACCACTTCACTGGGGTTGAACGGCTTCGTGAGGTAGTCGTCGGCGCCGAGCTCCAGGCCGACGATCTTGTCAGTGTCTTCGACGCGAGCCGTGAGCATGATGATTGGCAGATCAGCCAGGTTCGGATCACCACGCACGATGCGGGTCACGTCCCAGCCATCGCGATCGGGGAGCATCAGGTCGAGCACGACCAGGTCCGGCCGCTCACGCCGAATCGCGTGCAGGGCCATCTCGCCGTCGTAAGCCGTCAGCACGTGGTAACCGGCCTGCTCCAGGTATGAGCGGACCAGTCGAACGATCTGCTTGTCATCATCTACGACGAGAATCCTCTGGCTCATGTCTTCATCCCATTCGGATTGGCGGTACCGCGGTGTACAGCGCCCTAGTTTTATCACAGGAGCGCGGGCATGAACGACGACCTTACTCGTAGCGCAGCGCCTCGATGGGATTCAGGCCGGCCGCCCGGTTGGCGGGGGAGATGCCGAAGAACAGACCCACGGCAGCTGAGAAGCCGACCGCTAGGAGCACCGCTCTCGGCGCGACCACCGCATCCATGACGCCCGCCGTGTCGACGATCCGGGCGATGATCACACCCGCAACGACGCCCATCAACCCACCCAGGAGGCTCAGTACGATGGACTCGAGGAGGAACTGGGCCAGGATGTCTGCCTTCCGCGCCCCAACCGCCTTGCGAATGCCGATCTCCCGCGTCCGCTCAGTGACCGACACCAGCATGATGTTCATGATGCCGATGCCACCCACCAAGAGAGAGATGCCGGCAATGGCCCCCAGGAAGACCGTCAGGGTACCGGCCACTCCGCTGGCCATCTCCAGCAAGTCAGCCTGGTTGAAGACCGAGAAGTCGGGATCGTCGTCCAGGGAAAGGCCATGGCGCCGCCGCAGCAGATCGTCTATCTGGCCGGAGACGGCATCGGTCCGGTCTTCAGAAGGGGCGAACACGTTGATGGCCGTGACGACGATTTCCCCCAGGGCATTGCGTCCATCGAAAATCTTGGTCTGGGCAGTCGAGATGGGCACCCGTAGCGCATCATCCGGGTTGCTGAAACCGGCGCTGCCCTGCTCGGCCAGGACCCCCACCACGGTCAGCGAGACACGCCCACCTGCCGCGCCCGGGATCGTCACCTTGACCTTCTGTCCCAGCGGATCGAAATCGCCGAACAGGTCCCGCGCGGCCTGGTAGCCCAACACGGCCACCAGGGCTCGCCGCTCCACGTCTGGCGTCTCGATGTAGCGGCCGCGCGCCACCTCCTGGGAGAATGCATCCTGATAAACCGCCGTCACCCCAGCCACCTGGGCATTGATATTGAAGTTGCCGAAGACGATCTGGGTGTTCCTCGAAAACTCCGGTGCGACGATGTCCGCATCGGGCACGTTGCGCGGATCGGCGAGGGCCTCGGCGTCGGCCATGGTCAGGCTCGCGGCACTACCCTGCGCTCCCCGAACCGGACCGAAGCCGGCAGCCCCGGGAGACACCCGGAGTAGATTCGTGCCGACGCTCCCGATCCGGTCGGTGATGGACACTCGCGCGGCCTCGCCAATGGAGAGCAGGGAAACCACCGCTGCCACGCCAATAATCACACCCAGCATCGTCAAGCCCGAGCGCATCTTATTGGCCATCAATCCGGCCCAGGCCACCGACAGGTTATCGACCGTGTCCGCGATCACTGCCTTACCTCGCTTACGATCCGCCCATCCAGGAGGCGCACAACCCGATCGGCCTGCGCACCGATGTCCGCGTCGTGGGTGACGATCACAACGGTGATGTCGTTGTCACGATGCAGCCGCCGCAGGATCGCCATCACCTCCGCGCCCGACTTGGAGTCCAGGTTGCCGGTGGGCTCGTCGGCCAGAATGATCGTCGGGGCATTCACCAGGGCCCGGGCGATGCTCACCCGCTGCTGCTCCCCGCCGGACAGCTCGGTCGGTCGGTGGTCCATCCGGTCACCCAACCCGACCATCTCCAGCGCTTCTCTCGCCCGTTGCTCCCGTTCGGCAGAGGAGGTCCGTTGCCCATTGCGACCATACTGCAGGGGTACCATCACCTGCTTCAGCGCGTCGATGCGGGGCAGAAGGTTGAAGGTCTGGAAGACGAAGCCGATCTGCCGATTGCGGATGGTGGCCAGCTCGTTGTCGCTCAGACCGGCGACCTCGCGACCGTCCAGCCGGTACGAGCCGGAGGTTGGCGTGTCCAGGCAGCCGATGATGTGCATCACGGTGGACTTACCGGAGCCGGACGGCCCCATGATGGCGACCCACTCGCCCTGCTCGATCCCGAGCGAGACTCCCCGCAGGGCGTGGACGGCCACCTCGCCCATCTGGTAGGCTTTTGTTACGCTATCAAGCTCGATCATGTCATCACTAATGGCGAAACATGCCGCCGAACGGCACTGATCGACCGCGCATTTGCATCCGCTGGACCGAGCCGGATGTGGCGACCACGGCCACGACGTCGCCTTCGGCAAGTCCGCCGGTGATCTCGACCTCGGTATCGGTCATCAGGCCCAACGTCACTTCGACCTGTTGCATCTGGCCCGTGTCTGGCAGCTCGACCCCCTCGGGATGCTGCATGTCGCCCTGCCGTTGTCGCATTCCCGCCGGCCGTTGCCCCATTCCCTCCGGCCGACGCCCCATACCCTCCGGTCGTTGCCCCGTACCTTCCGATGATGGCGGCACACCCCCCGGAGCGTGCTGCATTCCCCCCGATGGTCGCTGCACCCCAGTCGCCAGTCGCTGTACATAGGAGATCCCATCGAAGGTCCTCACCGCGCGCAGCGGGACGATGAGTGCGTCGGCGGCACTGGCGGCGACGATGTTCACGTCGGCCGTCATCCCGGCGCGCACGGGCAGGTCGGTCGGGTTGAGCCGCACTGTAACCGGATAGAGGACCACTCCGGCTTCGGTTTGGGCGACCGAAGCTATGGACGCTACCTCGCCGGCCAGCTGGGCACCGGGAAAGGCATCCAGTCCCACGCCTGCATCCATGCCGATGGAAACCCGGGCCACGTCCGTCTCGTCCAGGTTGATATCCACCGCGAGGTTGGCGAGGTCGCTCAGGACGGCAACCTGCTGACCCGAGCCTATGTGCGCGCCCGGCTGGACGTCGACGGCGGTGATGGTGCCGGCCATCGGAGCCGTCAGCGTGGCCTGCTCGAGGTTCAGCTCGGCCTGCGCCAGCTGGACCTCGGATGATTCGACCTGAGCCTGGGCTTGGATAACCTTGTCGCGTGCGTCGGCGACCTCCTCTTCGGTGGGCCCGGCGATCGCCTCTTCGTATTGGATTTCAGCAATCCGCACGGAGCTCTCGCCTTGTAGGACCGATGCCTCGGCGGAGTCGCACTCAGCCTGCTCGCCCCGCCCTGCGTCGACCCGGCCGCACGTGCTGTCGCGTCTGGACTGCACACTCCACAGCGAATCCTTCGCCTGGGCCACGTCCAGCCTGGCCATCTCGACGTCTGTCTCGCTGGGTCCCTCCAGAAGCAGGTCCAAGCTCCGCTGGGCGCTGCTCAGGCTGGCGCGGGCGGAAGCCGAACTCGCCTCGGCTGATGCCAATTGAAGCGCCAGGACGTCCGTGTCCAAGCGGGCCAGGGGATCCCCGGCCGCAACCTGCTGGCCTTCTTCCACGAGCACCTCGGCCACTCGCCCGCCTGCCGGGAAAGCCAGCGAGAGCACAGCGTGTGGCACCACACTACCGGTCGCACTGACCGTAACTTCCAGCGCACCTCGGCGGACGGTGGCCGTCTCAGTGGGTGTATCGTCTGCGGCGCCACCCGTGATGCGCCCATAGCCCGCGTAGGCGATCACCGCCAGCAGCACGACGCCGCCCGCGCCGATCAGCTTCTTATTCACTTGTCGGCTATCCCTTCAGATCGTCGAACCGTAGGTGGTCGAATTATATAGCCGACATTGTATCCAACGGCTATGGAGAAGCTGTGGAGAAACCGCCCTGTGCAATGCGACCGCACATTGAAGCTGAAGCGTGCCTCCTCGACACTTCACTCGTAGCGCAGCGCCTCGATCGGATTCAGGCCGGCCGCTTGATTGGCCGGATAGATACCGAAGAACAGGCCCACGGCCACCGAGAAACCGATGGCCAATGAAATCGATGTCACCGAGACCACGGAGTTCATGATCCCCGTTATGTCCACCAGCCTGGCGATGCCTATGCCCAGCAGAACACCGATCAGCCCGCCCAGCAGGCTCAAGACGATCGCCTCCATGAGGAACTGCCCCAGGATATCTGCCTTCCGCGCCCCCACGGCCTTGCGGATGCCGATCTCCCGCGTCCGCTCCGTCACCGACACGAGCATGATGTTCATGATCCCGATGCCCCCCACCAAGAGCGAGATGCCGGCGATGGCGCCCAGGAACACGGTGAGTGTGCCCGTCACCTCGGAAGCCATCTCGAGCAGATCAGCCTGGCTCATCACGCTGAAGTCAGCCTCATCGGCGGGATCGAGGTCATGACGACTCCGCAGGAGGGCATCCAGTTGGCTCGCGACCGCCTCCGTCCGGTCTTCCGAAGCAGCAACGACGTTGACTCTGGTAACCAATAGCTCCCCCAGGGCATTGCGCCCGTCGAAGATCTCGCTCTGCGCCGTGGTGATGGGAACGAGCACCGCATCGTCCTGGTTCCGGTTGCGAACGTCGGCCAGCTGGTCACCGCTCATGTGGCTCACGTCGATACCGTCCAGCCGGTACACACCCGAGGTCGGCGTGTCCAGGCAGCCGATGACGTGCATCAGCGTGGACTTCCCGGAACCCGAAGGACCCATGATCGCCACCCACTCTCCCCGCTCAATCCGGAGCGACACACCCCGGAGCGCATGCACTTCCACCTCGCCCATACGGTAGACTTTCGTGACGTCCGTGATCTCGATCATGCTATTTCCTCCCCGCCCCGCCCGCACCGAACAGCATGCCCATGCCCGGGGTCCTCTCGTCGGTCGGCGTTTGCGCGGACGTTGTGACCACAGCCACCACATCCCCCTCGGACAGACCGCTAGTGATCTCCACCTCCGTGTCGGTCACGATCCCCAACGTCACTGGCACCTTCTCGTAGCCCACGGCGGCGGTATTCCGCGCGGGGCCACCCTCACCCTCGGTCTGCCCGTCACGCGGTGGCCGGCTCGGTGCGTCGCTTGGCCCAACCTCACCGGCGTCCGTGGATTGGCGGAGCACGGCGGACCGCCCATCGACGGTGGTGACCGCGCGCAGAGGCACGATCAACGCCGACTCCTGGCTGGCAACCACGATCTCCACGTCGGCCGGCATACCGGCGCGCACGGGCAGCTCAACCGGCGCGAGGCCGATTTCCACCGGGTAGATAACCACGCCCGATTGGGTGTCCGCCACTGGCGCAATCGCCGTCACCTCGCCGCTCAGCTCCACGTCCGGAAACGCATCGACGATCACGCGGGCCTCCTGACCGATGCTGATTTCCGCCACATCGATCTCGTCCAGGCTGATATCCACAGCCAAGTCGGACAGGTCGCTCAGCACGAGCACGCTCTGCCCGGCGCCGACCCACTCGCCGGCTGCCAGATCTAGCGAGGCAACCGTGCCCGAAATGGGACCGGACAGCGTGGCCTGCCCCAGTTTCAACCAAGCCTGATCCATCTGAGCCCCGGACGTGTCGACCTGCCCCTGAGCCTGATTTACCTTCTCCCGGGCAACGGCGACGTCCTCGTCGCCAGGCCCTGCCTGCGCCTGCGCGTGCTGCAGCTCAGCGATGCGCACCGCATCCTCGGCCTGGAGGACGGATGCCTGCGCGGCGTCGCCCTCGGCCTGCTCACCACGGCCCTGGTCCACGCGCCCGCAGGTGCTATCGCGCTGGGCTTGCGCCGACCAGAGCTTATCCTTAGTCTGGTCGACTCCCAGCCTGGCAATCTCGATATCCTCTTCGCTGGAACCAGCCTGCACCTGCGCTAGGCTCGCCTGGGCGCTGTCCAGACCGCCTTGTGCCGCGGCCAGGTTTCCCTCCGCCGCGGCCAGCTGCAGCTGCAGATCATCCGTCTCCAGCACGATCAAGGGCTGTCCCTCTTCAACGTGCTGACCCTCTTCGACGAGCACATCGGCCACACGTCCGGCCTGCGAGAATGCAAGTGACAGCTCAGCGTCGGGCACCAAACTGCCGGTGGCGCTGACGGTGACCTGCAGCTCGTCACGCCGGACGGTTGCCGTCTCCGTGAACGTCTCTGCCACGGCGGGCCCTGCCACGACGCGCTGATAGCCAAAATACGCGACGACAGCGACGAGTGCGCCGACGCCAACTACGAGAAACCTCTTCCTGCTCATGCGCGACCTCCTCGTGATGTTGCGGAACGCGGCGCGGCCGAACGCTGCTGGCCCGTGTTCCGTATCCTGACTCAAGGATGCCAAGCGGAAGTGGATGACGCGTGGAGAGGACGTGCAGAAATCGTGTAGGTTGGTTCGCTCGGTGCGACTACCTCATCGCGAACGGCAGGAATATCGATACCTGGAGCGGCAGGTCGGTGGCCGTTGGATCGCGGGTCGCGACGGACGTAGCCGTCGGCGTAGCAGCTGGAGGCTCGGTCGCCGTTGCCGCTTCGGTCGGCGTGGGCGTTCGCGTACCGGTGTCGCCACAGAAGTTCGTGCGGAGCGGCGTCGGTACCGCGCACTCCATCCACTGATCAACCCCATCCGCCACTCGCATGTAGCTGGCGTCGGTCGGCAGTGCCCCGAAGGTGACGATATCAACCGTAGCATCCTGCGTCGAGAGGAAGACGGTCTCGCCGTCCTTGCTGAGCCGGAAGTCCGCGTGGTTCTCGCCCTGCTCCGGATCGTTGTCGCACCAGACCACGTAGTACGCACCCGGCGCCAACGTGACGTCCGGCAGCGCATACGCCCACGGATCGTCTTCGGAATCCGAAAGGAAGAACCCACTCAAGTCAATCGGTTCGCTCCCGCGGTTGTACAGCTCGAGCCAGTCATCGTATTCGTCCGCCTCGTCCGCCAGCACGGTCTCGTTGTCCGCGACCAACTCGTTGATCACCAGGTCCCCGGCTGGTTGCGTGGGAAGCGTGACGCCGGCGACCTCGTAGAACCATGGTTGGGTCTGGTTCGCGGGAGGATGGAACGTCGAGCGCCCATCGGCAAACGCCACGCGCGCGTAGTAGGTGACGTCGTCCCGTATCCCCTGTGGCGGGACCGCGCTCACCCAGCCGCTCCCCTCGGGGCGCATCGGCAACAGCACCGGGCTTGACCCATCCACCCCATAGTACAGAACGAGCCGCACAGACACAGTCTCCGAACCG
>CAYYVH010000167.1:0-8674 GCA_964475075.1 uncultured Anaerolineales bacterium | reverse complement strand
CCTCAGCGGGCGCAGCCGCCGGACGAGCGCCCGCTGCAGCCGTCCACCGAGGTGGACGAGCGCCGTCTCGCCCTCGGCCACCGTTCGGGCGGGTGACGCGTGGGTCAGGCGGCGGCGGGCGTGTGCGAGCTCCTGTACGGCCGTCTCCAGCTGCGAGCGCATCTGGCGCCCCAGCCGCTCGCGCAGCTCGTCAACGTTCTGAGCCAGCTCCCACGCGTCTGGCGTGGCCAACTCCGCCGCGGCCGACGGCGTGGGCGCACGCATGTCAGCCACGAAGTCCGCGATCGTGAAGTCCGTCTCGTGCCCGACGCCCGCGACGACCGGGATCGGGCAGGAGGCGATCGCCCGGGCCACCCGCTCGTCGTTGAATGCCCACAGGTCCTCAAGGCTGCCCCCGCCGCGTGTCACGATGACCACGTCCACCCCTGCCCCGCCGATGGCCTCCAGCGCGGCGACGATCTGCTCCGGGGCTCCATCGCCCTGGACCAGGGTGGGGGCGACGCTTACGTCCGCCGACGGCCAGCGGCGGGCGAGCACGTGGCACACGTCGCGCAGCGCGGCAGCCTCAGTGCTGGTTACGATCCCGATGCGCTCTGGATAGGCCGGCAGGAGGCGCTTTCGCTCCGGATCAAAGAGCCCCTCGGCCTCGAGCTTGGCCTTGAGGGCCTCGAATTGCCGGTACAGGTCGCCGACACCCACTGGCTCGACGTGATCCACGTAGAGCTGGTACTGCCCTTGGGCCGGATACACGGAAACGGACCCGTGGAGAAGAAAAGCTCCCCCGTCCTCCGGCAGGCATTCCTGGGTGGCGGCATGGGAGCGCCACATGACGCACCTGAGCGACGCGTCCTCGTCCTTCAGGGTCCAGTACCAGTGCCCGCTAGCGGCCGGCCGGCAGTTGGACGCCTCGCCCTGGACCCACACGTCCACCAACTCCGGGTCGCCGTCGAAGAGCGCCTTCACGTAGGTTGTCAGGTCACAGACGGTGTAGATTTGCATTTGCCGGTATCACTCATCCTCCACCCGGCCCCCGCCATAGCGCTCAAGCACGAGCGCGCACGCCGCCTCGATGAGCTCGCGCTCCTCCGGGTCCTCGGCCGCCGCCAGCATACCGTCGGCCACGCGGCTGATCTCGGCCTGTGGGCTCAGGCGCTTGCCGCCGGTGTAGGCGAGGTCGAGGTCCGCCTCGTCCTGCACCACGAGCAGGTGGCGGTCCAGGTCGAAGTAGAAGTTCAGTTCGTTGCCCAGCCGCCACAGCTCGAGGAAGCGCAGGGCCTGATAGGTCGCCCGCGGCAGCGGGCCCTCCAGCCGCAGCTGCAGGATCTGGTCCGGCGCCGACCAGGACCGGAGTCGCTCCATCAGCCAATCCGTCGGCTCGTCGGCCGGGACGTCAGTCGCCCGCACTGTCTCCCGGCGCATCGGCTGGGGGTCCAGGTGGATCTGGCGCGCCTTCACGGTGCATGGGCGCCGGCCGTCGATCGTCAAGAGCGCGAAGCCGCACTGAACATCGAGCTCGCCGAAGGTCATGCGCTCGGTGGGCCCGGGAAAGACGACGGTGACCCCGCCCACCTCCAGGTCGCTGCTGCCGTGGATGTGGCCCACCAGCAAGTAATCCACCTTGCCCGCCAGATCGGCGATGGACTGCTTGGCGATCGTGGGCTCCTCGGCCAGGGGGTGAAGCGTGCCCTCGACGCTGTAGTGGGTGACGAGCAGCACGCAGTCGGCCTCGGGCGGCTCGATCGGCTCCGCGAGCTGCTGGAGCGGGTCCTCATCGGGCGCCAGGCGCGGATCCGGCGGCCACCCCCCGATTGCGATACGCACGCCACCGATCTCCTCCGTCCACCATTCCACCGCCGTTGGGCGCGTGAAGACGTGAGCCAGGCGAACCGCCCCGAAGAGCCGCTGCGGCGTCGCCCCGCCGTGCCGCGTCTTGGGGACATCATGGTTGCCCCCGATCAGGAGCGTCCGTGCTCCGGCATCGTTCAGCCGCTGGAACTGGTCGGCCGTCCAGATCAACTCCGCCGCTCGCGGGTTGGGGTTGTCAAACAGGTCCCCACCGTGGAGGTAGACATCGGCCCGCTCCTGGAGGGCGAAGTCCACCGTCTGCTCCCAGGCGGCGCGGATCCGGGCCCGCCTTTCGGCCAGCTGATCGGGCGTCATGCGGGCGTAGTACTTGTTTAAGTGGCTGTCGGCGGCGAAGACGATACGTATCATTTTATTGCTTGGGATCGTGACTGAGTTTTGGGACGGACGAGACAGGTTGCGTGTGGTGGAGTCCGAGATCGGGACAGGCTATCGGCTATCAGCTATCAGCTATCAGTCCGGCTGGCCAGTTCCCAGCGATCAACCGCCACGGCGGGCCGAAATGCTGGGCCGGGGACGATCGGACGGGTCAGCATCATCCGAGCTGATAGCTGATAGCCCAAGCAACCAACACACCTCCGACGTACCTAGACCTCTTCCTTCCACTCCGTGCGGCCGCGTTGGGCGCGCTCGGCGCGGCGCGCCGATACGTAGCGGTCGGTGACCGCCTCCGCCCGCGCGGCTTCGAGTTGGGCCACCACGTTGATGTCGCTGCCGCCCTCCGCGCTCCCGCGCGCCCCGATACGGACCATCACCGGCACGCGCACGAGTGGGCCCAGCACCACTGCCTCGCCCACGTTGAGCCCCGGCAGGTCGCCGAGCAGCCCTTCGGAGATGCTCTCTGAGGCCCGGCGCACGGCCTTTTGATCCTCGGGGTTCGTGAGGCGCATGATGATCTGGCTGCCACATTGGGAGAGCGTGTCTTGGTGTACCCGGTACGGGCGCTGGGTGATGAGCACCAGGAAGATGCCGAACTTGCGGCCCTCACTGGCGATGCGCTTCAGCCACCAGCCGGACATGCTCTCGTCCCGGCCCGCGGGCACGAAATTATGCGCCTCTTCAAGTACGAGGAAGACTGGCCGGCTCAGGCCCTCGCGCATGGCGCGCTTCCAGATCTCGCTTACGATGCGGGTCACCACGAAGTCGGCGATCTTGCGCTCGGCACCGGCCAGGTCCACCGTCGCCACGCTCATGGGCCGCAGCAGGTCGTCGACCGGGACGTCGTCGAAGCCCCAGATCTTGAGCCGGGAGAGGAACTCGATGTACTTGAGGGCCTTGGAGGCGCCGGCGATGGCGTCGGGCGAGATCTTCGTATCGGCCAACGACCGGTCGTCCGCAGCCGATTCCGCCTCTTGTCGCTTGCGGGAGGCGCGCTCCTCCGGCGTACCGAAGTAGTGGTCTACGTCGGGTGCCCCCTCCGCGGGGGCGCCGCCCTCGGCGGACCCAGGTCGTTCGTCGGATGGCGGGCGGTCCGATGGAGCCGGACCGTCGGTGCCCTCGACCAGCTTGCCGGTGCCCCCGAGCAACCCACCGAGGGGATCCACGCCCGCGGACGGCCCTTCCTCCCCGAAGGGCAAGTAGCCCCCCAGCCCGGCGATGCGCTCCAGCTCAGACAGGAGCTGTTCGGGCGTGAAGTCCCGGCCTTGGAGGTTGTCGTAGGCGGTGCGGATGGCCTTGCGGATGTTGGTGTAGCTCTCTGCTACGCCGGCTACCTCGCAGATCTCCTCCACCTCCAGGTTGGAGAACCTGACCGTTAGGCGGCGCGTCTCCCCGATCTCCTCGTCGGAGATGCGGCTTTGCTGCTCGCTGGGCAGCCGGTAGACCTGGACCCGCTCGGCGAACGGCGTGGCCTGCCCGTCCGGCGTCCGGCGCATGAGCACGTAGTCGCTGTTGGGGTCGAAAGCGACTATCGTGCCCCCGAGCTGGAGCAGCTTTTCGAGGATCACCCCGACGGTATAGCTCTTGCCGGCCCCGGTCTGGGCGATGACGGCCATGTGGCGCCGGAGGCCGTTGGGGTTCAACAGCACGTCGACATGGGGCCGGTTGATCAGCGTCCCGATCTCGATACCGCTCGTGACGTCGCGGCTGAAGAACTTGCGCAGCAGCTCGTCAGGTGCACGCTCGACGACCGCACCGGGCATGGCCGCGCCGCGCGGCAGCCGGATGACCTTGCCGTCCCGATAGCCCAGCACCTTGGCCTGGCCCACCACCACCGGCGGCGAGGCGCCCAGGCGGCGCAAGATGGCCTCGACCTCCTTGTAGTTCATGGTGGGCGACAGCAGCCGGCTGTTGACGGTCAGGCGGGCCACCTGCGCCAGCACATCGATCTCCCTGACCTCGTCGCCGACGCGCTCTTGGACCCCGCGTAGCACCACGTACTCCAGCCGCGGCGGGGCGATCTCCGGGTTGGTGACGAAGATGAAGGCGTCCGTCTGGACCTCGCCGACCACATACCCGACGGGCTGCTGCTCTTCCATGGGCTAGAAGCGCCTCTCGCTGCGGTCCGGCCGCACCTCGTGCCCCACCACATCGCCGATGAGCGGCAAGATCACCTCATTGACGGTATTGCGGTGGAGGCGGACCTCGCGGTCCACGCTGTAGAGGAGGGCATTGTACACCTCCAAGCCGCCGTAGTCAGCAGCGAGAATGTCCACGATCGGGCGAACCGCCTCCACGTCGCCCTCGAGTAGAGTGCCCTTCACGTCGCCCAGGCAAGCGTCGCTGCCCACTTGGGATGCGGGCACGTCGATCCGCAGGGCGTCGTCGAGGTCGGCCAGGCGGATGAAGAAGCTGACGATGGCCGGGCTGCCATGAACCTCCTCGCGCTCCAGCAGCTCGCGCGAGCCGCCGGTGAAGCCCCATGTGCCGAGCAGGACGGGCGCCGATACCCCGGCGGCGCGGTCGGTCCAGCGGTGGACGAGCGCACTGTCGGTCATGTTCGCGTCGTTCAGCACGCCCGAGTCCATCTCCAGGGCACGCATCCATATCTTGCAGTGGGTGGCCTCCCGGCTGGTTTTGGAGACCGCTACGAGTGTGACATCGCACTCCCGGGCCGTGTTCAGGAGATGGATGTAGTCCTTCAAGACCATGTCGGGGTACTCGGACAGCGCGCTCGCCTCCTCCACCGAGAGGGAATAGAGCTGGGGCAGGAGGCCGTAGAGGGCGCCGTCCAGGAAGAGCACGCTTGCGGGTTCGAGCCGGGCGACCATCTCGCAGGCCAGGCTGAGCTCGTGGTGCCGCTGGAGGAGGTCGGCGAAGCGTGAGGCCGTGGGTCGCGGGGTGGCAGGCGGCAGGATCTGTACGTCCCCACGCGGCTCCTCGAAGGCGTCCTCGCCGATGCACAATGCCTGGACGATGAACAGGTAGCTGCCGTTGTCAAGGCTGACTTCGCGTATGCTGCCGTCGATGGCATAGGCAGGCCAGTCCGCCGGGGGCGGTGCGGGGGGCAGGGGGGACCAGTGGTCCCTGACGAGGCGTTTGAGGTCCTCTTCGCCGGGTGCGGCTCCGGGGTGCAGCTGCCTTTCGAAGTCATCCCGGCGCGCTTCGATCGCGTCGCCGAGCTTGTCGAGGAAGTCCGCCATCGTGCCGCTTCCTCCCATTGGGCCGAGGTGTGGAACAGGTGTTCTGGTACAAATGTTCGGGAGATTATACCGGTTGGGGTGCCGGTTTGTCAACCGCGTTCAACGGGGTGCCGTCCGGTACAGTGTGGGCGGGAGTTGCCCGCTGGGCCAGGGCGGCCCGCCGGGTCGCCCCTACGGGGTTGCTTTTCGTGCCGTCGTTGCGGGGATTGCTCGGGTCCGCCGGTCGCGACTCACGTCCAGGTGAAGAGGTCGTGGTCCGCGAGCGACTCGATGAAGGTCACGGCGCACAGTCGCGCCGTGTCGAGGTTAACGTCGAACTCGCGTGTCAGCTGGACGGCAATGTCGTGGATGCTCCGCTTGCCGTCGGCGAGGTCCCAGATGCGTGTGCCCAACGGGTCCAACGGCCGGGCCGTCTGGCCCGACGGGTTCAGGATTACCGCGTTGCTGCTGTTCACCCGCGCGCGGCATCCCGGGTGGTGGGTTGGCTGTCGGCTGTAGTCGTAGCTCATCGTCAATCTGCCCTCCACGATTCGGCCGCTCGAGAGCGGCACCCAATTAAATCGCAAGAGGGCCGAAAAACGTGTGAAGCCTGCGTTAAAGGTAGCGCTTGCGTATAACCCGGCAGAGCCCTCGCAATCCTAGCCAAACCGGTCGCTCATTGACGCGAGCTAGTGATTCCGGGGCAGTTCGGCTACCATGAATGACAGAGGGATGTATGCTCACTGCACACCAGCTCCACAGGGCATTCGGCATCAACACGGTGCTCGAAGAACCCACGCGAGTGGGCGCGGCGCGTCCTCGCCGGTCGCATCCGGGCGGTGGATGGCGGCCGTGGATCGGTTCGTCGGTCGACGGGGGGTGAGCGGTGGGTGATCAGGACGTTCTACGGGAAGAAGGAGACGAGGCCCCCACCGTGGGAAGCGCAAGGCGCTTTGTGTCTCACGTGGTTACCGTGCTCGGTTACTTGATCGCGGCAGCGGTGGGCATCGCGATCGGCGCATTGGTGGTGGACATCTACAACACGCTGAGCCCGCTCCCAATGATTAGCACTCTTCCGGAAGCCAACAGTCGGCAGGTGAGAATCAATACCATATTGGTCATAGGCCTGGTGCTGGGTCCCGCGCTGTGGCATATTCGCCGCGTGACGCGTTCGTAGTCGCGTTGAGATGGGGTTCAGTCCCCGACCGCGACGCTCCTGACCTGCTCGTGATCTTCGTATTGCATCTTGATGTAGTACGTGCCCGAAGGGAGCGCATCCGGGGTCCACGCTAGTTCGTGCACCCCGACGTTGGCGGCGAAGCCGTCGTAGAGCACTGTAACCTGCCGCCCGAGATCGTCGTGGACGGTGAGCTTCACCGCGCCCGGCTCAAGGACGTTGTATCGCACTCTGACCATCCTCCCTGACGGGTCCGGATGTGGCGAGTGGAGGTTGAATCCCCTGCCGATAGCGTCGTAGTCTTCCTCAATGGCCCGGTCCTGCGCACCGGTCGGGTTCTCACTCTCGTAGTACGGATTGCCGAGCTCAATCCAGTGCCAGTAGGAGAAATCGGGGGCGTGAATAACCGAGATGTCGCAGGTGATGTGGAATTTACGGTCCGCGTTGTTTGGCAGCCTGTTGGGAGTGCCGTTTCCCGTGGTGTACACGAAGCCTTGGCGCCCCGACGCGTGGGCCGCGCCCACGTCCGGGAACCCCAGCTCCACGACGTAATAGCTGTCGATGAAGTTATCGTTGAAGTGGGAATAGAAGACGCTCGTGACCACGTCAAGTTTGCCCTGGTCCATGAGGGACAGCAGCACGTCGAGCGACGTCACCACACCCGGTTGGAAGGGCTTGGAATACGGCGATGGATAACCGGGCGACCGGAGGCCGTGGGCCGTGACATGAACGTCGGCGAAGTCCCGCCTGACGGTTACTCTCCCTGATCCCGGTGGATTGCCCTCGTACGGACTTGGGTTGATCGAGAACCTGACCAGGGGCACCAAATGCCCGGAAGTATTCTCGCGTTCGATTTCCTCGGAGTACTGCCTCTTGACCTCCGCCAGGTTCTCGCCTTCCACGAGCCGTACCCACACGCCGGGACGCCACAGCGCCTCATCCCATCGGTAGGACCGTGTGTACTGGATCTCCCGTCGGTTGCCGGCGCTGCTCCCCGTGTCGTATGAGAAGTGGTACCAGAAATCGCCGCCAATGTTGTTGACCTTCGTGATGAAATGCGTCTTGCGAGACTCGTCATATTCGTACTCGATGGCAATCCCATTTCGCTCAGCGACGGCGAGGATTACGTCGAACATCGAGAAGTAGCCGGGCGCGAAGATGTCCGGCCTGACGGTCTCTATCTCGTATTTGGACGAGTCGAAGGAGTATGTCTGCCCCGCGATTGACACCTGGGAACCCGGCGGCGAGGGCGGTGCGGAGGCCACGTTCAGAACACCCGGTGCCATAAGCTCCCCGAGCGACATGCTCGCGGGGAAGTGATGGCAGTGCGCGCAGAGGTTGTCGGCAGGGATCCGCGTGTGATAGTCGCCCAACTGCTTGGATCGCTCCTCCGAGGCGTTCCCGCCGAGGATGTGGCAGGAGTTGCAGCTTCCCTGGTCCGGAATGTGGTGCCACGTACGGCTCGTGATGTCGCCGACTTTCGTCAGGTAAACGCCGTCCGGCACCATGGGCACCGCGATGTTGCCCCGGGCATTCGTCTCGAGCACGGTCTTGCTCCCATCGGGCGCGACGAGCGAAACGCGTGCGCCCGGCGCGACGGAGCGGGCGGTCTCGTCCGTGAAGACGGTTCCCGCCGCCTTGAAGCGGGTGTGACAGCCGAAGCAGTCCTCTCCGGGGAAGTGTGCGGCCGGCGCGGGGCTCGATACCGGCGAAGGTGTGGGTCCGGGCTCGATTGACGTTGGGCTGGGAGTGGGCACTGACGGCAGCGGCTCCGGTCCTGGGAAGAGCGGCTGACTGTCTCCCAGCGCAAGCGGCAAGTAGGCCACGCCTTCGAGCGCGTCCCCAGGCAGCTGCGGGACCGTACCGCCGAGTGCCGGATTCCTGCCGGTCACCGGTGCGGGACCTCCAGCCAGGGGAGGAAGGAAGAGCACGGCCACAAGGCTGAGCAGCGTAAAGGGTCTGAGTGCGGCGGGCTTCTCCATCGATCTCCTGCTCCTTAGGGGCGTGTCAACAAATGACCCCGGCAATTCGGCCACCGCTGCATCCGGCAGGGCTGAGGGCTGCTCCTCGGGAA
>CAYYVH010000166.1:0-8718 GCA_964475075.1 uncultured Anaerolineales bacterium | reverse complement strand
GCCGCGTGGCCGCCCCGACACGGCCGGCGGCCCCATCATCCCCGAAATCAGGCCCACGCGGGGCCGGCGGCCGGGCCGGCGGCGAGACCTCGATCTCCGCGGCGCGATAGGCTTCGCCGGAGCGACCGTCGGGCGCCGTCCAGACGAGCCGCTCGCCCGTCTCGCGATCGTACAGCCCGAGCTCGAGACCGTAGCGCCCCGGAGGTGCCCCAGGATCGACGCGTATCGTCAGGGGCATGGCGACCAACTCGCCCACTTCCCACTCCTCCGTCGACCGATAGAGGGCATTGGTCAACAGCTCGTCGTGCTGACCCCAGATCACCCCGTCGGGGCCCACGAGGTGGAGGAACACGGTGAAGGCACGCTCTGGTGTCGCTATCGTGGCGAGCACCAGGTCGACCTCGAACTCGCCGCCCGAGGCGATGCGACCGTCGCCGACCCCCAGCGCCACCTGCCTCGCCCAGCCGAAGTCCAGCAAGTGCCGCGGCATGTCCCGCCGCAGGTACACCTCGTGGGGCTGGTACTGGCGCCAGGTCTTTCCCAGGTGGTCGTACCGCCGGTTCAGTTCCGCCTCGAACTCCTCGTAGTCCAACACGTCCGTGATGTGCCCGCCCTGGGAGTAGGTGTCGATCAGGACCAGCGACACGTCGCCGCCCGCCATCTCGGACAGCAGCAGAGCCCCTGTGATCTGCCCGCTCTCGGTGGCCCCCTCGGACAGGCCGGCACCCGAGTAGGTGGTGGCCCGGCCGGCGTAGAACCCGACGCCCGGGTAGTCCGACAGGATGCGCGTGCCCGGTGGGGCCAGCGTCCGCACCAGGGCGGCCAGGCGCTCCGTCCCGATCTCCTGCCTGGCGAAGCCCTCGAGCTCATCGACCAGGTGCGGCAGGACGATCGAGGCCACCACGGTCGCCACCACCACCGCCACCTCGCGGCGACGGGAGGGCGCCAGTGTGGTTAGCCAGGCCAAGACCGCGCCGAAGAGGAGTGCCAGCGTCGGCATGATGTACACGAGGTGCCGCGCCCAAAGCTGTCGCGTCAAGAGGAAGAAGGCGAACACGGTCGGCAGCTGCCAGGCCACGACCCAGCCGCGCCTAGGTGCCAAGTGCCGGATCGCCAGCAACCCCGCCGGTACGAAGACGAGCAACGGAGCGTGCCAGTTGAGGGCACGCCAGTAGAAGAGGAGGGTCTTGCGGGTTACCTCCGCCTGCGTCAACCCGGCGCCCTGCACCAGTTGGTGGCCCAGGACGGCCGTGTAGGTCTCGGGCGCGAGCCACAGGAATCCGCCCATCACGCTTGCCACCACGACGATTCCAGGTACAAGCAGCGCGGCCACGTCCCCGGTCGCTTGGCGCCAGGTCCGCTCGCGGCGGAGGGCATCCACCGCCAGATAGGCGGCCGTCGCCGCCCACGGCAGGAGGGCGAACAGCTTGGCCAGCAGACCCAGCCCGAACAGGAGGCTGGCCAAGGCATAACCACGACGGTGGGCCGACTCGTCTGCCCGCACGAAGACGTAGAGCGCCAGAGTTGCCCAGCAGAGCATCGTCGCCTCGGGGCGGAAGGCCCGGGCGATGGCGAAGACGTCGTCGATGAGGAGGAAGGTCGTCATGGCCGCCAGACCCGCAACGGGGCCGAACAGGCGCCGTCCGACCAGATACGTAGCGCCGCCGGACACGAGCACCAAGAGGGCGCTCCAGGCACGCATGACCGCCGGTACGCGCCCGAACAGCCACACCAGGCCTGCGCCCGGAAACAGGAACCCCGGCAGTTGCGGCGTCAGGAAGTCGAGATAGGGCAGCTCCCCCTGGCTGATGCGCCAGGAGGCGTAGAGGTAGCCCTCCTCGTCGTCATCGATGAGCCACGTGTCGATGCGGTGGAGGTAGAGCCATGCCACGAGCCCCAGGATGGCCAGTGCCGGCAGGTGGGGGAGCAAACGGGCGGGGAGCCTCCGCAGCCGACGGGACCCAACCCCCACACGAACGCTCATGGACAACCAGCATATCCCAGAGGCCATCCGACGGCAAGAAAGCAGTGTCGGAGCGAACGCGCCCGCGCAGCAGGGGCTCTTGCACCCCAGCGCGTTGCGTGATAGCATCCAGGTAGGCGATCCGGATTCCGGTGCTCGGAGTTCGGAGGGGCTTGTGCCCTGCTAGACACGGCAAGGAGGTTGGTATGGAGATGAGATCCGCTCTCGTCGTCATGGCGGGCGTGTTAGGGTGCTCGGTTCTGCTGACGACACCGGTGCTGGAAGCGACACCCGCCGTGTACGACCCTCCTGAATTCCAGGAGCGGCTGGTCGTCTTCGAGCTGTTCAACCGCAGCGAGTCCGGCGGCTGAAGCGCCAGCCAGAGGGCTGCGCCCATCGTCGATGGGCTCGCAACGTCGTTCCGGAATGATCCTGTAGTATTCGTCGAGTACGATGTCAACTCGGTCCACGCCGTTCGCCGCATCGACCGTTTCATGGCCGCGTGGCGAATTGAGAAGATGCCTGGCGAGTACGAGCCGGAGACACCGTACACCATGGTGGACAGCGGGAAGGAAGTCAGCTGGGGCGAGCGCGATTTCCGGTCCGAATTCCGCGCCATGATCGAGAGCGAGTTTCCGCGGCCGCCAGGGGCGATCATCCACGCGGTTCGCGAGCGCCCGAACACTTCGTCCATCGTGGTGAAGGCGCAGGTCACCAACGTCAGCACGGTCACACTGCAAACGGCTGCCAACGGAGCTGCGGTACACGTCATCGTCTACGAGGGTCATCGGGCACTACAGACGGGCCGCATCGTGCACGCCACGGACTACGCCCCGTTCACTAACCCCCTCAGGCCTGGTGAGACGGCGACGTTCGAGTTTCCGTTCTTGAAACTCCGTGGGGTCAGCGTCAGCAGGGTCGACGCCGTGGTCATGGTTGACTACATGCCCGATCCCGTCACCGGACGTTGGGACATGCTGCAGGCGGCCATCGCCGGCGCGGGTACGTTGCCGGCGCCCCCGACGCCTCTGCCGACTTCCACGGCGACGCCTAGGCCGACCGCCGTACCGACGCTGGTGCCGACGGCGATCCCGACGGTGGCGCCCACGGCGGAACCCGTACGCTTCGATATCTATTTGCCCCAAGCAGTGAGGCGCTACCAGGTCAACTGAGCTGGACCGGTCGCTTGGCAGCGAACCTCGAACGGCAGCACGGCGGCATGCAGCCGCCGTGCTGCTCTTGTATAGTTCTTGTATCGTGTCACGCGCGGAACCCGTGGCGGCTTCAACGAGTGCGTTTGGACGGCCACGTAAGATGGTGGCCCCGCACGCTGTCCAAGCGCCGAGTTCAAGATGATAATCCTAAGGAGAGTTGAAAGATGACTAAGAAGCTGCTTCTGGTTCTGGCTCTGGTCTTGGGGACAGCGGCCTTCGCGGCCGCGCCGACGTCCACTGACGCGAGCGGAGAGATCTACGTATTCAAGGGCACGCTCGAGCGGCTGGACAATGTGGAGTACACGGTGAAGCCCGTGGGTAGCGGCTACCTGGTGTTCGGTGGTTCGGACACCAGCGACGTCAGGGACGCCCTACTGACGGTGCGCGGGAACCGCATCTATCGCGGATACGTGTTGAACAACAGCAACGTGCTGTTCACCGTGCGCGGCAACCGTATCATCAACGGCCTGACGGTGCGTGTAACAAACACGGAGTACACGATTCGCGGCAACCGCATCTTCAGGGGGAGGCGGGTAAGTCTGCGCAACGTGGCCTACACGCTATCAGGGACCTCGGGCCGGGCGTGGCTCTATTCGGGCAGCCGCTCGACCGGCTGGGGCAACGTACGCTTCACGGTGCGTGGCGATGTCGACGGGATCCTGCCGCTCTTGCCGATCCTGGCAGATTGGAACTGACGACTTCAGACGGTTCTGACAACCGAATACGGATTGACAGAGGGGACCAGCCGGTCCCCTCTGGGCTTGTACATGCTACAACGCGCCAACCCGCCGAACAACAAGCTGCCCGCTTGCAGTGAAGAGCTTGCCGGGCCGAGCGTAGCTCGTCCGCTGCAGCGTCCCGTCCGCGAAGTCACCGTCGGTGATCGTCACCGCGCGGGGAGCTGATGTCCAGAACCTCTAGGCGCATGCCCCGTGACACGTACGCGTAATGACCCTCGACCGCGACGCCGGTGATGGCGCCACTGACGTAGTCCACATGCTGGAACTCGAGGGAGCGGACGGAACCTGCCTGGTTAAGGCGAACCGCCGTGTCGACACTCGCCGGACCGGGAACATTCCGGGGGTTGAGCCGCCCGCCCCGTCGATGGCCGAGGCGCGTCTTGCAGAGAGCTACCCGCCCACCGCGACCCTCGAGATCGACGGCGTGCCGCGCTGGCTGATGCTTGGGACGTTCAGCTGGGACGACACGCACTTCGACATGCCCGGTATCATGACTTCTGACATGCCGGTGCGCATCGCCGCTCCGGCCACGGGCACCTTGCGGCTCGGTCTGGCGGACTCCCCGCAGCGGCTAACACTTCAGGTCGTGCCGGTGGGGCGCTGGATGGCTGCTGGAAGTGGGGAAGGGTGGGCTGCCTGGCCACCGTCTGCTGGTCGCCGTCGCCCGCTGCCTCTCGCATCTGAGCAGGAGATACGGCTCGGTGTCGGCAACGGGCTGTACGTCCTGCGATCGCGGCTGGTGCTGCCGGCTGCTCGTGCTGGACACGAGCGATCCTGACGATGTCACCCTGGCCGCCGATCTCGGGCGGTCCCGCCCGGTAGTCATATGCTCCTTCTGGAATGCGGCCACTGCTCCGTCTCCGTGTCGCGCACCGTGTCGACCTACACTGCTTTCAGGTCGCTGCCGCTGTCAGGCTCAAGGGCCCAGAGACGGATCTCCCTCATGACGGTTGCCTCCTCCATCCCATCACACGACACCGGATGGTGTGCTCACGCACGTGGGTTGTGATCGTATCGTACGCCGGTGTCGTAGCGCAGCCAAGGCGATTCCGGTCATACGGGCACCGGGTGCCGGCAAAGCGAACGCTACCGCGCCACGCCGTCGGCATATCATCCCTTTGTGGCTGCTGTGCGGCCGAGCGGCCTCGCGGCCCTGCACGCGCGCCACACCCTCCACTTGTCCCCTCAACCGCTGCTCGGTACACTACTGCCGCACGTTGCCCACGGATTCGCTCTCGAACGGGACGTTCGGATGACCGGTCTCTCACTGGCCCACATCTCGCCTGACCTCACTCCGGTCGCGCGATTCGCCGCGTCGGCCGTGCACGCGCTGGCGCGAGAGGAGGCCGCCGGCCGCAAGCCGCGGCGCTTGCTGGAGCCGGACTTCGCCGCCTGGCGCCAGTTCTGCGGGCGCATGGACATGACCGACTTCCTGGTCCTCATGCTGGAAGACGCCGCGGTCACGCAACCGTTTGCGTTCAGTGCGCCGCAGATCATGGGCAGCGAAGGCCATCGGGTCAGTCGGTTGCCGGAGGTCCGCATCGAGGCGTGGCTCGAATCACTGCCCGACATGGAGTTGCAGGCCGGCCCCATCGACTACATCACGGACCAGGCGCGGCGCCTCGAGCTGCCCACCCGACTTGGCCGGAGCGACCTGCACCGCGGACTGCGCCCCCACCACAAGGTGCTGGAGCTGCCCGGCACCGGCGGCCAGCTGGCCCACTACCTCGCCGAGCAGGTCGACGGCCTCTACCTGCAGGACGTGTTCACCATTACCTGGTCGGACTGGCGCGACCGACTGCTGGCCGGGCTCATCTCCGTCGAGGCCGGACTGACCGGCACGGTGCCCATCGCCCCGGACCCGGGCCTGGAGACCCTGGCGAACGGCGGCCCCGACTTCGACTACGTCATCGGCGCCGAACCGGTCCGTGGGGTCCAGCCCCATGATGAGGCCGAGTTGCAGGCGCTGTTCCCCGGCGCGACGATCCTGCTGGTGTAGCAGGTAGAGCAGCGCACCATGACCGCGCACCTCGTCAAGGTCGGCCGGCCCGCTCACGAGTCAGAGCTCTACGGCATCGCCTACCTCGTCCGCGGCCTGCCCGAGAACTTCACCGTCTATTCCAACACCTGGCTCGCCGAGCGCAGTGGCGCCATCTTCGAGTTGGACGCCGTCGTCGTGGCGCCACATGCCGTATTCGTGGTCGAGATCAAGAGCTACCGCGGGGCGATCAGTGGCACTGACCACGACTGGCTGCTGCCGGGGCCCATCCGCAGCCCGCTGAAGACGAACCGCCTCACCGCGCAGAAGATGCACAGCGAGCTGGCGCGACGCAGCCGGGCCGCGGGACGCGTGTGGGTGGAGGGCTTCGTGTTCCTCTCGCACACCGACGATGTGAAGCTGGAGGGTGAGGCCAGCCGGCACCGGGTTCACACCAAGAAGTCCATCCTGAACGCCCTGCGCGACCCCGACTTCCTGCCCAACCACCTCACCCGCTTCCGCCCCGAGCCGGTGGACGAACACGCCCGGGCGGAGATCCACCGCCTGCTCACCGGCGTCGACAAGAGCCGCGCACCGTCGCGCCGCGTGCGGGAATACGAGCTACTGGCCGTACAGGAGCGCAGCGACGACTTCGTCGAATACCGCGCCAGGCACACCATGACCGGACAGCCGCAGGCCCTGCGTGTCTACACCATCCCGTGGTCGGCCACCGACGCCCACCGGAAGCGCATCGAGGCACGCGCCACCTGGGAAGCGCGGGTGCTGGTGAACGTCGGCCGTCACGCTAACATCGTCTCCGCCGAGCCGCCATTCCGTGACGAGATCGGCATCTGCCTGCCCCTGGAGCAGTTCCAGGGCATCACGCTGGAGTCGTGGGTCGAGTGCTATCTGTCGGACTCCGCCGCATGGCCGCCGCTGCGCAGCCGGCTGCGGATGTGGGAGAAGGTGGCGCGGGCGCTCCACTTCGCCCACACCCAGGGCGTCGTGCACCGGCAGCTGCGGCCGGAGGTCATCCTCGTCCAGGACACACCGGACGACCCGATGATCCGTCTCACCGGATTCGATCTGGCGAAGCAGATGCAGGCCGGCGGCACCGTTGCCTGGACGACCTTCGACGACGAGCGCATGGTGTGGGCCGCCCCAGAAGTGGTGCAGGACTTCCATACCGCCGAGCCGCGCTCCGACCAATTCGGCCTGGGCGCCCTCCTGGCGCTGCTGGCCACCGGCCGCGAGCCCTTCCCGAACACGAAGGCCTTCATCCAGCGCGGCAGTCACGCCCCGAGTTTGCAGGACATGGATCCGAGGCTGCCGAAGGGCCTGGACGCCGTGGCCGAGAAGCTCCTGGCGGCCCGGCCCGTCGACCGCTACGAGACCGTGAGGGACGGCGCGACAGCTCTGGCGGCGGCACTCCGGCCGCGGCACCCGCGGCGTCCACCGCCCCAGCCGTCGGCCGCCGTCGAGATCGATGTGGAGGACATGCCGCCCGGTACGCGCCTGGGTTCCGATTACGAGATCCTGTCGCGCATCGGCAGCGGCGGCATGGCCACGGTGTATCTCGTCCGGCACCTTGCCAGCGGCAGCCAGCGGGCGCTCAAGGTGGCACGCCCGAACGACCGGGCCGAGGCGGCACTGCGGGCCGAATACGAGACCCTGCGCGAGCTGGATCATCACGCCGTGGTGGACGTGGTAGACCTGTCGAACGTCGTCCCGGAGCACGTGTCGCTGGTCATGGAGGAGGTCGACGGGGTGCCGCTGGGCCGCTGGCTGGACGGACACCCCGAACCAGAGTTGGGTGTCCTCCACCGCTACGCCATCGACTTGCTGGACGCGCTGGCCTACCTGGAATCGCGCGGCATCACCCACAAGGACATCAAGCCCGACAACCTGCTGTTGGGCGACAAGGGCCTGACGCTGATCGACTTCTCGCTGGTGGATGCGCCCGCGGACGACATCTTCATCGGCACGGCGCTGTACCGCGATCCCGCGCTGGAGCGCTGGGATGCCGCCGCGGACCGCTATGCCGCGGCGCTGTGCCTGTTCGAGCTCTACGTGGGCACCCATGCCGTCAACGGCCACGCGCCGGAGCCGGGGCAGAGGGTGCGTATCGACGAGGACGAGGTCGAACCCTCGGCGTTGGCCGGCTTCTTCCGGCAGGCGCTGAGCCCGGACCGGACGGAGCGGTTCGGCTCGCTGGCGGCGTTCCGCCAGGCATTCAGCCGCGCGGGCGGGCGCCGCGAGGCGGTGGGGGAAACGGCCCACGAGGATGGCAACCCGCCCCCCGATACCCACCCGGGCGCACACGAGGCGCAGGCCCCGGCGCCCCGCACGCGGCCCAAGCACGGGCGGAGCGCCCGCACTCCGCAGCCACCGCACAGTGCTGCGCTCTGGTTGCCTCGCGAATCCCCGAACTCCCTTGTGCCTCCGGCCGCCACTGCACCGCGTACTCCTGCACCTGCTTCTGGGTCATCCCCTCGCAGTCGGAGATCGCCTGCTCCCAGTTCTCGTCGGTCAGGCAAGGAGCCAGTCGACCTGCCACCGTCAGCGACATCCGATTCGCCGCCAGAGAATCCAGCAGCGCCGGGAAACGCCGACACACATTCGCCACCTGCATCCGCAACGCCACTGACCCCTCGCTCAAACCGAGCCGCTTCACGCAATACACGAACAGATTGGAACATCCCCACGCCAGGTACAGCTTGCGGCGGGAGATCTCTGCGATGTGCGCAATCAACTGAGCCATGTGCGCCTTCTCGATGCCCGCCAAACGCACCGCCTCCGACCCCAGCTTGTCATTCGCGAGCC
>CAYYVH010000165.1:0-8726 GCA_964475075.1 uncultured Anaerolineales bacterium | reverse complement strand
CGTGTTGGATCTCGCAGAGCGACAGGGTGGAGGGCGCTCTCCGGCGGGAGGTGCAGCAGAACATCAAGCGGCTCCAGGAGATCGGCTGCTACCGTGGGATCCGGCACCGCCGACGCCTGCCGGTGCGGGGGCAGAGGACGCGCACCAACGCGCGGACGAACCGCGGGGCACGGAAAACGGTGCCGGGCCGGCGTAGGGCCCGGTTGAAGAAGTAGCGGGGAGTCACGAACCATGGCACGACGTGGAGGCGGCACGCGGCGCAGGCGCCGCGCACCCCGCAGGAACGTCCCCGTGGGTCAGGCCCACGTCAACGCGACGTTCAACAACACGATCATCACCGTCACGGATCCGCAGGGCAACGCCGTCACCTGGGCCAGTGCAGGGACGGTTGGTTTCAAGGGTTCCCGCAAGAGCACGCCGTACGCGGCCCAGATGGCTGCGACGTCTGTGGCGCGCCAGGCGGTTGAGCACGGCATGCGGGAAGTCGACGTATACGTCAAGGGGCCCGGGCCAGGTCGCGAGGCGGCGATCCGATCGCTGCAACAGGGGGGGCTCAAGATCATCTCCATCACGGACGTGACGCCAATCCCGCACAACGGATGCCGGCCGCGCAAGAAGCGGCGGGTATAGGCGCAACGGGCTGGATACGAGTGGACTCCGGGAGGCAAACAGAGCGGGTGGAAGCGACGAACACGCTGGAGCAGACGCAGATCGATGTCACGCGGTCGACTGACCGCTACGCCCAGATCCGGATCAGCCCGCTTGAGGGGGGTTACGGTACGACGCTGGGCAATGCCATGCGGCGCGTACTACTTTCGAGCCTCAGGGGAGCTGCCATAACGAGCGTCAAGCTCTCGGAGGTCTATCACGAGTTCTCGGTGATCCCGAACGCGAGGGAGGACACGACGCGGCTGATCCTGAACCTGAAGCAGGTGCGCTTCAAGCCGTTGACCGACGACCTGACCGCTGAATGGCGCCTGATGCTCGCTGCTCAGGGCGAGGGGCTCGTCACCGCCGCGGACATCCAGTTGCCGCCGGACCTGATCGTCGTGAACCCCGAGCAACCGATCCTATCCCTCGACTCGCACGACGCAGACATCCAACTCGAGCTGCACGTGGAGCAGGGTGTGGGATACTCGCCCGCCGAAGACCGGGGCAAGTTGGCGATTGCCGAGCTTCCGCTGGATGCGATTTTCAGCCCGGTCAGGAGGGTCTCGTACGATGTGGCCAAGACCCGCGTGGGCAGGCTCACCGACTACGACAGCCTCAATATGGAGATCTGGACGGATGGCACGGTTTCACCGGAGGACGCGCTCACGGGTGCCGCCTCCATTCTGGCGGAGCGGTTCCGCTTCGTCGCCGCGTTCGGCGGCGTTGAAGCCGAGGAAACTCAGGCGGAGGATGAGGGCATTCCAACGCCTGTCTACGAGACACCAATCGAGGAGTTGGACCTTTCGGTGCGGGCTTACAACTGCCTGAAGCGAGCTGGCCTGACGCGGGTCGGCGAAATCCTGGACCGCATGGCGCAGGGCGACGAGGAGATGCTGGTCATCCGCAACTTCGGCCAGAAGTCGCTAGACGAGCTTCGTGACGCTCTCCAAGCGAAGGGATTCGACGAGTTTCTGCCGTCCGACGAGGACGGCGAGGAAGCGTAGCTGGCGCGGTATCTAGGAGGACGTGAGGGTGGGTCACGCGAAGGCGGGGCGCAAGCTGGGGCGCAAGAGCGCCCACCGGCGAGCATTGTTCCGCAACCTGATGACAGACCTGTTCCGCCACGAGCGGATCAAGACCACCGAGGCCAAGGCGAAGGCGGTCCGGGGCGAGGCCGAGCGGATCATCACGCTGGCGCGGGTTGGGGATCTGCACGCCCGACGGCAGGTCATGCGTGAGATTCACGACAAGGCTGTCGTAGACAAGCTGATACACGTCATCGGGCCGGACATGGCCGGGCGGCCGGGGGGGTATACCCGGATCGTCAAGCTGGGTCCGCGCGCCGGCGACGCAGCGCCGATGGTGTTTCTCGAGTTGGTCGGTTAGACGATTGCTTTGCGTCTGCGGGTCGTCATCGAGTACGACGGAACTGATTTTGCCGGGTGGCAACGCCAGGCCGACGAACGATCTGTTCAGGGCGAGTTGGAGGCGGCGGTCAGGGCGGTTACGGGTGAGGCGTCCCGCGTGGTGGGCGCCGGGCGGACCGACGCGGGGGTCCATGCCACGGGCCAGGTAGCGCACTTTGACACGATTTGGGAGCGAGGTGAGGCAGAGCTGTCGGGGGCCCTGTGCGCGCGTCTGCCCGAAGATGTGGTCGTCCGGGAGCTATCGGTAGCCCCGCCGGGTTTCCACGCCCGCCATAGCGCGTTGAGCCGGATCTATGCGTACTCGATTCTGGATCTGCCGACCCGATCGCCGTTGGCACGGCGAACCAGCCTGCAATTGCCTGGACCGCTAGACGCGGCACGAATGGCCGAGGCGGCGGCGAAGTTCGTGGGCACACACGATTTCGCCGCCTTAGGGCGACCTATGTCCCCCGGAGGGTCGACGGTGCGGCGCCTGGACCGGTTTGAAGTGCGCCGCGAGGGCGACCGGATCGTCTGTGAGGTCGAGGCGAACGCCTTCCTGCGCCACCAGGTCCGGCGCATGGTCGGGCTGCTGGTCGAGGTGGGGCGTGCCCACCTCGAGGTCGGCGCGGTTGTGGCGGTGCTGGAGCAGGCGCAGGGCGCTCCGGTGGCACGGCGCCTGCCGCCGCAGGGCCTGCGTTTGGTTGGAGTCAGCTATCCGGCCGATGAGGTGCTACGGGACCGCCCGGCCTCACAGGGAAGCATGATGGGAGTGGAAGGTGAAGGGTCAGAAGACGTACACGCCGCAGCCGGGTGACATCAAGCCCCGCTGGTGGCTGGTGGATGCCGAGGGTCGGACGTTGGGCCGTCTGGCGACGCGTGTGGCGACGCTTCTGCGCGGCAAGTACCGGCCGGCCTATAGCCCGCATGTCGATATGGGGGACTACGTCGTCGTGATCAATGCGGAGAAGATCGCGGTTACGGGCAACAAGCTCGAGGACAAACGGTACTACCGGCACTCGGGCTATCCTGGCGGCCTGAGTGAGCGGACGCTGGCTGACTTGCTGGCGCGCTGGCCGGACCGGGTCATCAGACTGGCCGTGCGAGGCATGCTACCGCGGAACCGTCTTGGCCGGAGGACACTGCGCAAGTTGAAAGTATACGCCGGGCCGGAAGACCCGCACGAGGCCCAGGCGCCCGAGCCGCTGGATTTGAGCACAGGTTTCGAGGAGCGAGTTTCATGATGGCTGAGGGGCCATACAGCTATGGGTTGGGCCGGCGCAAGACGGCGTCGGCCCAAGTTCGCGTCTATCCGACAGGGGCCGGGGTCGTGTTGATCAACGGCCGGCCGGTCGACGAGTACTTCACGTGCCGACGTGACAGGCAAGCCGTGATGGGACCTATCAACACGGCAGGCTTGTCTGAGTACACGGTGACTGTGGTTGTCGCTGGCGGTGGTCTCGGAGGCCAGGCGGGTGCGGTGATGCAGGGCCTCGCCCGGGCGCTGGTGCGGGCCAACCCCGACCTTCGGAGTTCCTTGCGCCGGGGAGGCTACCTGACGAGGGATCCCCGAATGAAGGAGCGGAAGAAGCCGGGCCTCAAGCGCGCGCGCAAGGCACCGCAGTACACGAAGCGGTAGACAGACCGCCCAACCAACCCGGGTCCGATGGATTCGCAACGAACGTGCGGATCCGCGACGAACGTGTGGATTCGCAGTGAACGTATCGCTTCGCGACCAACGTATGGCTTCGCCCCTACGACTACGACGTGTGTCCAGGCGGTCCATCGTCTCCCAGCGCCTGCGCCATGGCGTCGGCGAGGGAGATTGCCACGTTCGGGGCGGACGGCATCGTGAGCAGGGCCAGGAACTCGCGGTTGCCCGCCGTGCCCTCGATGGGCGACGCCATCGCACCGGCGATGCGCCAGCCGTTCGCCGTACACCAGCGCAGCACGTCCTGGAGGACCGCGCGGTGCACGGACGGATCGCGGACGATACCACCACGCGGGACGGCCTCGCGGCTGGCTTCGAACTGAGGTTTGATTAGGGCGATGGCCCGCCCTCGGCTATCCACTAAACGGCGGCAGGCCGGCAGGACGCGCTTCAGGGAGATGAACGCGACGTCGATCGTAGCCAACTGAACTGGATCGGGCAGCAAGTCGACGGCGCGGATATCCGTGCGCTCCATGTTGACGACGCGTTGGTCGCAACGAAGGGACCAGGCCAACTGGCCTCGCCCAACGTCCACGGCGTAGATCCGACGCGCACCACGTTGAAGAAGCACATCGGTAAAACCGCCCGCGGAAGCCCCCGCGTCCAGACAGATCCAGCCGGTGGGGTCTAGATCGAATGCGTCCAGGGCCGCCGCCAACTTGTAGCCGCCGCGGCTGACATAAGGCGGGCGCCGGCGCAGAGCGAGCTCGACGTCCTCCGCGACGCACATCCCAGGTTTGTCCATGACATGGCCGGTGACGAGGACCTCGCCAGCTCTGATTAGCGCTTGGGCTCGTGCGTGGCTCTCCACCAAGCCCCGCTCGACCAACAGCGCGTCCAAACGTTTCCGCACGGGCGGGAGCATACGATTGCCCTGCCGACACGTCAAGCGGTAGTCCAGTCTGGACAAGACAGCCACTCGGCAGAGGGTTGACCTGCCCTGAAGGGCGATCTAGAATCGGCGCCGTGGAAACCGTGACCGGCAGCGCGCGCCCCGAGAAGTCGTCGGCGGCTGACGCCCGGCGCCGGTCGGCCGCCAGGGCTCTCCTGGTGACCATGCGACCCCGGCAGTGGACCAAGAACAGCTTCGTCTTCGCCGCGTTGGTGCTGACGCAAGAGCTGGGTCAGCGCGCGGAGACGTTGGCCACCCTCGCCACATTCGTGCTCTTCTGTGCAGCATCCAGTGGGGTGTATCTCCTCAACGACGTGGTGGACCTCCAGAGCGATCGAAGGCACCCAGTCAAGTGCCAGCGACCGCTTCCGGCCGGTGAGCTCGCCGCTGGGGTCGCCCTCGTGGCCGCTGGGCTGCTCGCTGCCGCAGCCGTGGCCGGGGGATTCGCGATCCGCCCCCTTGTGGGCTGGGTGATCGGCTCCTACCTCGTGTTGCAGCTAGCCTACACGTTTGCGTTGAAGCACATGGTGATCATGGATGTCCTGACGATCGCCGGCGGGTTCGTGCTGCGTGTTCTGGCCGGGGGTGCAGCAATAGACGAACCGATCTCGCCGTACTTGTACCTGTCGACGATCTTTCTGGCCCTCTTCCAGGGCTTCGCCAAGCGGCGGCACGAGCTCCAGGTGCTGGCGGACGCGGCTGGGGGGCACCGGCTGAGCCTCAGCGAGTACACGATTTCACTGCTCGACCACTTCATTTTGATCGCCGCCACTTCCACGATCGTGACCTATTCGCTGTATGCGATTACGACGCCCCATCGACCGCCGAGCGTGTCGGCAAACGTGCTCCTGCTCACCATCCCGTTCGTGTTGTATGCCATCTTGCGTTACCTCTACCTGGTGCAGGTACGGGGAATGGGCGGAGCGCCGGAGGACGTCTTGCTCCGGGACCGGCTGTTCCTGCTGAGCGTGGTAGGCTGGGTGATAGCCCTACTGGTGATTCTCTACGCGTTGCCCCACTTGCCGTAGTGGGCGCGGCGTTAGTGCAGCTTCTCAGAAGTCGCCCGCCTATTCCATCGTAGGCTATCAGCCGTCAGTCCGGTCCATCCAGCAACGGGGGAGCTTGGGCGGAGTGGAAGGACTTGCGAAATCGTTCACTGGTCGGGCTGCCCCAGCCGCCACCGCCGGGAGTGCGAATGACGAGTAGGTCTCCCGGGTTGGCGTCGAAGGCCACCTTTCCCGGTAGCCTGGCCTTGCCCTGTTGGGAGTGGAGCAGGTTCTCGCCGGGTGCACCGGGCTCGCCGCCCGCCAGCCCCCAGGGCCGACCGATCCGCCGTTCGGTGAGCAGTGTCACGCTCGCCGCGGCGCGGAAGCGCAGCCGGCGCTCAAGGCCGTCGCCGCCCGGGAAACGACCGGCGCCACCCGAGCCGCGGCGCAACTGATACGCCTCGACCCGCAGAGGAAACGCGGTCTCGAGGGCCTCAGTTGGCGTGTTGAGTGTGTTTGTCATGTGAACCTGAATGCCGGAGGTGCCCGGAACACCCTCACCGGCCCCGGCGCCACCGCCGATGGTTTCGTAATAGCTGAAGGGACGCCCGCACCGGGGATCGATTCCGCCGATCATCACGTTGTTCATCGTGCCTTGGCTGGCGGCCGGGATGCGCTCCGGTGCCGCCTCGGCCAGCGCACCCAGCAGGACGTCCACGATGCGCTGGCTCGTCTCCACGTTGCCGCCGGCGACGGCTGCCGGTGGGCGCGGATTGAGCAGGCTGCCCCGTGGGGCGATGACCTCGACGGGGGCGAAGGTGCCGGCGTTGATCGGCACGTCGCCAACGAGACAAACCACGACGTAGAAAACGGCCGATGCGGTGACGGCCAGCGGGGCGTTCACACCGCCGGGGGCTTGGGGAGCGCTGCCGGTGAAGTCTGCCGTCAGGGTGCCCTCGTCCACGAGGACGCGGACGCGGACCGCTAAGGGCTGCTCACGCAACCCGTCACCGTCCAGGGCATCCTCGAAGGCGTAGATGCCGTCGGGTAGGGACTTCAACCGGGTGCGTGTCAGGCGCTCGCTGTAGGCGAGAAGCGCGTCTCCCGCTCGCGCGAATGCTCCCGCGTCGTGCGCCAGGAGCTCCTCGAGACGGCGCGTGCCCGTTCGATGGGCTGCCAGTTGGGCCTCGAGGTCGCCGCGCCGGTCCTCCGGCGTGCGCGAGTTGGCACACAGAATCGCCACGAGATCGGCCACAAGCCGTCCCTTCCGGGCCAAGCGGACCGGTGGCAGGACGATGCCCTCGGCCAGGAGATCGCGCACCAAGGGCAGTGAGCCCGGTGCGGCGCCACCCACGTCGGCGTGGTGCGCCCTGGTGGCGACGAACAGCGCTGGCTCCGTGCCCTCGCCGGCGAACACCGGCGACACCGTCGTGATGTCCGGCAGGTGGCTGCCGCCCTGGTAGGGATCGTTTAGGGCTATGACGTCGCCGCGGGACCACTGGCGCACGCGCCGGCGCACCGCATCCACCGCTGCCGGCATGGCACCCAGGTGGACCGGGATGTGCGCTGCCTGTGCCAGCAACCGACCGCGTCGGTCGAAAACGGCACACGAGAAGTCCCGGCGTTCTTTGATGTTGGGCGAATAGGCGGCACGCTGCAGCGTCGCGCCCATCGCCTCGGCCACGGATGAAATGCGGTGCCGGTACACCTCGAGACCGGCGGGATTGACCATGCCGCCAGTTTAGCACGTGACGACAGTTGGTGCAGCGTTGGATCGGTCCACCGCCTGGCACCTGTGTACCTCGTACGGATGCCGTTGAAACCAGCCGGCGGCTCTGTTATAATGCGAGCGTCATAGCCGGAACCACGTTCCCGAGAGCAAGGATGGCGAGATGCCCGACGATACCGAAGCGATGGATGCCGGTACCCCGGCCAAGGTCGAGGAGGAGCGAATCAACGCTCTGATCCAACAGCTGGCTAGCGGAGGCCGGGCTGACCAAGCGGAGGCAGCGGCGGCCCTGCTGGAGATTGGGGCGGCGGCTGGGGAGCGTCTTCAGGCGATGCTGACGGACGCGCGGATGGACGTGGACGCCCGCCGGAGGGTGGGTAACGTGCTCGGGTCCGTCGGTGACGCGCGGCTCGAGGGCCCGGAGTTCCTTGGCCCGTTGCTGGAAATCCCGGGCGGCCCCTGCATCATGGGTGGCGTGCCTGGTGAGCCCGAGGCAGACACGAATGCCCTGCCCCAGCACGAGGTCGACGTCAAGACATTTCGGATCGGGCGTTACAGCGTCACCAACCAGGCCTACCGGCAGTTCGTCGAGGATGGCGGGTATGAAGACAAGGGGCTGTGGCTGGATGACGGTTGGGCCTGGCGCACGTCGCAGGCGATAACGGCGCCCCACTATTGGAAACAGGCATACCAGCTGCCCAACCACCCGGTGGTCGGAGTCAGCTGGTATGAGGCGGTGGCCTACTGTCGCTGGCTCACGGATCGGTTGGGCGCGCGCGGTGAGCTCAAGCCGACAGAGGTGATCCGTCTTCCGACCGAAGCCGAATGGGAGAAGGCCGCCCGCGGTGGCCTGACCCTTGACCGACGGCGGGCACGCCCTAACCCAATGCCAGCCCGCCGCTACCCGTGGGGCGACGCGTTCTTCGCCACGGTGTGCAACACGGCGGAAGGGGGGATCGGGGGCACCTGCCCCGTGGGCACATTCGCCGATGGGGAGAGCCCCTACAAGGTCGAAGGCTTGGGCGGTAACGTGATGGAGTGGTGCAGCTCCCGACCCACAGCGTACCCCTACAACGCGGGGGACGGCCGCGAGTTACTTGGCGGTGAGGCTCGCTCCTACCGCGTTGCGCGCGGCGGCGCGTGGCCGTTCATGGGCCACTCGGCCCGCTGTGCGTACCGCCATTGGAACCACCCTGATTTCCGGGGCAACATGGTCGGCTTGCGCGTAGTCCGCGGGCGATCGGTGTACTGAGGACGGCTACGGATAGCCGGCTGAAGCTGCGGTGGACGTTGGCGTGGGTTCAGCACTCGGCGCGGGATACCCTTCTGCGCTCTCGCGCGGAGACACGCG
>CAYYVH010000164.1:0-8758 GCA_964475075.1 uncultured Anaerolineales bacterium | reverse complement strand
CCGAAGTCCGCGCCTATCCCGGAGAAGGCACCTCCCCTGAGCCTCCTGCTAGCACGTTCTCCCTCGTCTACGTCGACCGGATCGGGCTCTGGGCGTACGACGGCACGGGTGAACCCCGTCTCTTGCTGGAGCACGATGCACTGGCCGATCCGCTCGTCTCGCCCAACGGTCAGTGGATCGCAGTCGAGCTACTTGGCCCGGAAGGAGCATACGGTACGACCGTTTCCGAGCAGCTCATCGTCCTACCGTACGAAGGTGGTGAGCCAGCGCTGGCGATCGAAGGGTCGGAGCTTCCGGCTCCCGAGAGCGCCGAGATGGTCCTGCCAAACGGTTCATGCATCGGCGATGTTGTTTGGCGACCAGACTCGAGCGGACTCGCGCTTTCGACGACAACGTGTGACACCGACCCATTTGGTCCATCGCCCCAAGACGACCTCTGGCTAGTCGACCTTGAAAACGGCGAGATCCACCTGCGCCTAGGCATGCGCAAGGCGGAAGCCATCGCCTACTCACCTGATGGATCGAAGTTAGCGGTGGTGCGTCCCGACATCGCTCCGGGTCGCAGGGCCCTCTTTGTTGCCGAAGTAGAAGGCGTTACGGAGACGCGGCTCTTGGGGTATCCCTCCGTAAACACCGAAAGCGAGTGGCGCGCCGTGGAGGAGCCCGTGTGGATGCCTGACGGCTCAGGGATCGTACTCGCCACGATCACTCCCGATGCTTCCGGCACGGCATATTGGCACGGTGACACGCCGGTGCTTGTGCACTTCCTGTACCTGGATCAGCGGCCGGCCGTGAAGGTGGAAGTACCTCGGGATGCACTGCACGTGGAGTCAGCGCTTGACGGGTCCTACGGTCTGAACCTCGATCCTGCTCTCACCCGGCTGGCGATTATGCGTCCGGCCGTTGTACCCTCGGCGAGCTATCCGCCACCTGGGCGGTGGTCTGAGCTTGTAGTGGTTGGCGTAGATGAGTCGGGAATACGCTTGGATCCCGCAGAGGTGCACGCCGTTCACGCAGACATGAGCTTCCTAGGTTGGAGCCCTTGCGAGCCGACGATGCTCTTCCGATCGGGAGATGCCGTCTACGTCAAGCAGCATGATGTGGCGCGGGGACTGAAGTTGGCGGGAAGCGACGAGGCCAGGGAGATTCGTTGGGCTGGCTGTGACCACATCGTCTACCGGCACGGGAGACTTGCGCTAGAGAGAATCGGTCTCGAGGCCACATTCCTGTTTGGCAGCGACGTAAGGGCATTCCACATCGTACCATAGTTGCGGTCGCGGAAGTCAAAGAACAGGTCCAGCCCTTCTGGCCCTGATAAGCTCGACGTAAACCCTCAAGTGCGACGTCGCCTTTCGGAGCTCTCGCCGTGCATTGGCGACTACTCTGGCTCGAGCAGGCTGCCGGCGGCCCAGTTGTGCTGGTCGGGCGCAGTGCGGTCCCGGCCGCCGGAGACGGAGGACCAATCACCGGCGGCAGTGCACCCGTCGCCACCGTGGACTGTTGCGGCCTGACCTGTGGCCGTGTTGCTCTGGCCGCCGGACACTGTCGACTGGCCTCCAGATGCGGTATTCTCGGACCCTCCACTCACAAGGTCGGCCCAGTCCTTCGCCACGTTGAACATGCCGCCCAGGACTGTCGCCGAGATCCCCTCAGCCTGGTTGTTCTCGCCGCCAACTGCCGTTGAGTACTCACCTGATGCTACGTTGGCCTGGCCCCCACATGAAGTGGCGAAGTGGTCAGACGAGACGTTTCCCAGTCCTCCCCAGACTGCGCCGTAGTCCGCCATCGCGTGGTTCCCACTCCCGCCGCTTGCCACCGCGAGCGTGCCAGTGACGACGTTGTACTCTCCACCCATTGCCGCCCCCAACTCGCCGTATGCCCGGTTCTGGGCGCCGCCGCCGATCCACGTCAATTCGCCCGCGGCTGTGTTGCCTCCACCTCCACTGATTGATGACAGGTGTCCTTGTGCAACGTTTTCACCGCCGCCGCTGATCGTGGCCGATATTCCGCTCACAGTATTACTCTCGCCGCCGCAGATCGAGGAACCGCGCCCGCTTGCGGAGTTCTCTTCTCCGCCGTTGACCGATGCGTGCGTGCCGCTGGCGGTATTGCCTGACCCACCACTGATGGAGGACCAGTCGCCGGAGGCAGTGTTGCGGAATCCTCCACTCACTACCGCATAGGCGCCGTCAACCGTGTGACCTGAGCCTGCCACAATGCCGCCGAAGCTCGAGTAGTTGTGGAGGGAACCCACCACTAACATGTGCGAGCCGCTGTGGTCCACCCACTCTCCTGGTCTGTCCCGGTGCTCGTTGTAGCCGATGATGATGTTGCCGAGTCCGTTGGTGGTGCCTGTGAAGCCCGTGCCGTTCACCACCTGCAAGTTAGCCCCCCTCAAGTAGATCGTGTTTCCAGATCGACCGACATGCTCCAGGATGTACTCCAGCTCCGCCACTCGCTCCTCAAGCATCGCCGGTTGCTGGGCGTACGGCACGTAGGCAGCATACTCCTCCTGCGCGAGGACCGAGCGGGTCAGGTCAGCACCACCGTAGATGGCGAGGGCGATGACGGCGAGGCGGAAGGCCACCGCCAGCGTGGTTCCGAGTCGTGAGAGAGTCGAGGTGGTCATGTTGTCCTCCGCTGCCTCAGCTGGGCGTTGAGCCTCAAGGGCACTAGGGTGTTGAGATTGGAGGCGGTCCGTGGTCGGGAGTCGGGTATCCCGGGGTTGGCGTCTTGGCGTACTCGCCAGTGGCCCCCGGGGGGAGGGTCGGTTTGATGGGCAAGCCCGGCCGGGTTGTGTTGGTCGGCCCAGAGGGGGGCGAGCCGCCCGGAAACGTGGCGGTGACCGGTGGGTTCCGATCATCGTCGGTTGGTGGAACGGGGGTCTGCTCCTCCCAATCCGTCGGGAACACAAAGGGATTGCGTGGCGGCTGTAGGCTGACTGTGGGCCGGGACCATTCGTACGTCGCCATGAGGGTGAGAGGGGGCACAAGGGTAACGTTGCCTGCGTTAGGGTTGACTGTTGGTGTGGGGCCACACGCGGCAGTCACGGACACAAAGAGGAAGAGAACGAGAGCTGGTCGGGGCATGGCACCTCAACCATAGGCCGATCGCGACCCTTCCGCAACACTCACAGGCGTTCTCGGCGCTCCGCCTCCTGCTCCGCGCTAACCACCTCCGCGAACCCTGCGGGTCCTCGGCGGCTCCTGCGGGCGGTGTTTGCGGTCGCAGAATTCAGGGTGTCGCAGGTGGCGGAATCGCGGTCGGCGGGTTGGGGGGCGGGGTGATCGTGATGAAGTAGCTTGTCGGATTCGGAGTGCGGGCTGGCAACCTGTCGAGCAATTCCTCTAGGAGCTTCGCTAGGGTGGGGTCAGGAGTCGGCTCCGTGCCCCCAGATGTCGGCATAGCCATCGCAGTGGGCGTCGGAGCTGGAACTGGCCAGGTGCCTATCGGCGTCGGATGCGGTGTCATCCACGGCCCGCCGAGTGTCCATATCGGCTTCAGCATGGGATCAACCAAGGTAGTCGGGGGCGGCGGGGTGCAGTTGCCGCACGTCGTCGGGGTCGACCATGGAGTGGGGTACAGCTCTGGCGGGAATGGAGGAAGTGCACCCCAGCCATCATCGGTTGACACCTTCTCCGCGGTGCCCGCCAGCGCACTTGTGGGCACTGCCTCAGTGGGCTCGGGTATCGCCATCGACTCGCACGCGCCAACCGCGGCCGCAAACACGCAGATGAGCAGAGCCGTTCGGGGCATGGCACCTCAACCATAGGCCGATCACCGCCGGACCGCAACCCCAGACCGCCCGCGGGTGCGGCGGCGAGTGAGTAGCGTCGCCCTACGGCGCTTACGTCTGGTGACTGCCGTGCGAGGACTTGACGCAACCCCGCACAGGCGGGAGCCTGGCACGCGCCGTCGCCCCCCCCTTTTCGAACGACCTTGCTCAGTGTCGCCCCGTCGTCACATGTGGGACGAAGAGCTGAAACGGTCGGTACTGACCTAGTTCGCGCGGGTGGGCCGGATCGGCCACGTCAAGGAGCACCAAGCTACCGTGCGTCGTTGCCGCATACAGCGTGGAGTCCCTCACCGTGACTCCGTGCACACGCCCTCGAACAGGGTGGGAAGCCGCTAAAAATGCCGTCGCGGGGTCTGAGACGTCGATGATCTGGACGCCGGTAGCCCAGTCTCCAACGAATGCGAATCCGGACTCAACATCGACCGCTGTGGCATATCCTGGCGTGTCTACGACGGCGATCAGATGCGGTTGCTGAGGGTCACCGACGTCGAAGATGAAAAGGCCGTCGGTGCTGCCTGCTACGTACGCGATGCCGCTGGCCACGTCAATGCCGCGGGCCCAGTCCATGTTGTAAGTACCTAGCGGGGCCGGCCGCGTCGTATCCGATACATCAACTATGTGGAGACCGCTTGAGCCGGCCGCCAGGTATGCGGTGGTGCCGACCAGCGCGATGCTCCACGTAGGCCCCCTGATCTCGAGGGTTCCCTGCAACTGGGGGAGCGTCGCATCGGCTAGGCTCCACGTCCGCAGTCCAATCTCGCTCCCCTCGTAGAGCAGCGCGCCTCGCACAAGCACACCGTGAACGTCGTCCGATAGCGTGATCCAGTTGGCTCGGCGGGGCTCAGAGGGATCGCTGACGTCGACGACGTGGAGTCCGCCATAACCAGCGGCGACGTACACGTGCCCCCTGTGCAACGCGGAACTGAGCGCCCAACCAGCTCGGCCATAGGCGCCGATTCGGCGTGGTGCATGAGGATCGGAGACATCCACCACACTGAGACCGTACGGCCCGGCTGACACAAAGGCTGTGTCTCCTTCGAGATAAACTGCCGCGCTGCGACGGACCTCTGGCTGTGCCCCGAAACCGGCCTCGGCGCTGGCAATCAACACGCACAAGGTGACCGCCGTCAGTACAGCAACGGCCTTCACGTAGGTCATCGCGTTCGCCCTTCGTTACGCGCCGACTGCGGATTCGCTCGCACCCGGCTTTCAGACGCACCTCGGCCGCGCGCGGTCGCCACCGCTCGGCTGCGGTTCCCTATTGTAATCGGACCCATGCGGTAAATCGTAGAACCTCGAATACTGCGTATGCCGCGGGCGGTCTGCGCAGCGTCGCACCAGGGCCTTAAAGCCATGTCCCTGGCCTGGAGCCGGATCCGAGACACGAGGAAGCGGTCTAGCGGGTTCACCGTGAAGGGTGAACAACATCATAGGGATGGCCCAAGAGCTCGTCTAGCCTGAATGCGATGTAACAGATGCGCTCGGCTATCTGCTGCGCCTTGTTGAAGCGCATACCTCGAAGAGTGGCTCTCACCCACCCCTCAAACAGCGGATCATTCTCGTATCGCTCGGGTTCCTCCTCGCGCGTCCGGCGCTTCGTGAGTTCATGCCGAACCCAGACCAGATCCTCCTGAAGCTCATCGGGTAGGTCGCCCTCGAACACTGTTGCCAGCACCAGATGCGCCTGCTCCAGGCGTGGCTTCAGGCCCTCGGTGCCGGTAGCCAAGACCGACACGGCCTGGAGGAGATTCGCGAGTGCGTAGTAGGGGTCTCCCCGGCTTTCCGTAGTTTCCCCGTGACTGGGTGAACACCCGATCATTCCCAAAATCATAGCTTGGTGGCGGCGCGCCGAGTAGGCATCGCAATAGAAGAGACCGGCGTCTCTTGTTTCCATAAGCCCTGTTGTACGACCTAATCGAACGCATCCTCGGGCAGTTCCTCGTGCCCGGCGGTGACAATCGGGCCGAAAAACTCCCTGAACTCCGGCCGCGGCCGCATATGGAGGA
The DNA here is from genome assembly GCA_964475075.1 of uncultured Anaerolineales bacterium. GTDB lineage: Bacteria > Chloroflexota > Anaerolineae > Epilineales > Epilineaceae > CAYYVH01. The sequence continues at coordinate 2,956 of CAYYVH010000164.1, read as the reverse complement.
AGAGCTCGCCCTGTAACACCTCGACCGCGACTTCGCGAGAGTCTGAAGGTGCCGGGGCATTGACAAGTTTTTCAATGGTGATTTGGGTATCCCATTATTGTGACAAGCAGATCAGTCATCTAGCTCTACGGTCGGAGAGGCCAATCCGGCGCGGGCGGGCACGGGATCTCGTAGGCGATCCGTTCGTAGACCGGCCCCAGGTCCTCCCCGTCCGGTGCGTGTCGGTAATAGTCGGACCGAGTCGCGATCCGCTCCAGTGCGTCCCGCTCGATGGTCTCACCCAACCCGACAGTGAAGATGGTAATTCCGTCGGACTTCGCCGCGTTGGCAGCGTCGATGGCCAACTGCACGGGATCCGGGTTGCTGCGACCGTCGGTCAGCACGATCATGGCCGGCGTGTTGTCTACGATGTGGCCCGTACCGGTCAACAACCGGTGAGCCGCCCGAATCCCGAGGTGGATCCGGGTAAGCTCCCTGTTCTCGGTCCCACGCAGGGCGTCCTCGAGCGCCTCGCGATCGCCCGTCAGCTCCTGGAGCACCGCGGCGTCGGCGTTGAATGCCACCACCGCCAGCTGGTCACCCGGGAGCTTCATGCGCTCGAGGAACAGCAGTGCCGCCTCCCGCGCCGCGTCTCTCTTCGGTCGACCCGCGCGTGTGTCTTCGAGCATCGAGGTCGACGCATCGATCACGAGCACCACGTCCACGTGCTGGAACTGCGGGTCGCACTGGTACAGAAGGATCGGCAGATACGCGGGAGCCGGTGTGCGGGTCGGTGTGATCGTCGCCGACGCGGTAGCCGTCGTGGAGGGCGTGGGAGAGGGCGACGGAGAAGGCGTAGGCACTGGCGGGCCGCACAGCACCTCGATGTCGCCCATGCCCCCGCTCGGCAGCCACTCGTTGTGCAAGGGCGAGGCAGGCATTGCTCGCAGCGTGTGGGGAACGATCGGATTCTGGAAGGCCCGGAGATGGCAGGTCGACTCCAGGCGCAGTGGGTTGCCGCGGTCGTCATGCCACACGACACCTGCCACGTGCCCCACACCGTAGAAGGGGTCCGACACACCCGGCAGCAGCCACTGCCGGCCCGTCAGCAGTTGATCTACGCCGGTGAGCCAAGCCGACCCGCCGATGATCGACTCGACGGTATCAGAACCGGCGGTGCGGCCGAGGAACCCGTGATCCGGCGGGCCCAACCAATCCGTGCCATTGAAAGGAAGTCGCAGGACGTCGCCGGCACTCAGGCCCGGCTTCAGGTAGGCGCCGCCGAGGAACATCTGGCTGCCGGCCGACATATCGGCATGACGATCCCGCACGCTGACGATCATGGCGCCGTCCGGCGCGAACTCGATGTCGGCCAACATGGGTTGGGGAAACACCGACAGCTGGGCGCGGCGGTCGCTGAAGTCGTTCTCGCCGCTCTGCCAGTGCTGCCAGTCGATCGAGACCTCGTGCGACGGCTGCCCCACGACACCCGGGATCTGCATCGTGCCCCGCTCGTAGTCGAGGGGGAACCGTGCGACAAGTCTCATGTCGGACCCATCCGGCCGGGACTCGTAGATGTTGGCTTCGATATCCTCACGGCGCCGCGTGGTCTCGGCGGAGTTGACCACCCCGTGGTAAAGCCGGCCGCGGTGGTACGCGAGTGCGAGCGGCCGGGCGTCCTCCGCCCAGTCCTCAGCCGCCGAACCGGGCCGAAAGCTGCCGAGAAGGCTGCCCGAGGACACGTCGTAGCGGTATAGCCGCCGATCGTTCAGGTTAACGACGAAGAGCGTGCGTTCATCGGTGCTCAGGTCCACGTCCCCCAGGCTCAGCTTCCCCGCCCAGTCGCGCCCAGATTGGTCGAGATGCTCGGGATCGGGATCGTGCAGGTCGGGACCGGCGTCGGGCACCTGGGTGAAGAGCGCCACGTCCCCTGAGGTCAGATCGACGCGGTAGATGGCGCCTGGCCCGCCATGGCCGAAGAACGCCATTCGCTTGTGATACGCGGCGGCGTACAGAGCCCGTTCGGAGCCGCTGTAGGCGAGCCCCATGGACGTGCCCACCTGGCGCAGGGAGGCCAACATGTAGACCGGGTCGCTGTCAGGCGTATCCCGGAAGGCCACAATTGCTGGCGCATCCCAGATAAACGGCCACACGACCGCCACATAGTTCTCGAGCTGGTAGCAGACCGTCGCCGCGTAGGGGTTGTTTCTGAGGCAACTCGCCCTGACTACCTCATCGAATCCCTCGGGCGGCGCGACCGGCGTCGCTCCCCGAACAGGTGGCTGGGTGACCTGCGCGGTCGCAGTCTCGGTGGCCGATGCGCTCGTCGCCGTGGCGGCGAAGCTGGTAGCCGTGGGTGGGACATCTGGGCGTGTGTCTACTGAACGAGGACACAAGGGCTCCACGTCGCCGAGGCCATTGGCCAGGATGCCGGCGGGTCCCACGGCGTAGTCCGGCTGGATCGGCTCCCGGCGGGCGATCCCACCAGATCCGTTCCACAGCCAGAACGCCCCCAGCGACGTGGCGCCCTCCCAGAAATGCGTGGGCCATAGGGCCGACGAGACGACGAAGTCGAAGCCCGGGAACGCCGCCAGCCCGCCCCACGCGGACTCGTCCACCGTGATCTGGTCCACGTAGTGCTCCGATCCGGTAATGACTGACCAGCCGTCGTCCGTGCGGTGCCCGGGCAGCACGTCCCCGACGCCCGGGTGCCAGCCGTCCCTGAAGAGGACCGGCAGCATGTCAGACATCCGGTCCCGGATCCCGAGAATCGGCTCACCGCCCAGCGTGAACTCGATGTCGCTGATCATCGGCTGGGCAATGCCCTGTTGGTAGAACCGCTGCCCCACCGGTCCGCGCACGCGGTCGTCCCAGTTGTTCCACCGCATGCCGCGGGGGTAATCCAGCTCGAAGCGCACCAGTTCGGTCATCTCGGATCCATCGGCGCGCGACCGGTAGACGTACCCTTGCGGCCCCT
>CAYYVH010000163.1:0-8844 GCA_964475075.1 uncultured Anaerolineales bacterium | reverse complement strand
GGAGTGACCCGAGAGAGCGCTGCTCTCAGCACCGCATGCGTCGAGACGGACAGCGGGTACATGTCGGCGGGAGTGGTCGACCGGCGCGGGGCGACCCGCCGCGTCGCCCCTACCGCCGCTCGACTCGGGGCAAGTAGATCCCCGGAACTCGGCGCACGAAATACCACAACGCGATGTCGGCAGTGGTGTCGACCTCGAACCTAACGTGCCCCGGCCAAGCCCTGTGTACGACCCGGTGGTGCAGTGCACCCGTCTCGTCCAGCGCCCACACTTCGGCGTCGCTGGCCCCCCGCAGGCTCAGCTGGACGGTGGCCCGCAGTGGCTCGATCAGCGTCGGCACCGTGCCCCACCGATCGTCAAGAGACGTACGGTCGTCATTCCACACCATGCCGGTGTTCTCCACGCGGGTGAAAACACCGAGCAGCAGTTCGGTCGATTCGGCGATCGGCCTGTCGTCAAGGCTCTGGAGGGTGACCGCTCCGAACTCGGCGGTATCCGGCGGGAGGGCCAGCGACACGTTCGACAGCGTAATCGCCCGCCCGGCCAAGAATCCCACCGCTCCCTGGGCCCGCGGCGCGTCGAACAAGTACCGGCCACGCGCTGGATCTGATACATCCCACCTCAGCTGCCCACCGGCGCTCTCGTACACCGGTCCGGCTGGCGTCGACAGCGTAGGAGTGACCGGCAAGGCGGCCCGGAAACTCGACGTCCGCAGCCGGCTACCGAAAGCTGCTGCCGGGTCCACGCCTCTTGCCTCCTCGAGGAAGACCGCGCCGCTCCCGGACCACCCGTAGCGCACGCTGTCGTACGTATCGTTCTGGGTAAACGCGAGCCTGCTCTCGTCGGGAGCCGGGTCGATTTGCTGGCCGAGGAACAGCCGGGAGGCCACAGGCATCAGCGCCGTCGCCACCGGATTGCCGGCCATGTCGAAGTAACCCGTCACGCGTTGGGCATCGTAGTTGCGCTGGTCATGAGTGAAGGCGAACATGAAGACGCCGTCCCAGTCCTGCAGGTTGGCGAACGTCGTCATGATCAAGGGTCCCTCGACGGCGTGGCGATTGGGGAACACCTCGTTGAACTCGCTGACCGTAAACGGCTTGCCCTGCACCGCCGTCACGGCCATGTCGAACAGGCCCCGAAACGGGTGGTTCACCCAAGCATCGTTGCGGATGAACCAGCCCGTGGGCGACCAAGCCGGCACGTCGGGCCAAGACGGATGGTCCCAGTAGAAATGGTTGTCCACGAAGTCCAGCTCTGAGTTCGCACGGATGTCAGCCAGGCTGTCGATGTAGCTGGCGGTGCCGGTGTTGAGGGACCGCGAGCCCAGGTTGTTCTGGATCGCGTCCCGCATCCCGGCAAACGCGCCCGCCTGGGTCTCGTCGTAGAACTCCAGTGTGTCCCGCACACGCTGTGCCGTATAGGCGTCCATCTCGTGGCGGCGCAGGCGGGCCACCCGGTTCGACTCCAGGCTCTCGCCAGGCAGCAGGCCGCGTGGGTTGTACGGCGTCATGCTCACGTTGTCGAACCAGACCGACCGCACAAGCTGCCCTACCGTGAACCCGACGCGCCCATCCGGGTCATCCCGCGTGGCCTCGAACACGGCCTTGAAGCTCCTCCAGTTGGTGCCGACCGACGCTGAACCCCAGAGCCCCAGCCCGTCCCACGGTTCATGGTCCTGCATCACACTGTAGCCGATCGTACCCGGCACGTCGGCGCGGGCATCGAACGACACGCGGTACTTCTGGCCCCCGGTGACAGCCATCCCGGGCTGCCAGAACTGGACGTGCCAGCCCGTGCCGTCCACCCCCGTGACCGCCACCTTCAACGACTGCCGCCCGGTGGTTACCTGCGTCGGATCCACCACCCAGGACGCGGCAGTCGCCGCACCAACGGTCTGAGTCACCCACTCCGTAAGGCCGAGCTCGAAGCCGCCATTGGCCAGCATCTCCGTCTCAGGCACCGGGTCCGATGGCGCCCAAGCAGCAGCTAGCGGGTCCGTGCTCACGTAGCGGTCCTCCAGCCAACCCAGCCAGCCACGGAAGGCATCCACTTCGTGGAAGCGGAAGTCGTCGAACCACAACGTCAGCGGTGTCTGACCCACGTCGAATGACACCCGCGCCCCACCGAAGGCCGTCGAACCGGCCGTAAACGTGATCGAGTGCGTCACCCATTCGGTGGTGAGGTCGACGTCAGCCTCCCATCCCAGCGAATCCCACGGCTCGCCGTTCCGCATCACGGCGCCCGTGACGGTGGTTGGTTGGCTAGCTCGGACCGCAAATGACAAGTGGTAGTCGTGCCCCGCCAGCAGGGCTAAGTAGCCTTGACCGAACTGCACGTGCCAATCCGCGTCGTCAGTCCGCGTTATGTCAATTCGCAGCGCTCGGCTACCCTCAGGGGCGTCCGGGTCCGCCCCGAACGTGGCCGCGGCTGCCCCGCCGATGTACTGGTACCAATCGCCCGAGGCTAGGTCCTCCTCGAAGCCGGGATTGAGCAGTCGGTTGAACACCGGTCCGGTCCCCGAGACCGCGGTCCAGCCGTCCAGCTCACGGCTGTAGAACGCCGGAAGGGACTCGGAGTCGCCGGGGACGTGGTTCAGCCCGTCGTGCGCGAAGGAGAGAAACAGTGAATCCTCGTTCGTGGTCTCGGTGGTCAAGATGACGGGGTCATCGGTGTAGGCCAGGCCCGTATACGGATTGACGTGCTTCAGGAGATGCGCGGCGTACTGCCGCTGGAGGGCGATCATCACTGGATCGAACAGCGTGGCCCCCTTGTTGTACCGGATCCGCGAATCTCGGAATGCACCGGCGGCCGTCACACCGTCGTTACGGGTGAAGTTGCGGCTCACGTGCAGGTTCAGATCAACGTAGATGCCCCGCCGCTTGAGCTGGAAGACGAGGCAGTCGAGCCGGCCCAGCTGCACCGGGTCGATCTGCTGAGTGTTGTCCCAAGCGCTTAGCCAGATGCCGCGAGGCCTGCTGCCGTTGTCCATGTGGTGCAGGCGAACGGCATTGAAGCCCAACTTGGCCAACCGCCCCGCGAGTTTCTCGGCGGCATCGACGTCGTCGAACTCGTCGGGCCCGGGAGGGAATTCCGGACAAGGCGGAAAGGCGGCGCTGAATGTCAGATTCGTCCCCCAGAAACGTGCACGCCGGCCCGTGTTGGTGAAGACGAAGTGACCGGCATCATCAGCCTGCACGAACCCGCGTGTGTCGATCACCGTGGCCGGATCCTGGCCCGCGAAGTCGATCAGCAAGTCGGAGGCGGATATCAGCGATGCCGAATCGTCGGCCCAGGGGAGAGCGAAAGGGGGCCACCCGGTGGTGTCGGTGTCCGGGCGCGCCGCGTCGCCTTCATTTGCACGATAATCCAGGGAACCGGCGGCCGGAAGATGGGGCGACGCCATGACCTCGCCCTGCATGCTCAGCAGGCCAAGTCCGACGCCAATGCACACGAGCCGCTGGGCAATAACACACACGCCGCGGTGGATCTTCATAAGTGCGGGCCATGCTACCAGACTGCATATGAGCGAGTCAATGCAACTACGGCCAACGGCGCTCGAAGGATCAGTCACGCCCTGCACGCATGTGGCGGCCCGCCACCGGTCGCCCGATGGCGGGCCGTTGCGAGTGAACGGCGTCGGGCCTACGGACCGGGAGCGGCCGAGAACGTGATGAACGCGCTGTCCCACCATGCGTTCGAGCCGCTGTTGTCATTGGTCGTCCGGCCGTTGAAGCTGTGCCGAATGGCCGCATCCCGTATCCTGAGGTCCAGCACGTAGCAGCAATCCGTGAAGGACTTGCCCAGGTCGTTCATGTCGATGTCCCGCAGGTGGACGATCGATCCATCGGGCGCGGTGCCGGTGTCATCGGTCTTGCTGACTTCAGGCGTGCCGTCGTAGTAGTCGTGCCAGCCGCTTGCCGGTGGCGGCAGAGGATACCTTATCGACTTCGGTGGGTTCCCGCCCTTGACGATCAGGTGGTAACCCCAGTAATAGGCGTCTTCGAAGTCGGCGTAGACCTTGAAGGTGGACGTACCGGGCGGCGCCTCGCCACACGCGTCCAAGGTCGTGGTGCCATCCGGCAGCGTGACCTTCAGCTTCTTCGTCCCGTCCGGATGCACGTTGATCTTGGGCTTCGTGTTGTCAAGCTGAATCGAGTGGTCGACCGGCTCGCGGTGCGGCACGTTCGCGTTGTCGTACCACTCCAGCCACAGCCGGTAGTGACCATCCGGATCGGCAGGCCCGAACCCCGACGTATGACCGGCCGTGTCCCAGACAGCCAACCGCAAGCTCGAGTTGGTGCAGAAGCCGGTGCTGGGGCCGCCCGCCTTGGCGTCCAGATAGGCGGCGGCATCCATCCAGCCGTTGGCGTCGGTGTCGAGGCTTCCGGTGTACCGGCAGTAGCCAAGGCCGGAATCCCACACGGAGAGGACCCAGTTCGTGCGGATGCCGGACGCGGTGCCGACCGCGGGCTCTACCAGGTCGCTCGCCGGACGGTATGCTACCCGGAATCGCTTGACACCGCTATCGGGCAGATAGCCATCGATGGGCACGTACTCGCCACACGGACGGCGCGGTGGCTCGCCGGGCGGCGTGGTGGCCAGGTCCTTGCGAAACAGGCCCGTTCCCGCTGCTGCCGTCGAAAGAACCGAGCCGCCCTGGAAGTCGGCCACGAGTCTCTCGCCGCACATCTTCTGGATGTTCGGGTCCGTTGGCGGGGGGATGCGTGTCAGAGGTAGATCCAGCGCGTCGAGGCCCAGGAAGTCCGCTTTGGGGTCGAATTGCTGGATGAGCTCGTCGTTCCGGGTGATCACACCGTTGCCCCCGCGCAGAACGTCACCGTCGGTGAAGCCGGGCTGACCCCGGAAGAGGATCTCGGTGGAGAAGTAGACGTCCGGCCCCTCTCTCACTTGGTCATCGGACTTCGCGGCAGCCACCGCGTCCAGACCGAAGTCCACACCTCGGCTCGGCAAACCGGCGGGCACGGCAGGGGGCAGCAGGCTGCTGTTGCCAGCCACGATCGTGCCCGTCGCCGAGAGCAGATCACCATCGAGAATCGGGCGGTTGCCTGCCCGGTGCGTGCCCTCGATCGAGAACCAGATGTCGACGTTATGTTGCCGGAGCATGCCGGCAAGGTCACTCGGGGCCTTGACCCACGCATCCCGCGTCCGGCGGCTCGCTTCGTTCAGGAACTGGATCACGTCCTCCCGAGCCCCCACCAGCTGGACGGCATCCAGACCGATATCGTAGCTGATCTCAAACGGCGAGACGAGAGCCACGTTGGCCACGACGGCGCCGTTGGTGAACAACAGGTCTCCGGCGGTGAAGCCACCGAGCGGGTCGTCCAGTTCGGTGGAGAAGGCGACGACGTTGTCGGTGATGTCGACGATGTCGGCCGCGTCGAGACCCAGGTCGGCCGGCGGCCTACCTTGAGGGTAATGGTTGGCCAGGAGCTCGGCGTTGCGGGCACACACGCTCCCCTTGGGGCTGAGCAGGTCGCCGTCGGAGATTATGGGGTCGCCGTCATACGGCTCCGGACCGGTTGTGATGAAGTCTTCCTCGGTCGAGAACGCACCGTCCTCGCACGCCTTCATGGGCGGCTCTTGAGCCACGTCATCGACGGACAGCGCCGGCAACACGAGCGTGGCGGCGAAGAGAACCGAGAGTAGCAGGGAAGTGACCAGGCGTGACATTGCTGCCTCCTTGTTTATCCTGATCCGGCTTTGCCTGGACGGAGTGGACCGCCGTACTCGACCTGGGACGTGCGCGATCATGACAGCGCCTCCAGGAGCCCCTTGATGAGGCGTGGGACGAAGAGGTACCACGGTGGTTTTTCCACGGGCTCAAGCTTCATGTACAGCGCGTCCGTGCCCAGGAAGTCCGCCTTGGGCTCGAAGGGCTGATAGAGGGTCTTGTCCGCGATATCCACGCCGCTGGCGAGCTTGAGGATGTCACCGTCAGTGAAGGTGGACCGTCCGCGGTAGAGGATCTCCGTGGAGAAACGGATCGCCTTGCGGTCACTTGGGCGCGGTGCCGTCGCGGCATCCAGTCCGAAGTCCACGCCCCGATTCGGCAGGCCGGCCGGCACCGCCGACTGAAGCAGGTTGGCGTTGGAGACCAGGATGTTGCCGTCCCGGGCGGACAGCAGGTCGCCGTCGAGGATGCGGAGCTTATCGTCGCTCAGCGTGCCCTCAATAGAGAACCAGATGTCGACGCTCCATTGCCGCAGCTGGCCGAGCAGGAAATCGGGCTGATCCACATACGTGTCTCGGCCCGCTCTCGCTGCCTCGTCCAGTAGGCCGCTGATACTCTTCGGGTCGCCCACGAAGTGCACGGCGTCCAACCCCGCGTCCAGACCCGGGATGTCGGCCAGGTTCAGGTTGTAGAGCAGTGACTGGTTCGGGATGGCTGCACCATGGGTCGTGAGCAGATCACCGTGACCGAAGTTGCCGTGGGGGCTGTCCAGCTCGGTGGAAAACGCGACCAAGTTGCCCTCCACGTCGATAACGTCCACCGCGTCCAGGCCCATGTCGTCACGAACATCGAACTGCTGGACGAGCTCGGCGTTCCGCATGCACACGGCGTGATTGCGGCCGAGCAGGTCGCCGTCGGAGACGATCGGGTTCCCATCTGGCGGCGCTGGGCCGCGCGTGACGAAGTCCTCCTCCGTCGAAAAGGCGAAGTCCCTGCAGGCGCTGAGCGTGCTCTGGTCCTGTGCCGCGGCCGTTTGGGACGGCAGCGTTAGCAAGCCAAACACCAGCAGGGTCAGCGCGAGAGTCAGTAGTCGCGACATGACACACTCCTCCTTGACTTGAACATGAGCATTCAGTAGGCAATACTATACCACGCCACGCAAGTACATCCGGGCAGGATTTAGCCATGTTGACAGCCGGCGAGCCAGGTTGTCCCCCGGCACCATTCCGTGCACAGGCCGCCCGGACTACCTTAGCAGTGCAATGTCGACCCACGCCCGGCGTGCCCGCACGCTACCAGACGTCGGCATCCACATCCAGCCAATCGCTGTCGTACCACCAATACCACAGCGCGGCGATGCTGTACCACGTTGCTCGGCGGACGGCCGTCTGCTCGACCGTGCCACCCGTGCCGACCTGCCAGGTCAGCATCATCTTGTTGGCGCCGACGGCGCTGGGGTCCGGATCGAAGCCGGCGCAGGTCGAGTTCTCGATCTCGGGGACGTAGCCGTAGCCGTTGGCGGAGTCCCGGTACATCTCGAGGATCGCCGCCAGGCGCATGTAAGCATCGTCGTAGTAGGGTTCCAGCAACGTCCGCCGCTGTTGCTCGTAATCGGCCTGGAGCGACGGATCGACCGCCTCCAGGGGGTAGCGAGCCGCAATCAACCGCATCAGGCCGCCGAGGATCTGGATCGACTCGTTGTGGGCACCATAGCCCAACTCGTCCACGAGGTCCGCGGTCTCCGTGGCGGTGGCCCAGTCATAAGTGCCGCGCCACGGGAGACCACCGCTATCGCCGCGGCAGTTCGTTTCCGCGTCGGCGATGGCGTCCGGCGCGATCACCGGCGTGCCTCCATGCTGACGCCGCCACAGGTAATCGAACTGTTTGGTCGACGATGCGGTGTCCGCAAGTGAATAGAGCGGCACACGGTTGATCGTGGGGGCAGGCGAAGCGCTGCTCGCGATGGCGATGCAGCTATTGTCTGCCGGATCGGACACGCCCGTGCAACGGTTCGTACTGGCCAGGGCAAGCCAGATCCAGTTTGCGAACTCGTCGGGATGGTTGCGGTAGTGTTGATCATACAATGAGGGGCTCAGGTTGGCCGTGTCCTGGTCCGCCCGGTCGGTCAGCACCATCCGGAAGAGCAGCGCCCCGTAGGCGGGATGAGGACCCGGAGCGTGGTTCTCCATGCCACCAGGGAACTCCTCTCCCTCCTGGGCCGGGACGTCCCACGTATCACCGCATAAGGCCGACGAGCCTGCTGGCTCGTCCTCGCCCAGACTGTAACGGCCGTTTTGAGCCTCGCAATCGTGCCTGCCCGCCGACAGCGTGCGGATGGCCTGCACGTGCCCCGGCGACTGGTTCCAGCCCCACTCCATATCGTCGTTGAATCCACTGCCGCCGTGGAATCCGCTGACGCCGAAGCCAAGCCGTTCGGTGACCACGTCGTACGCGCCGGCCGGACCGAGTGCGTAGGTGGGTGCGTCCGGGTCCGACCCGCCAGGATGCAGCACCGGATCGGCCTCCACCAGTTGCTTGACGAGGTACATCCCCACTCGCGCGCCGACGTAGGTCCACATCCACTCCTCGGCCATAGAACCGAGGTTGACCGACCCGCACCACTGGCTGCCCCCGCGGGCCGTGCAGTCCGCCGGGCCGTAGTACTGCCCGTAGGGCGACCGGGTACCGCCCAGGCTCTGATCCTGGGCCTTCGCCATGCACGCGTTATAATCGTCCGAGCCGACGGCGTAGCCCCAATCGCACCAGAACTCGCCGGGCACGGTGTAGTCGGCGTCGAACCACAGACCACTGTGGCTGCCGCCCGCGACGTCCTGCGAGGCGGGGCGCAGGCTCTCGATTGTCTCGCCGCCGTATACGAACCGGTACGTGCCGTAACGGACCGCTCCCGCGCGCAAGGCGGCACCGTCATAGGTGCCGCGGCTGCCGATCTCGGCTAAGCCGGCCGTCCTCGGCCCCTCGGGCTGTGGGACGACCCACTCCCACCATATACGCTGGTTCATGGCGTTCACGAGCGCAATCGCCTTTCCGCGGTCGTCCGTGCCCGATGCCCAGGCACCCGTCTTCTCCATGGCCTGAACGATCCGCACGCAGTCCCGCGCCAGCATCCCGACCGAGCGTAGGAGACAATTCCA
>CAYYVH010000162.1:0-8928 GCA_964475075.1 uncultured Anaerolineales bacterium | reverse complement strand
TGCACCTGAGGCGCGCGAACACGTCGGCGCGTGAGGTGGAGACTCCCGCGGCGGGCGCGGCGTGGGGGACCGGGGGGAGAACACGGCCATAAACCGGGCCCGCCGCTACTCCCAGGTCCGCCAGGTCCTCACCGCGAATGGACGTTCGGGTACCGACCAGCCGCGTACCGAAATGGCGCAAGTTTCGGCGGCGCACGGGATCCTCCGCGCCGATCCATGCCAACGCAAGTCCTTCGGGATCGACGTGTCTGAGCCGGTGGTAGATGCTCGCCGGGGAGGCAGCAGGTTCGGCGATCGGGCCTGCCTCGGTGCGCAGAGCCAGTATTGCCTCCAGGCAAGCCTGTTCGCGGCCCGGCAGCCGCAGGCGCCGCGCCGCCGCCAGGCCGGCCTCGCCGTGCTCCACCAACCAGAGCAGCAGGCGATGCTCGATCGATGGGCGTTCGGGCAAACGTACTCCGGGCGCGACGGTCCGCCAGAAGGTCCAGGCGGCTGGTAGTAAATTCAGCAGGGCGGCAATGCGCTCTCCGGCAACCAGGCCGGTATGCGTAGCCTCCAGCACGCCGAGTCCGAACAGCCGCTCCAGGGCCGCCACCGGGTGGGGCTCGGCGAACAGCCGCCGATACTCGTTCAGTAGCCGCGCGCCCGACACCCGCTCGATGAGTCCCACGGCGTCGGGAATGAGCTCTGCGGTGCGGTGCTCGATGTCGAAGCCGAGCCGTGTCTCTAGTCGCACCGCGCGGAGAATGCGTGTCGGGTCCTCGACAAAGCTCAGGCTGTGGAGGACACGAATGCAGCGCTTCTCGATGTCGTCCAGACCATTGAAGTAGTCAAGGACTTCGCCAAACCGGTGCGGATCAAGATCGATGGCCAGCGTGTTGATCGTGAAGTCCCGCCGTCGCAGATCGCTTCGCAGGGAGCCGCGCTCGACCTGCGGGAGGGCGGTCGGGGCGGCGTAATATTCGGCACGCGCGGAGACCAGATCGATTGTGCCGTCGTCTCGGATCCATTTGGCTGTGCCGAACCGCCGATGAGCCCGCACGCGGCCTCCGTGCCGGCGGGCCACGGCTCTCGCCAAGCCCTCAGCATTGCCCTCTACGACGATGTCGATATCCGGCCCCGGGCGAATGCCTAGCAGCAGATCCCGTGGCAGACCGCCGACAAGGTAGACTCGGTCGCGTCGGTCGCGTGCCACGGCGGCGATCTGCCGCACTGCCTCCAGCGATGCCGGGGCCAACACAGTTGCCAGGTCAACACGCGTGGGTGGGAATGCGCCCGAATTCGACCGCGAGGCCCAGAGTTTCAGGAGGTCCGTACGGGTTACGATCCCGACGATCTTGCCGCCCTTGACGACGGGCACCTGACCCACGTCGTGAGCCATCATGAGATCTTGCAGCGCCTCGACGCTGTCTTCAGGTGCAATGACCAGCGCCGATCCGCCGAGCATCCGGCCCACTGTGGAGCTCGCCAGGTTGTGGTGAGCCGCGCGATCCAGTTCACGCCTGGTCAGAACGCCAAGGACTGCGGTGCCGTCGAGGACGGGGTACCCCTCGTGACCGTAGCGCCGGGTGATCTCCAAGGCTTCATCGACGGTGTGGTCCGATCGGAAGGAGCGCACGGGTCCCGGTGACATGATGTCGGCCACTCGCACCGCCGGTCGCACGACTCGCGGCAGCTCCGCCACGACTCTGGTGCGCGCTGCGGCGAGGTCCGTACCGCGTAGCGCTGCAGCGGCCGCCCGCCCGTGCCCGCCACCACCCAGGGTGTCGGCAAGCGCCCCCGCGTCCACACAGTCGGTGGTGCTCCGCGCCACGAGCTGGATATGGGACCCCACGTCTACGAGCACGCAAAGGGCCGCCGGATCGAGCAGGTCCATGAGCTTCGCAGCCAGGGTGGAGATCTCCGCCTCATATGCGGGTGCGCAGGCCGATGCGACGACGATCGAATAGCCACCCACAACGTGCGTCTCGGATTCGGCCATCAGCGCCTGCAACACTGCTTTGCCGGCCTCGGAAAGCGGATATCTGAGGAAGCGCGACGCGATCTCCAGGTCGGCACCGGCGTCCATCAGCCAGGCCGCGGCTCGCACGTCGCGTGTCGTCGTTCCACCGTAGGTGCAGGAGCCCGTGTCCTCGTGAATGCCCAGCAGGAGCAGCGTCGCCTCGACGCCGGTGAGCCTCGTGCCCGCGTGCTGGAGTCGTTCGCTGATCAGGGTAGCCGTCGCCCCCACGGGTTCCACGTCAAGCGTCAGGCTGTCCGATTCGTCGTGGTCGGTCTCCAGGTGGTGGTCGATCACCGTCCGCGGCGTCTGCGGCGTCATGCCGCGCACGGGCTGAGCCTGATGCGTGTCAACCAGCCAAGCGTGTGTCACCCGAGTGCGGCGGAGCTCGTCCCGGCGTGCCAGTGGTAGGCCGCCACCGTAGAGGGTCAGGAAGTCGGCCACGTTGGCATTGACTTGCCGTGGCAGCACGGCCGTGGCATCCCCCACGAGCCGCGCCAGCCCCACCAGGGAGGCAACCGCGTCGAAATCGGCGTGCTCGTGAGTGAGAATGACCTGCATAGGCGTACGAATGATGGCCGCAGCGCTGGTGGCGAGTCAAACGCGCTGACCATGGCGCTGGCGGCGGAGCATGGCTCGGGCGGGCCTTCTCTTCTGCTAGGGTCGTGCAAGCTCGGCGCGTTTGACCGCCATCGGAATGTACGCCGGCCCTCGCGCGGGCCCGGCGGTCGGCGTGGGGGCCGACGTTGCGGTTGGAGTCGGGGTTTCGGTAGGCGGCACGTATGGCGGTGCTACTTGGATCAGCAGCTCACCGGTGACCACTCCGCCTCTACCGTCGAAGGCGATCACGAACACCTCGTAGTCCCCGGGCTCGGCGTAGGTGTGCACCACCGGCGAGCCTTCGCCGCCAACGCCGTCCCCCAGATCCCACAGATAGACCACGGCATCGCCGTCTGGGTCAGAGGCGCTGGCTGAGAGGCTCACCGGCTCACCGGCTCGAACGGGTTCCGGTGCGACAGACGGGCCTTGGTCGAGGACGGGCAGCGCGTTCGCCCCGCGCCCGACGTCGATCGTCACCTGGTTCTTGCGTGAGGCGCCCGCGGAATCGACCACCTGGGCGCCGATTACGTGCGGACCGAAGCCCAGGCCGCTGACCGTGCCCAGGTACGGCGGATACGCGTCGCGGAAGGCGAAGTTGCCGCCCTCCGACACCTCGACCTCGAACACGTCACCGTCGGCATCGGTCGTCTCTACCAGAACGGGGACGCTGGCCGGCGCCACGAGGTCAAGGTCTTCGGTGGGGACGGCGATGCGGACGCTAGGAAGTGCATTCCAGGTGACGGAAGTCGTCGACCATGCTGGTTGGCCGGTGTGGTGGTACATCTGCGCCTCGGTGCCGGCGACGTAGATCACGTCGTTGAGCAGGGCCAGGCTCCGGGATCCCTCCGGCGCGGGAGCCCTCAGAACGGACCACTGCTCCAAATCCGGCGTGCGAAGAACCCTCGTTCCCGCCGGCTGCCCGACCATCGAGGCGAAGCCTCCGGCAAGGACGTACAACTTGCCCCCGTCGACCTCGAGGTCGTAGGCTTGCCAGCCGACCGCCTGGTGGACGACTTGCCCGTCGAACGTCAACAGCGAGCCGGATTGCTCCCACGATTGGTAGATCATGTGATCGGCAAACACCACGGGACGCCAGCCCATACCCCGCTCGAGGAGGAGGTTCGGACCGTCGGACCACGTGGTGCCGTCGAACACCTTGGAGCCGGGGTGGGGACCGCCACGGTAATCGGTGCCCTGCAGGAAAAGGCGGTTGCCGAACGCACCGGCAAAGTAGAAACGAGCGAAGTCCCCATCGATGCCGCTCACCGCTGGGTGGCTGTACACCGGCTTCCACGTACGGCCGTCATCGAGACTGCGCCATGCGGCGGCGAGCGAACCATTTGACCCTACGAGCCACAGGTCGGTCCCGTCGAGGGTAACCATGTCGAAAGCATGGGTGGTCACGATCGGCAGCTTGTCGGACCATGGCTCGCCGACGGCGTAGTCGGCGTTGCGGCGGCGGTCGATGGCCGGCACGTACAGCCGGCCTCGAATCAACCGGTAGTTTTCGATCGCTTCGGTGTCCGACACCCAAACTTCCTCGAACGTCCCGGTCGCGGGGTCGTACGGGCTGATCGCAATCGGCCCGGTGTTCGCGCCGTAGTCGCCGTAGCCGGAGTATATCCGTCCCTTCCACGCCGTCAGCGCGCCGATCCGCTTGCCGCGGTCGGTCGACTGGCGGCCAGCTCGGGGATGAGTCGCCAGCACTTCGAAGCGGCCCTGAGCGGGCGAGGCAGAACCAATCCAAGAGACCGGGTCAGTTGGGAATCCGAGAACGCGATGAAGGAGCTCGTCGGGTGGTGCCGACCAGAGTTCGGCGTGCGGGTGTGTCGACGGCGGCTCACCGGGCGACGGCTGCCTCAGTTCCGGTTCACCCCCCGCGTGAGCAGTGGCAATGACAAACAGGCCGAGCCAAATCCCTGACCCCAACACGCGCATCACAGTCCGCAGTCGCATGGTGGCCTCCTCCCAGATAGTAGGCTGCACGGTTTTCCGCAACTCGGTTTCGGCCAGAGACACGGCACCGTCCGCGCCGGGTAAGGGCCAGGTGGCCGGATCCGGCGCCGTGAAAAACGACAAGATAACCCGCGTCGAGCAAGCGGTCGACGGCGGACCGGACGTCGGCGCGGTGCGGCACGGCGGATGCGTCAGCCTCACGTGCGGTGTTGACCAGAGTCCGTGCCAGCGTGCTCGTCGTCAACCGACCATCCTGGTCGGCGATCGCGGCCAGTACCCGTGTGTCGAGGTTGCTGGTCTCGGCCGGCATGACGAAGGACATGTCCCAGCAGGCTGCGGCGGACGGCTCCAGTGAAGGTGCCACCACACGTCGGGCGCGGGGTGGTCGACCGTCCGGAGATTCTGCTGAGCGGCGGGACGCGTGGACGCCATAGCAGCGGTCACAACAGGCGGCGTGTGGTGGCGGTGCCTCCTCCCCGAAGTGCGCGAGGAGCACGGATCGCCGGCAGTGTGCCCCGACAGCGTAGTCGATCACCTGTTGCAGGGCACGTTTACGCACGGCGCGCCGTGCGGCAGCAGCGACCGCGAGCTCACCGAGCTCGCCTGTGCGGGGCGGGCGGACGATCGTCCACGCGCCGGCGGACCACCCGATTCGCCGCACGATTCCGGGACGGGACAGCGTTGCCAGGCCAGCTCGGACCACGGGCGGCGATAGACCTGCAAGGGCGGCCAGGGCGGCCTCATCCAGACCGTCGCCCGCGGGGGACTGCGCGGCGAGGTTCATGAACAGCGCACCGAGCTGCTCCACCGACGGCGCGGCAGCGGAGAGCTGCCAGTTGCGGAGCCGACGGTCCTCGTGACTGTAGAGCAAGTGGCACAGGGCGCGATTGCCGTCGCGCCCGGCCCGACCCGCGGCCTGGTAATAGCCGGTCAGATCGAACGGTAGGGTCCAGTGCACGACGGCGCGCACATCCGGCTTGTCCACGCCCATCCCGAACGCACTGGTGGCCGCGACTACCCGCAGTCGATTCGTCAGGAAAGCGTCCTGGGCTTCACGGCGGTGTCGCGCCGGCAGCCCGGCATGGTAGGGCGCGGCGGCGATTCTGTGGCGCTTGACGAGGCCCCGCGCGATCGCTTCCGTCTCCACGCGTGTGCCGCAGTACACGAGCGCCGGCCCTTCGATGCGCGCCAGAACATCGGTCAGGGCGGCTCCCTTCGCACCTTGCGTGGGGCACTGCTGCACGGCGAAGTAGAGTTCCGGCCGGTCGAAGCCGGTGATGATGCGACGGGCACCCGGGCGGTCGAGCGCGCTCAATATGGATTGCTGCTCGTCCGTCGTCGCCGTGGCGGTGAGTGCGGTGAGAGGTGGTTCGCCGAGCTCCTTCAGCACATCGGCCAGGCCCAGGTAGTCCGGACGGAAATCGTGGCCCCACCGTATGACGCAATGCGCCTCGTCCACTACGACCCGCACCGGCGGTACGTTGACCAGCACGCTGCGCACGGAAGGGGAGTTGAGGCGTTCGGGTGCTACGTAGAGCAGCTGCAAGCGCCCCTGGGCGGCGGCGCGGAGTGTGGCTGCTCCGGCGCCGGGTGGCTCGAGGCTGTTGATGGCGGCAGCGGCCACCCCCTTGGCTCGAAGTGCGTCCACCTGGTCCTTCATGATGGCGATGAGCGGCGAGACGACGACCGTCAGCCCGTCCGCCCGCAGAGCGGGGAGCTGGAAGCACAGCGACTTGCCGGAGCCCGTGGGCATGACCACCAGCAGGTCCTCCCCGCCAAGAGCAGCGGTGATGGCAGCCATTTGCCCGGCACGCAGGTCGTGGTGACCGAAGACGCTCCGCAGCAGATCGCGGACTCCCGCATCCGGCTCAGCTCGGGAGTGCATCTGTCTCCTGCTCGTCGTTGATTCCGCTTCTCTGGGCTGTTTCGGAACCCGGCGCGCCGGGAGCTTCACCGTGTTCGGGAGCGACCTCGGGATCCAAGCCCAAGTATTCGGCCAGCGCCTCGCGCACCAGGAGCGCCATGCTCACTCGACGCTCGAAGGCGCGTCTGCGCAACTCCTCGTAGAGCGGTTTGTCAAGGGATACTTGGGTTCGGTGCATGACACGATCCTCCTGTGTCATCCATCATAACATCATTACATCATGATGTCAAGCACCGCACCGATGCCGTTCCATCAGTGCGGCTCACAGTGTGACGCAAGACGGCCAAGGGGCGCACCACGCAGTGCGCCCCTTGGGTTCGCCATCGTACCGGCGGCCGGCAGTGCCGCCCTGAACGGTCTGAACGGCCTACGGATCGCCCCGCTCAGGCAGGAACCAGCCGAGGAGGGGCATGAAGATGACCGGCCGGCGATCGACGTACTCGGCCACGTCGCCGATGGTTATCTCGACCTGGTCGATCGCCGTCGTGCCCAGGTCGTCCGCGGCCTGCACACGCACGGTGTAGGTGCCAGGTCGGCGATAGACATGGCCAAACACGTTGGAGCCGGAAGAGGTTTCCTCCATGAACGGCGTGCCATCGCCGAAGTCCCAGCGGTAGGTGAACGGCTCCTCGCCCCAGTTGGTGGTCACCGGCGCCTGGAAGTACGACACCTCGTTGGCCGCGCCGAGCGTGTGGGTGATGGCAGTGGTGGCCTCGTCCAACGCCCAGATCATGGCGTAGTACAGCAGGTCCTCGCGGGGCGTGTACCCGGTGTCGTTGTTCACGCCCTCAAGCCCGAAGGCGAAGTGGATCCCCCGCCCGGCATACGTCGTACCCGGGCGCTCGAGCGTCGGCTCATCGCGGTGGCTGAAGGCCACGAAGCCGTCCCCTTGCACCGAGCCGCCCATGGCGTACTTGAACGGACCCATCTGACCATCATCCGGGAAGACCTCGTCTACGAAGGCTTGGTTGCCCGCGCCGTCACCCATGTCGCTGATGTCCAAGACCATCTGGCTGAACGGGGTGCCCGGCATCCCGGTGATGATCTGCGGGGTGGTCGTGAATACCTCGTTCGCGCTCACGCTGTCCTGGATGTAGTTGCCCCCCAACGTGAACCCATAGAAGGGGCTGAAGTTGGGCAGGCCGAAGGCTGAGGACAGGTCCTGGCCGAAGGCGATCACGCGACCACCGCCGTTGGCGTATTCGACAAGCCGGTTGGCGTCCAGGCTTGTCGGTGCCGTAAACCCGGGCGTGCTGCTGTCCGGGTGCCAGAAGTCGCCGGTCTGGTAGAGAACGACCTTGTATTGGCTCAGGTAGGCCGCGTCCGGGATCGTTGTGTCGCTGGTGCCGTTGTGGGCATCGGCGTCCCAGACATCGAAGGTGAATCCCGTGTTGTCGAGGGTGGTGGTGTAGACACCGGTGTAGTCGGTGTAGCTCTCCGGAGCGTTGGGGATCGCGCGTAGCGTCTCGGTCATGATGCTGCTGCCGTCGTTGTCGATGATCAACACGTCCTTGTCCGACGGCGGCGGGGCGATCCGGATCCAGGCCGGCATGTGGGCTTGGTGGGTCTCGCCCGTCAGCAACACGTAACCCTGGTTGTCTCCGTAGCCCCCGGCCAGGCCCGTGTTCCACGTCACGTCGAAGGTGGCCGTCTCGCCCGGCGCGACGGTGATGCTGCGCATGCTGACCCCAAGGCCCGGCACGGGCTTCACGTCCTCGAAACCGCTCCCGGTGTAGACGGTGTGGAGCTGGTATTGCTCCTCCTCGTCAGACACGCTCGTGACCTCGACGGTCAGCATCGGGTTCGTGCCGGTGACCACCTGGCCGAAGCTGAGGCTAGGTGGGTTCAGGATCACGCCGGGATCGGCCGTGTTCGTGAGGTCGAGGCGCCCGGCGCCGATGTCCAGCGGCTGGGCGGGCGTGCCGCCCGCAACGAACACGTCCGTGTACTTGGCGGTGCTCATCAGCGCCGACTTGATCCAAGCGTTGGACCAATCGGGGTGGATTTGCCTGACGAGGGCTGCCGCGCCCGAGACGTGCGGGGCGGCCATGCTCGTGCCGCTAACCTGCCCGTAGCCGAAGTGGCGCTCCTCGCCCGACCCACCGCCGTAGCCCTGGGCAACGATATTGACTCCCGGCGCGGCAATATCGGGCTTGAGGAGGTTGCCAACGGCGGGCCCGCGGCTGCTGAAGGTGGCCACTCGATCGGGGGTGTTCCCCACCTGCGCTGGTTGCATGACCAGCTCCAGCTGGGCCTCATCGGGATGCAGGCCGTGCCAGCTCACCATTCCCGAGCCGTTCGTGTGGCCCACGAAGATGGATGAGATGGTGACCTGATCGCCTACGGCGCCGCCACCCATGCTAACCAGCTCATCGCCGCCAGAAGCGTGGTTGTGGATCACCACGAACGTTGCGCCGGCCTGCTCGGCGTTGAGCACCTTCACACCGAACTC
>CAYYVH010000161.1:0-8940 GCA_964475075.1 uncultured Anaerolineales bacterium | reverse complement strand
ACGCCGGCCCTGTAGGTGTGCGCTCTCCGTCCTCCTCTGAGTGCGTGTGGTGGGCGTGGTCGGAGGCGATGCAGTCCACGGCGTCGAGATGGGCCCACAGCTCGTCGCGGTCGGCGGCCGCCGCCAACGGCGGCCGCACCTCGCCGTATCCGCCCAGCGCCGGCAGGTCATCTTCCGTCAGAAACAGGTGGTGCGGCGTCACCTCGCAGCTGACGGGCAACCCGGCCTCTTTGGCGGCGACGATCAGGCGAATCTCCTCGGCGCGGCTGACGTGTGCGATGTGGACGTGCCGCTCGAAGATCGCCGCCAGCCCTATCGAAGCCCCTACCGCCACCCCCTCGGCGTGGAGCACGATGGGCCTGCCCCGCGGCCAGGCACGGAAGTGCGCCTGGAGGGCCGCCAACCCCTCGATCCGCAGTGGGCCGTAAGTCTCGTCCACGTAGACCTTCAACCCGCAAGCCCTCCCGGCCGCCGCGGCTGCGTCCGGCGCATTGTCCGCGGTAGCACCCAGGTAGAGCCCGACGTCGCAGCATGCCGCACGGGCATGCTCGGCACGCGCGCTGTCGAGGCGCGCGCCGTCGGTGAGGGGCGGCTCGGTGTTGGGCATTGCCAGGACGGCCGTGACCCCCCCGGCAAGGGCGGCTGCCGTGCCGGACGCAACGGTCTCCTTGTGCTCGCCACCGGGGTGACGCAAGTGAACGTGCACGTCCACCAGGCCGGGGAGGACGTGGGTAGCCATCAGGTGCAAAAAAAGGCCAGGGAAAGCGCTTCCCTGGCTCCCGCCAATACGGTCGCACCCATCTTTCTGGGTGGCCCCAGCCGCCGCTCCATATCGGGCTGGCATTCTAGCACCACACTGCATGGCGAGGCAAGTTGACATGTGGGGGCATCGCCCTCGGCGCTTGTCCGCCAACCCAACACTCGTTATGATTCCGTCTCATGCCAAACGACACGATCCTCGTAGTCGAGGATGACAGGGCACTCCGCGAAGGCCTGCGCGAGATCTTGGAGTCGGTAGGCTACGACGTGGTGACGGCTCCCAGCGGCGCGATGGGCCTGGCGGCGATCGAGGAGTCGCTGCCCGACCTCGTGCTCTCTGACATCAAGATGCCCGGGATGGACGGCTATGAGTTCGTCGAGGCCATCCGAGGGAATCCGCAGTGGGTGAGCCTTCCGGTTATCTTCCTCACCGCCATGGGCCAGAAGACGGACGTGCGCCGGGGCAGGCAACTGGGTGCCGACGACTACCTGACCAAGCCGTTCGACGAAGAGGACTTGTTCGTGACCATCAGCGCCAGGCTCCGGCGCAGCGCCGCGCTGGCAAACGCACGCCAGGACGAGCTGGCCGATCTCAGACAGGCGATGCTCGGCACGCTCCACCACGAGTTCCGGACTCCGCTGTCGTCGATCGTCGCGTACTCGGAGCTGCTGAGTGGCCGTGACCGGGAGCTCAGCACCGACGAGTTCAGCGACTTCATGCACGGGCTCCAGGACGGTGCTGAGCGCTGGGCATCGCTGGTGGAGGACTCAATCTTGTTGGTGAGCCTGCAGACGGACACCGCCCGCGCAGACTACGAGTACCGGCGGGGGCGTATCACCGACGTCCGCGGGTTCCTCGAGCTCGTTCTCAAGCGGTTCCAGGAGAAGGCGCGGCGGCGCCGCGTGTCGCTGGAGTTCGATTGCCCACCGGACCTCCCGTCAATCGAGGGCGACCCGGAGTTTCTGGCGGACGCGCTGGGCCGGCTAATCGACAACGGCATCAAGTTCTCGCCGAATGAAGGGGGCACGGTGCGGCTCAGCGCGGAGGTCGCGGGCGAACGGTTGCGTATAGCCATCGCCGACGACGGGATCGGTATCCCGCAGAAGCAACTGCCCTACGTCTTTGCCCTATTCGAACAGATCGATCGGCCGCAGCTCGAGCAGCAGGGCGCCGGCAACGGCCTCGCCATCTGTAAGGGGATCGTGGAGTTGCACGGCGGGACCGTCAGCGTGACGAGCGAGAGCGCCGCCGGCAGCACGTTCACCGTCGAGCTGCCACTTGCGGAGTAGAAGAGCTATCAGCTATCGGCTCGGGTGAGGCTAAGACGGCTTGTCAGAGGTCGTCCGCCTATTCTGGCTTGGGCTATCGGCTATCAGCTATCAGCTATCAGTCCGTGTGATCAGGTGCCGAGGTCAAACCTGTTCGGCGCGGCCAGCAGGTGGGCCGAGGTTGTACGGTCGGCTAGCCATCACCCGCGCTGATAGCCGATAGCCCGTCAACTAACCCCACCCGCGCAACCTCGCCCCGGCGCACAGACCCACCGAAGCTCACAGCTCATAGCCCCATAGCCCAAGCCAGATCACACCCTCAAGCAACCACTCCCTCCACCACCGGCAACCACACCCGAAACGTCGACCCGGCGCCCACCTCGCTGTCAACCTCGACCCTTCCGCCGTGTATGTCGACGATTTCCTTGACGATCGCCAGGCCGAGCCCGTTGCCGGGCACGTCCAGCTCGGTGGCGTAACGGCCGCGGTAGAAGCGCTCGAACAGGTGATCCATGTCCTCCGCATGGATCCCCGTGCCGGTGTCCCGGACCTCCAGCTGCACCTCCCCATCGGCGAGACCCGTGCTGAGGCGCACCTCGCCTGCCGGCGTGAAGCTGATCGCGTTGTCCACCAGGTTGCTGACCACCAGGGCCAGCTGGTTGCGCTCGCCGAGGACTAGGGGCAGCCCCGGGCCCGGCTCGAAGGCCAGCGCCAACTCGGATGCTTCGGCCCGCGGCCCGTGGGCGGCGACGACCTGTTCGACCACGCCGTTCAGGTCCACTTCGCCGAACGCCACCTTCTTTCCCCCAAGGTCCAACCGGGAGAGGTTCAGGATGTCCTCGATGAGAGCCGACAACCGGGCGGTCTGTTCTTTGAGTACGCCGATGTGATGGTCGCGCCGCTCCGGCTTGCCGCGCTCCAGCAGGCCCACGTACAAGGACAGGTTGCTCACTGGCGTTCGCAGCTCGTGCGAGACGTCGGACACGAACTTGGACTTGAGCTGGTCCAGCTCGAGTAGCCGCATGTTGGCCTCGGCCAGCTCGTGTGTACGCTCGGCCACACGTTTCTCGAGTTCGGTCGCGTGTGCCATGACAGAGGCGTGCAGCTGCGCGTTCTGGATGGCCACACCGGCCAGGCACCCGACTGAGACCGCCAGCTCCCGGTCCCGTTCCGAGAACGACGAGCCGGAATCCAGGTGGAACAGCCCGAGCACGCCAATCCTCTCGTCCCCGGCCGCGAGGGGGGCAGCAACGATCCCCCGCACTCCGGCCTCGACCCATTGCGGCCGCGCGGTGGGAAGTGACCCATAGTCAGAGACCAGCACGGACTCGCCGGTATCAATCGTGTGCCAGGCCAGACCCTCCCCCTTGGGTGCCGGTTGGTTCGCCAGCTCATCGGGAAGGTTGAAGAGGTACGCGTAGGCGAGGGTCTCGCCGTCGGGCGTCAGCAGCGCCATCGCCCCGGCGTCGGCCCCGACGAGCTCGGCGGCGAGCTGCACGATGCGTGGTAGCAGGGCGTTCAAATCAAGGTCGGCGCTGATCGCACGCGCGATACGCGCTAGGCGCCGCTCGTTCTCGAGCGCGGCGCGCGTCTCCGCGTGCAGTCGGGCGTCCTCCACTGCCAGTGCGAGCAGGGCGGCCGCCTCTCTCAGAAACCTGAGCGTCGCCTCACCGAAAGTGCCGACCCGGCGCGCGTGAACGCTCAATACGCCGAGGGTGCGATCGTCCTTGACTAGTGGGGCGGCGGAATAGGCGTAGTAACCCGCCAGCCGGCAGGCCTGGTGCGTCATCCGCTCATCGGCGTCTATGTCCGACACCGTGGCTCCCTCACGATGACGCACGCACCAGCCGCACAGGCATTCCAGGTCGTGCACCTCCTCGGCGTCAACGAGTTCGGCCGACATGCCTACCGAGGACGCGATCCGCAGTTGCTGCCCCCCCTCCTCGAGCAAGCTCAGCGCAGCTGCGTCGGCCTGGGTGGCCTCCGCGACCTCTGTCAAGCACGCGGCCAGCAAGTCATCGAGGTCCAGCGAGGCATTGGCAGCCATACCGATGCGGTGCAGCGCCTCCAGCTCACTCGTGCGCTGCTGCAGCTCCGACGTCAGCCCCAGCTTCTCGACTCGCAGCTGCCGTGGCTCTAGGGTCCTGGCGACGGCCTGTCCCAGGCGTGCCAGCCGGTCCTTGAGCACGTAGTCGGTCGCACCCATCCTCATGCACTCGGCAGCCGCTTCGTCGCCGATAGCCCCCGTCACCACGATGAGCGGCACGTCCATGCCGCTTTCCTGCAAGAGGCGCAGCGCACGCAGGGCGTTGAACTGGGGAAGCGAGTAGTCGGCGAGGATGACGTCCAGATGTGGATCCAGGTGGGCGTCGAACTCCGCCTCGGTGTCCACGCGTTCCCAGTCCAGGTCGAAACCTGCCCGGCGCAGCTCGGCAAGCATCAGCGCGGCGTCTGCCGCCCGGTCCTCAAGTATCAGCACGCGCAGGGGAGCGGACATCAGATCCTCCATCACGGATTTGGGCGGGTGATGCATCAGGGACGACAGGCTCCGGTAGGCGAGGTGCGGCCGCACGTCACTTGTGGCTCCCCCGTTCCGGAATGGGTTCGTTCAGCAACGGCCAATAAAGCCCCAACTGCCGCACGGAATCACTGAACTGCTCGAAGTCCACCGGTTTGGCGATGTAGCTGTTGACCCCCATCTCGTAGCATGCTGCGACGTCGTGCTCCTCACGGGACGAGGTGAGCACCACCACTGGAATGGACCGGGTGCGCGAGTCGGCCTTGATGCGGCCCAGCACCTCAAGGCCGTCCACTTTGGGCAGGTTCAGGTCCAGCAGAACCAACTTGGGGCTGTTCTCGATGCTGCGCTGCGCGTACTCTCCGGTGCAGAAGATGTACTCCAGCGCCTCGGCCCCATCACGCACGACGTGGATGCGATTGGCCAGGTTGTGCTTCCTGAGCGCGTGGAGCGCCAGCTCCACATCGTTCGGGTTGTCCTCGACCAGCAGGATCTCCACCGCGTTATCAGCCATGGCCGACCACTCCTTGTAGCGTGAAGTAGAACGCCGCACCCTGGTCGACGGCCGCCTCCGCCCATACGCGCCCGCCGTGGCGGTGGACGATGCGCTGCACAATCGCCAGGCCCACACCCGTGCCCTCGTATTCCGCCGTGCGGTGCAGCTGCTGGAAGACACCGAAGAGCATGTCGGCGTACTGCATGTCGAACCCCACACCGTTGTCCTTGACGAAGTAGATGAGCTCGCCCGTACCGTCGCCGTCCTGCCGGCACCCGACCTGGATCACGGCCTCGTCACGCTCGCGCGTGAACTTCAGCGCGTTCGACAGCAAATTGTAGTAGACGCGCTTCATCAAGGTCGGGTCGGCCTGGCAGGCGGGCAGGTCGCCGACTTGGAACTCGACGTGCCGGCCCTCTCGATCAGGGCCGAGATCCTCGATCACATGATGCACGATCTCGGCCGGGGCGACGGTTTGTTTCTCCAGCGGCTGACGGCCGAGGCGCGAGAAAGCCAGGAGGCCGCGAATGAGGTCGACCATCTCCCGGGCGCTGTCCCGCGTCATTTCCAGATAGTGCCGGGCCTCCTCCGGCAGGTG
Organism: uncultured Anaerolineales bacterium; assembly: GCA_964475075.1. Taxonomy (GTDB): domain Bacteria; phylum Chloroflexota; class Anaerolineae; order Epilineales; family Epilineaceae; genus CAYYVH01. The sequence continues at coordinate 3,300 of CAYYVH010000161.1, read as the reverse complement.
CCGGGCGTGTTCCTCCAACAGCACGCGCGAGAAGCCGTCGACCGCCCGCAGCGGGGCGCGCAAGTCATGCGACACGGAGTAGGCGAAGGCCTCGAGCTCCTTGTTGGCCGCCCTCAGCTCGGCGGTACGCTGGCGAACCCGCTCCTCGAGCTCTTCGTTCAGCTGGCGGACCTCCTCCTCGGCCCGTTTGCGCTCGGTGATGTCCACGATGGCCGCCTGCACGGCGGGTTCGCCTAGATACTCGATGCGGGTGGCGGACATTTCCAACCAGCACACCGTACCGTCCTTCCGCAATCCGCGGTACTCGTAGCGCGGTGGCACCAGCTTCCCCGCCAGGCGATCCCGGAAGCGCCCCCAGACGAACGCCTGGTCATCGGGGTGCACGATGGCCATCACTTGCTTGCGCCGCAAGGCAATCAGCTCCTGGACGGTGTGCCCCGTGATCTCCGCCGCCGCCGTGTTGGCGAACACGATGCGGTAGTCCTGGATGACCACCAAACCTTGGAGTGACTGCTCGACCAGCGTCCGAAACGCCTCCTGGGCCTGCTTCCGTTCGGTGATGTCCTCCGCGCTGCCTTCATAATACAGTATTCGGCCCTCATCGTCGCGGACGGCCCGAGCGGCGTCCTTCACCCAGATCACCGAGCCATCGCGCCGACGCCATTGTGCCTCGAAATCGCGCACCACGCCTTCCCGGTCCATCATGGCCTGCCACCGGACGCGGTCCTGAATGTCGGCGTACACGTCATCGGCGTGGAGCGCCACCACGCGCTCCCGGTCTGGATAGCCCAGAATCTCCGCCATGGCCGGGTTGGCGTCGCGGATGCGCCCCTCTGGGGTGCTGCGGTAGAGCCCGACCGGAACGCGGTCGACCAGGTCGCGGTACTGCTCCTCGCTCTCCCGCAGCGCTTCTTCCGCCACGTGTTTCTCGGCGACGAGACGCTGTTTCTCGAGGACCTCCCGGATGGTGACCATCACCTCGTCAATGTTCATCGGCTTGGTGATGTACCCGGCCGCCCCCTCGTGCATGGCCTGTACCGCTGTCTCCAGCGAGGCGTGGCCGGTGACGACGATCACCGCCATTTCCGGTTGCGCCTTCAACAGGGGCGCTATCAGCTCCGTGCCGTCCGCGTCGGGGAGCTTGATGTCCAGGATCGCCAAGTCGAAGGCCTCGTCCTCAGCCTTCGCCAGGGCCTCTTCCCCCGTTGCAGCCGCATCCGTCTCGTAGCCCTGCCGGCCGAAGATGCGCGTCAGGCTCCTTCGGGTGCTCTCATCGTCGTCGACGATCAAGATCTTTGCTGGCTCGTCCATCGGCTAGTCCTCAGCGGTCACGGTTGGATAATAGCCTGGAAGGGTACCGATCCTGTCTCGACCTCGATCCGGTAGTCCAGATTGCCGTGCCCGATCTGTTCCGCACCCCGGACCAGCTCGCGGATCGGCCCGGTGATTCCGCGGGCGACGAAAGCGTCCAGCACGGCGTTACGCATGGAGATGATGTTTGCGAAGGCCTCTGTCTGGTCCACCTCGGTCAAAATGCACAGCTCCCGCTCCGGCATCCATCCATAGACGCCAATGACCGGCACGCCACGGTAGTCGTCGTAGAGGCCGTGCCCATCGTTGTGCTGGAGACAGTCCGCCACCCCTCGGGTGCGCACGGTCCTCGCCGGGTCGAACCCTGGCTCGAAGCGGCTTGCGGTGACCAACAGGTTGGAGCTGTTGACCAGATAGGTCTCCTTACCTTCGACTTCGTGTTCAGTCGCACGGCGCTGTCCTGTTGGCATCGCCAGCGGCGGTTTCAGTCGCCGGCTCCTGCTCGATCAGTAACGCAACAGCGCGGCGATTGGCGCCATCTCAGCGAGCAGCTGGCGGGCCTCATCGCTGCGCACCAGCTCCAGCGTGGCCGACTGCAAGAATGCCCGCTCCAGCGCGATGTCGGTCACGTCCTCACGAGGCTCCAATGCTCCGCCGCAGACCGAGCAGTTGCCTTCAGTCCGCGCGGCCAGAAGCCCGCAGCTGGCGCACTCACCGCCCGGCGTATGGTAGTCGTCCAGCAGAACCAGCTTCGTGACCCGGCCTTCAGAGAGACTCCGCAGGGTGTCCGCCAGGCCCCAGGCGGCGCGCCCGCCTGGGGGCTCTTGCCGCAGAACTTGGACCGCCGCCAACTCCGCCCGGGCCTCCACTTCCTGCTGCAGTGGCACCACGGCCCCTGCCACCTCCGACGGCGAGGCGATGGTCCGCACACCGCCGAACTCGCCGGCGAATCGCTCGGCCACCGCCGGCGCCAGGCTATTGCGGTAGTCTGCCAGCACGTCGCCTGGGCCCGAGGCAAGCAGCCAACTTGCGCCGAATTGGTCCATGGCCAGCGCGGTGGCATGCGCCACAGCCCCGGCGTGCCAAAGCACATGGGCGTCCTTGTGGCGCTCGAACCGCAAATGGGCCCAGAGGCCCTTCCGGCGGGGGATCGGCTCGTCGCCGATCAGGTCGGCCACCTCCCCGATGAAGCCCATCTGGCTGACGAACAGGCGGGCGCGCTCGCTGTCCAGCAGAACGACCAGGAATCGCTCGTTCTCGTCCAACGCGCGGAAGAGCGGTCGCAGATAGGGCCGCCGGTTCACCTCCAGGCGGTTCGGCAACGGCAGCGGCAGGACAACTTGCTGCCACAGGTCGATGGGTTGTGAGGCGAAGATGGCCACGCTCCGACCCAGGTCGGGCAGCATCTCGTTCAGCGTATGCTCGATGCGCTCGATCTCGCGGCTCGCCTCTCGCGCTTGCCGCGGGTCACCGATACCAGATGTGGCTTCGCGTATCAGGTTCTTGAGCACTATCGCCCACTTACGGTCCTGTCGCGACTGCGGGCCCAGGTCCAAGTAGAGGCTCACGATCGGAACAGTACTTGAATCGATCTCAGCCAGGCGCTTCAAGTGGTGATGCGTCAACAGCTGGAAGGACGGCTCCCGTGCAAGAAAATCGAACTGCCTCAGCAGCGCATCCCGCTCGTTGGGCGACAACGTCGTACTCATAGTACCTCCAGGTTTCTGAGTTTGTTGATTTCTTGTGGTTCGATCCGCCGCCCGTGCGGCCGTTCTTTAACGGGCTATCGGCTATCGCGTGGTAGTCTCGAAACCCGTACGACTGGCTTTGCACGGGCTATCAGCTATCAGCTATCAGTCCGGCTGATCCGGGCTCGGGCGCGCTCGGCGGCCATCGAATGGGCTGCCCCGCCGGGTGCCTGTACACCCGTGCGCAGGCGCCTCGACTCTCACAGATCCCGTCCCGCACACGATGCACACTGCGGTGTGA
>CAYYVH010000160.1:0-8970 GCA_964475075.1 uncultured Anaerolineales bacterium | reverse complement strand
TGACATGGTCGCGCCCGCCTGGTATCCTGCCCGGCAGAGCATCGGGGACAAGCCATGGAAGCCCCGTTCGCCGCCCCCTCCCCCGCCGCCAGCCTCGCCGTCATCCGGCGCCCCATCACGAACACCAGGGGCAGTAGGGCTACGCAGACCACGAGCGCGATGGCCAGGTCGGACCAGACCTCGCCCGGGTCGGTGCCCTTCACCGCCACCTCGAAGAGGGGGTTCAGGAAGTAGTACGTCGGGAAGATCTTGGGCACCCACTGCGGCAGATCCGGCCAGATGTAGAAGATGACGGGCGCGTAAAGGACTATGTTGCCCGTCTTGATCACCGTGAAGAGCGCGTTCGTGTCCCTCACGCCTGCGCCCACGATGAGGCCGATCTCCAGCGCCATCAGCGCCGCCACGGCCAATATGAGCACCAGTGCCAGCGGGTTGTCGCCGAACGCCTGGTTGAGCGCGAGCGTCACGATGCCCGTCCCGATCGCCATCAAGAAGCCCAGCGTGCCTTTGGCGACGAGCACGTCGGCGGTCTGGGTCGGGGTGACGAAGAGCGCGCTCAGCGTCCCCTTCTCCTTCTCCTCCACGAGCGCGGCGGCTGGCACTAAGAGCCCCGCGATCAGCATGGCGAACAGCACCAGCAGCGGGATGAGCCGCTCGGAGACCGGAAGCGACGTGCCATCACCGATGACGTTGACCGCCACCTCCACCGGCGAGGGCTCACCGGCCACGCCGCGGATGAGATCCACCGTCGTGATGGCCAGGATTAGGCGGTTCGACGCCAGGCTCTCGCCGCCGATGAAGAACTTCAGATCGGGGCGGTCCCCGGCCAGCAGGGCATCGTCGAAGCCCTTCTGGAGCACCAGTCCCGCGTCCAGGTCGTTGAACTCGACCTGCTGCCGGAGATCCATCACCGAATCCAGCAGGGCGACCTCGACGCCGCCCAGCGCTAGCGCGGCCTGAGTGACCTGCGACTCGCCCTCGTCCACGATCCCCAGCCGCGGCGCGGGGTCGAACAGGCTCCCGAACACGACCTGAATGAGCACGGTGGCGACCACGGGAAAGACCAACGCATAGAGGAAGATGGGCGAGCGCGGCCCCATGCTCAGGTCCTTGCGGAGGATCTCGAAAGCGCGTCTCAGGCTCACAACGACTCCACCTTCCTCCTTAGAACCACCAGGCCCACTCCGAATGCGACCACACACCATGCGGCCAGCGTCACCAGGTGCGGCATAGCCTTGGTCCAGCCGTAGCCGTACGAGGCCACCCCCGTGATGACCTGTACGAGCCCGTACGTGGGCAGCGCCTTTACCCACGCTGAGGCCGTGCCCGGGAAGAGCGTCGCGAAGAGGGGGATCATGAGGGGGATCAGGAACAGCATGCTGTAGAAGGCCATGCCGATGTAGTCCCGGCCCGACGCCCCGGCGATGAGCGCGACCCCCGTCACCAACACCGCCCCAAGGAGGAGCGTGACGGCGAGGATGAGCGGTTCAGTGTCGAACGACCGCACGAGCAGCATGACGAGCACTGCCTCGGTGAACGCGATCGCCGTGCCCACGATGCCCTTGGCCGCCAGGAAGTCGGAGATGCGCGCCGGCGTGACGAGGATGGCGGTCACCGACCGCGAGGACACCTCCTCGGCGATGAGCGTGCCAAGGGCGAATGTCTCCAGCAGCAGCATCATGAAGGCGTAGAACGGGCGCATCTTGTCGCGGAGCGCTACCTGCCGGCCCAGCCGATCCTCACCGAGGATGATCGTTTGCTCCTCCGGCACCCTCACCGGGAGCTCGTTGCCGGTTAGCGCGTACGCGCCCTCGCGCACGAAGCTCGAGATCGCGTTCCGGATCTCCACGGGCACCGCCGCGTCCACGTATACCGTCACCGTCACCACCTCACCCGCGGCGACGCTCGCGAGAAAGCCCGCCGGGAAGTCGATGCCGATGTCCAGCTTCTCCACCTCAGGCTGCTCCGGCTCCTCTTCCCCCCGGCCGAGCGCAACCTCGAGCCAGCTTCTCTTTTGCTGCGCTTCCTCCTCGCTGAGGCCCAGAGCCGCCTCGAGTTCGTCCGTGGATTCGAACTTCACCCACTCGATGCCCTCTTCCCCCTCGAAGGCCAGATTGAACAACGCATCCATGTCCGTCTGGTGCACGCCGATCGTGATGGACTCGTTCACCGTATCCGGTAGGAAGTAGTACATGCCTACTATCCACACGAGCGCCAAGATCGTCATGAGTCCCCAGAACTTGTCGCGAGAAAAGGCCGCGAGGTCTTTGGCCACGATGGCGCCGATGATCGACGGTCGTGAGGGCGTGCCTGCCACCCCTCGAGTCGGTGCCTGGCGAGCTGGGCCGCGCGCTGCTCGCGGTTGGTCGTCCGGGGGCGGTACGCCCACCGCTGGGGGGCAAACGTCCAGCGGTTGGGGCTCGATGGGCTGGGGCTCTAGGAGCGATGGGCGGTCCGGCCGTCGGCGTCGGAGGTAGAGCAGGGCACCCGCCACGCCTGCGACCGCCAGGATGGCCGCCAGCAGCCGTTGCTTGGGCGGCCTGGCGGCGCCGAGACCCTCCGGTGTGACACCGCTGGCGCCCGGCGTGGGCGAGCGCGCCTCGCCCATCACTCGAGCCCCCTCCCGGTGAGGGTAATGAAGATGCTCTCGAGGGTAGCCTCCTCGGTATGGATGGTCATCAGGCCCGCGGCCCCGACGGCCGCCTTAAGGTGCTCGCCCGCGCTCGGGTCACCGAGCAGTACGGTCGTCTCGCGAACCTCTCCGGCCTCGCGCACGCGCACCTTCACGGCACGCTTGCCGTACTGGAGCTTGAGGTTGTCCGGGGTGTCCAGCGCCACGATCCGGCCCTCATTGATGAAGGCCACTCGATCGGATAGCTCGTCGGCCTCGTGCATGTCGTGGGTCGTGAGCACAACGGCCGCCCCGTGGGCGGCCTCAGCCTGGATAATCCGGCGGATCGATTGCGCGGAGGCGGGGTCGAGGCCATCCGTCGGCTCGTCGAGGAACAGCACTTCGGGTGAGTTCACCAGGGCGCGTGCGACCATGAGGCGCTGCTTGAGGCCCTTCGAGAGCTGCTTCACGCGGTCGCCCGCCCGATCGGCCAACCCCACGCGGCGAAGCATCTCCTCCGCATCGAACCCCCTGATTCCGAATAGCCTGGAATAGAACGCCAGGTTCTCCTTGGCAGACATGTTCTCGTAGAGGTTCTTCTCCTCGAAGCACACGCCGATGCGGGCCTGGACGGAGGCCCCTTCGCGCGCGACGTCCATGCCCAGCACCTCGGCGGCACCGGTCTGCGGCTCGATCTGGCCGGTGAGCACCTTGATCGTGGTAGACTTGCCGGCGCCGTTCGGGCCGAGGAAACCGAGGACCTCCCCCGGAGCTACCTCGAAGCTGATGCGGTCCACGGCCAGCACGTCACCGTAGGAATAGCTGATACCGTCCACGCGGATGGCAGCGCCGCTCATGTGCACCCCCTATTCGCTCCCTACTTGTCCGCCCCCAAGCTCCCAACTCCCAGCTCCCAGCTCCCAACTCCCAGCTCCCAACTCCCGGCGCCCAGCTCCCCGGATCCGGATCGTGCGCCGAGGTCCCGAATGCTCCTCAGGGGCAGCCGGCTTTGTAGCTGAGCGCGTTGAACAGCGGGTGCCAGGGTACGGACGGATTGCGCACCGACAGCCACACGCGGCGCGGATTGAACGGGCTCTCGGGCACGCCCGGTCTCACTAGCTGGTCGTAGCCCTCGACGCTCGTCGGGTTGGCCAGCGCGGCGGTGATCACCGTCGGCGGCACCTTGTTCGTGATGAACGGGCATGCCGCCGGCAGGGTGCTCGGCCGCGTTGGGAGCGGCACAGGTGTCGGGATGGGGAACGGCGCGTACGGATCGAGGCTCTGGCAGGCCGCGCCGGTCACATCCGGATAGATGGCCCACACGTCCGCGTACGTAGCCAAGCCGTTCCGACCGCCGATCGCGAACAGGCGGTTGTTCTTCCAGTCGTAAACGCTCGGCACCAGACGCCGGCCCTTGATGCCCGCCAGGTTGTCCTTGGCCAGGCGCTCCCAGGTGAGCTTGTTCGCCGGGTCCGAAAGCGCGTCACCCAGCGTCGACAGGTCGACCCGCCACACCCCGCCCGAGCGCTTGGCGCCGTCGGGTACCTTCGCGTTGGCCCGCCCCATCCAGGAGTAGTACTGCTTCGTGTCCGGGTTGTAGGCGCACGCGCCTTCGCGCCGATAGCCGATGTCGTCCATGTTCGAGAAGCGGTCGGTGATCTGGGCCCACTCGCCCTTCCCCGGGTTGCCGGAGAAGTCCAGCCACCAGACTTCCTTGAAGGTGACCGTGCCCGTCATGCCGCCCGAATGGCCGCTGAGCACGAAGACGCCGTCGACTCCGGTGTCCTTGTCGTAGACGTATGCCGCGCAGGACCCGAAGCGGCGCTGCGGGATGGGGCCGGCGGGGAAGAGCTCGGTGAGCTTCCACTTGTTCCCGACCTGCGTGGCTTGGTAGACCTCGTCCTGGCTTTTCCGCTCGATTTCGTCGTCGAATGTGCCCTGGCCGAAGATCACGCGGCCGCGCGTCGAGTCGTACGTCGCGAATGCCCGGGCCAACTTGCCCTTCGCACCAGCCAGATCGCCGATCAGCTGGTAGATCCGGCTGCCAGGCACCCACGCGACCGAGCCCGCGTCGGTGCCTAGGGCCAGCTCCTTGATGTCGCCGCCCTTCTTTTTCGCGTCGAACGCGCCGTTGTCGCAGCCGTCCTTGCCCATAATCGACAGCCAGCGGGCCTGCCCCAACTTCGACGGCAGCTGGAGGCTGAACATCTCGCGGCAGCCCTTGTCGTTCTCCTGCGTGAAGCCGGTCATCTGGCTGTAGGGAACCCGTTGCCACTCGGCCTGCACGCCGTTGAGCTTGATGGCGAACAGATCGTAGAACGCCAGCGTGTTCTCGGGGCCGAATTTCTGGGCGCCGCCGGCATAGGCGAGCACGCCGGTATCCGGGTTGTATGCACCGACGCCCCCGTACCGCGCCGCCGGCAAGTCGGGCAGGCGGACGTAGCAGGCGTTGTCGGCCTCTATCTTCCCGCCCACCGGCACCTGCGCCGGCTCGACTTGGGCCTGCACCACCGCCTGCCCGTCAGGGGTGTGTGCCGGTGTGAATGCAACCGCGGCGAGAAGGACCGCGGCAAGGACAATACCGACTCGACGGTAATGCAAGCTCTTCATGAGGTCTGCTCCTGTCGTGGTTTGCACTCATTATAACCGATAACCGCCGGATTTCGCCGCTTCAAGAGCCGCAAGGCGGTCCGCGCCGGTCTGCTCGGGGATTATAACGGCCGAGGGCCGCGCTGGTTGCGGGATCGACTGGACCACCCGAGGAGGGCCTCCAGGTCGGCGGCGCTACTCCGAGATCGCGGCCTGGGCGATGAGGCGGCGCACATCCTCAACGGCCTCCTGCAAGCTGTAGCCGCTCGGCACAGCGGCTGCGTCTATCGCTGCCATCATCTCCCACAGCGAACCCCCGGCCAGCTCGGCCGCCCGAGCCTTGCTGACCTTGCCCTCCGTGTACAAACGGAGTGCGGCGTCCTGCTTACGCCCCGCGATTCCCTCTACAAGGATCTGCCGCGCTAGCACGATGCGCGTGGATTGCTCCCGCTGTGCAAGGTCATCCAGTTCTGCGGCTATTGCGTCAGGGACACGGATGTTGATCTGAACTGTCTGGCGCGTGCTCATTTCGAACTCTCCGTCTTCGCCGTTCGCAGTCGCCTGATCTCGTTGGCTGCGGTTCGGAGCACTACGAGGACCGGCTCGTCCGTGCGCATTGCCTGACCGATGCGTACAAGCAGGTCGTCACACTCCTCGAACGCTTGGTGTCCGTCGATCAGGCCCTGCAACGGCAGCACCTGGATGGTCACGTAGGCGATGTCGTTCGCCGCGGCGGCGTTTCGGCCGCGGCGGTCTTCCATGATCAGCGTCCAGCCGCGCTCTGCGGCGCAGGCCAACGTCAGGCAGTCCGTCCGACTGAGGACGGGCGACCCATCACGGAAAAGGGCTGCACGTTTCGTTTCAGCCCTCGTCGGCTCAGTGACAACCAAGTGCCCGCCGCTGATGGCTGCTTCGATTCGCTCAGCGTCGGGATATCCGCCGGCCTTCCCGTGGACGACGGTCTCGATTTCCACCTCAGGCACGAGTGCTACCGCGCCGAAAACCAGCGAGAGCAGCCACAGCGCATCAAGGTGAGCAAGAACGATCAAACTGGACGCATCAGCAATGGCGTTCACAAGCCTCCTGCTACAAATTGTAGCAGAGCGACTGAGATGGATCCAAACAGCTGCTATCGCGGGACCTCTGGCTGACTTGACCTAACTGTAACTCCCCCCGACAATGACGAGTGCGCTGACGCCGAAAGGCAGCAGCGCGTGGCTGTCAATCAAGTTGGGCAAGCGGTGGATTGGATGCGGTACTCGATTGCGAAAACGGCGCTGGCCGGCCTGCTGGTCCTTGGACTAATGCTGGTCCCCAACGCGACTCCGCCTACCGCCCGCTCGGCACCGACGGATCCGGATTACCCGGTGGCTCCGTCCCATCCATCCCCGTCCGCGGATGCGTACGTCATCGTCGATATCACGGGGGTGCCGGTGAGCGACGCGCAGCGTCTAGCAGATGCCCTACCCGAGCTGGACGAGGCCATCAACGCCGGGACCGAGCAGGTCATGCTGCCCCTGTGGCGGGTCGACGACCTGAGGGACCGCGGTTTCCCAGTGCGGGTCGTCCGCCAGGCGCCGACGGTGCCTGCTGGTTGGCTGCCCTGTTACAGTACGATCGATCAGATCTATGCGTGGATCGACTCGTTCACTGCGGCGCATCCCGACCTGCTGGAGGTGATCGACATCGGCGACAGCTTCTGCAAGGAGCGAGGCCGCTGCACCACGCCGGGCAACGACACGCTAAAGGGGCGGGACATCCTGGTCATGCGGGTGACCAGCGAGGGCGCTACCTCCCCCAAGGAAGGCCGGCTGTGGATCGACGGCGGGATCCACGCGCGCGAGCTGCCGACCATCGAGCTGGTGAAGACCTTCGTCACCTACCTGGTCGACGGCTACGATTCGGACCCGCAGATCACCTACTTGCTCGATCACCGCGAGCTGTACGTCGGGGTGGTCGTCAACCCGGACGGCCGGGACCTGGTCGAGCTCGGCACGCGCCGGCCGTACGACAGCTCGCCCTGGTACTGGCGGAAGAACGCGAACGACACCCGGCGATCGGACATGTGCGTGTGGCCGCCCCTGCCGGACAACCACTACGGGGTCGACCTGAACCGGAACCACAGCTTCAAGTGGGGGGAGCCCGGCTATAGCAACAACCCGTGTGCCCAGACCTACCACGGCACCACGCCCGGCTCCGAGCCCGAAACCAAGGCGTGGGAGGCATTCCTCCGCTCCATCTTCCCCGACCAGCGCGGACCGGCTGACGCGGATCCGGCGCCGTCGGACACGACCGGGATGATGATCAACTTCCACAACGTGACGCTTCCCGGCAAGGTGCTCGTTCCTTGGGGGTGGTCGCGCTCCCCCTCGCCGAATGACGCGGAGCTGTTCGCAATTGCCCGGCGTTACGGTGCCGGAAACGGCTACGAGTCGCAGTACGCGCTCTACCCGGCGAGTGGCGAGACCCGCGACTGGGCTTATGGTGAGCTGGGAATCCCGGGCTACGTCATCGAGCTGGCGGGCGTGGCCTTCTTCACCGTGTGCCGGAACCTGCCGCGTGTCATCCAGGAGAACATCGACCCGCTCGTTATGTCCTTGGGCATCTCGGACCGGCCCTACGAGCGCATCAAGGGACCCGAGGTGCTGACCATCGACGCACCGCGATCCGTTGAAGCCGGCGACGTCGTCAGGATCACGGCCCAGCTCGATGAGCGTCGCGCCGGGGGGAATGCCGTTGCCGGGGCTGAGGTCACGATCGGCCGGCCTGGTGGGCCGACGGGCACCGAAGGGCACCCTGCTCCCGGTGTCCCGGCGGGCGCGGGGCTCGCCATGTTCCCCGCGGACGGGCGCTTCGACGCGGTGATGGAGCTGGCCGTATTGGACCTGGACACGACGGGTATGGCCGCCGGCCGGCATTACATCGCCGTCCGCGGGCGCGACGCGGTCGGGCACTGGGGGGCCATCGCCACCGCCCCCGTGGACGTCACGATCCCGGATCCGGTGCTCGGCCTGTCCGCCTCAGCACCGGCCCAGGTCACGGCCGGGGACGTGCTCACCTACACCCTCCGCATCACCGTCGCCCGGGCCGCGGCCGCGGCGGTCACGCTCACCGCGCGGGTGCCGGATGGGGGCGCTTTCCGCGCCGCGTCGCACGGCGGCCGGGAGTCGGGCGGTACGGTCGTCTGGAGCCTGAGCGACCAGCCGGTTGGGGCCGTCAACGTGACTCTGGCCGTGGACGTCGACCTCGTCCCCGCGGAGCGGACGATCACGCTTTCCGACTACAGCGTCCGCCACACCGGCGGCGGCAAGGCCGCGGGCCCGAGCGTGTACACCCGCGTAATCCCGCTGCCGGAGCTGAGCGTCACCAAGACCGGACCCGGGCGCGCCCGCGCCGGCAGCGCGCTGACATATACCCTTGCCGTCCATGTCTCCACCGGACCGGCGCAGGGCGTCGTCGTCACCGACCGCTTGCCGGCCGGCACGACCTTCCTGGCGGCTTCCGAGGGAGGTGCACCGGACGATGGTGCGGTAACCTGGGTTCTGGGTGATCTCGCCGTCGGGGCCGCCGTCAGCGTTACCGTCATGGTGTTTGTCGAACCCACGCCGACCGGCCGATTCGTCATCAACGCCGACTACGCCGTCCGTCACTCGAGGGGCTCGGGCGAGCGCGGCCCGCCTGTGGTGACACTGGTCCGGCCGACGTCTACTCTTTACTTAGGGCGTGTCAACAAATAATCCCGGCAATTCGGCCACCGCTGCATCCGGCAG
>CAYYVH010000159.1:0-8995 GCA_964475075.1 uncultured Anaerolineales bacterium | reverse complement strand
GCCTCGGGAGGAGCCTGGGGGAAACCTGCTTACTGCCCAGGTGGTGTCCGGCATAAAGGTGGCGCGATCTTGGTTCAGGCCCTGGTGCGGGCGGGCCGGGGCGAAACCGGACCGCTGCTCGGCGCGCGGGAGTCGGGCGGACGGTGGCGCGTGCCCTGGCTGCTCACCCGCGGCGGGCTGTCTCTTCCACGGGCCATCCACGAGGTGATCTGGGGCTTGATCTTCATCAACGTCCTGGGCTTGGACCCGATGACCGCGGTGCTGGCCATCGGGATCCCCTTCGGGGCCATCGTAGCCAAGGTCTACTCCGAGATCTTGGACGAGACGCCGCGCGCGCCGATGGCGGCCCTGCTAGCTGTCGGCGCCACGCCGGGCAAGGCCGTGCTCTACGGCCTGCTACCGCTGGCGCTGCCGGATCTCGTCTCGTATGCCTTCTATCGCTTCGAGTGCTCGATCCGCGCCGCGGCCGTGCTGGGCATCGTGGGCGTGGGCGGACTGGGCTCTGAGCTGTTGCTCTCGGCCAAGTCCTTGAAGATGGCGGAGATGTGGACGCTGATCTTCGCGCTCGCCCTGCTGTCGGCGATCACGGACTTCTGGAGCGCGGCGGTGCGCCGTCGGCTGGCGCGCGGGCCGGGAGCGGGCACGCTGCGAGAGGCCATCCTCAGGGATGGCGGACCAGGGTCACTGTCGGATGGCGGTACAGGGGCACGGCATCCCAGCCAGATTGCCGAGGACGCCCGCTTCCCGCGCGGCCTGCGGCCGGACACAGCCGGAGCCCGGAACCACGGACGCCGCAAGCACGACCCCATTCTCGTCGGCTCGACGCTCTTGGTGCTGGTGCTCGTGCCGCTCTGCGCCTGGACGATCCGCCTGAATCCTGGCGTGCTGCTGGAGCCCCGCGTCCTGGAGCGCGCTGGTGATCTCTTCCGCCAGGCCTGGCCGCCGCGCTTGGCGCCTGGCACGCTGACGGAGCTGGCCGCGCTCAGCGCCGATACGCTGGCGATGAGCGTCATCGCGATGCTGGTGGCCGGTGCGTTGGGCCTGGCGCTGGCCTTCCCGGCCGCCAACAACTGGCTCCTGCCGGGCGGCCTGCTCGACTTCGGCGGCGGCAGAACGGGCTGGCTGATCGGCTTGCCGCTCTGGATCGGCAGCCGGTCACTGATGCTCATCTCCCGGGCCGTCCCGCCGCCGATCTGGGCGCTCATCGCCATCTGGATCCTCTTCCCGGGCATCCTGCCGGGCGCGCTGGCGCTGGGCGCCTATACGGCCGGCATCCTGGGCCGGCTCCTGGCCGAGCTGGTCGAGGGCCTGGACCCACGGCCTGTGTGGGCGCTGCGGTCGTATGGCGCGTCGGCCGGTCAAGCGGCGGCCTACGGCGTCCTGCCGCTCACGCTGCCCCGCTTTATGGCCTACGGGCTGTACCGTTGGGAGATCTGCGTGCGGACCACGGTGGTGGTCGGGCTGGTCGGAGCGGGCGGGCTGGGCCAGCGCCTGCGGCACGAGATCGCCAGCTTCGACTATCGGGGGCTGACACTCAGCCTGGCGGCTTTCGTCTGCCTGACGCTCGTGGTGGACCTGATGAGCGCTAGGCTTCGCCGCGTGCTGCGCTGAGCCCTAAGAGCCTGTGTGGAAACCCATGTCCGGCTGCACCCGGTCCGCCGACTCCCGACGATAGCCACGGATGAGGCCGGCAAGCCCCTGCAGGTGTCCGGTGTCTGGCCCACATGAAGCTTCGAAAGACCGTCATCACTGGGCCCCCGAGAGGACCGAATCGGGTCCGGTGTCTTCGGGGTTAAGCGGAACCGAGGGTTGACTTGACAGCCGGCGCCGTGGACCTCGGACAAAAAGATGCCCTGCCCGTGGCCGTACCGGCCGGGAGTAACGTCGTCGTGGACACCGGCGAGCGTATCCTGGGGAAACCCAGGGGTTGATCGTCCAGCGGCGTCCATGCCTCTGCGTCACTCACCGATCGATGTCACAGAGGTTTCACGCCACCTTCAATGCACTGTCATCCCTACAGGCTACAGTTACCAGAGACCAGGCGGACGCTTGGCTAACGACATATTAGCTGTAGACCCAAAAGGAGAGGAACGCAGATGTTTGCGCGAAACACGAAGCTGATGATTGCCTTATCGGGATTGGCGCTGCTTGCGGCTGCCTGCAGCCAGGCGCCATTATCGGAGCCGCCGGATGCGGCCGACCGCCCCGTTGACACCGCGGCGACCGCGCGCGTCGAGTCAACCGACGCGCCGGCCGTCAGCGAGGTGGTTACACGACGAGACGAGGACCAGCTGGACGGTACGGTGTGGGTGGCGAATGGCATGGAGGACAGCCTGAGCGCCATTGACCTCTCGAGTGGCAGCGTGGTTGCCACGGTGCCGGCTGGCGCTAACCCCCACATCCTGGCTGCGAGTCACGACGGGCGTATCCTCTACGTGGTCAACGCAGGTGGCCACGACCGCGGTGCGGGGGCACACGGGGAATCCATGGGCGAGCAAGCCGGCGACATGGGCCAGATGGGCACAACCGGGCAACACGGAGGGGACATGGGCGCGACCACGAGCATGGCCGAGGAGCCCACGGCCGGCGACCACGGTGACGACATAGGCATGACACAGGGGGCCGACGGCAATAGCCTGTGGGCGTTGGACGCGCAGACCGGCGATGTTCTGGGCCGGGTGCCCGTTGGCCAGGGCCCGACGCACCCGATCCCGTCGCCAGACGGCCGGCGGGTCTACGTCACGAACACGGACGAGAGTTCGGTCAGCGTGATCGACACCACCACTTGGCAGGTGGTGGCTACGATCCCGGATGTGCCGGAGCCCCACGACGCGGAGCTGACGCCGGATGGCCGATTGCTCTACGTGGTCACAGCAGCTGACAACACGATGACCGTCTTCGACACGGAGACGCTGGGGGTGGTCAAGACGATCCAGGTTGGATCGAAGCCCCGCGGGCTCGTGGCAGGCGGCCCCAACGGGAAAACGGCCTATGTCACCAACAAGGGAGATGGCACGTTGAGTATAATCGACGTGCCAACCGGCGAGGTCGAGGCCGTCTTTTCGGTTGGCAAGGGTGCCCACGCGGTGCGTGTCAGCCCTGACAACGGGACGGTCTACGTGGCCTTGAGCAAAGAGAACGCTGTAGCAGTCGTGGATGAAGCGAGCGGGCAGGTCCTGGCCAAGATCCCGGTGGGCGACACCCCGGAGCAAATCGATCTGAGCGCGGACGGCCAATGGCTCTTTGCCAGCAACAACGGCGAGGCAACGGTCTCTATCGTCAATCTGACCGCTGCGGAGACAGTACGGACGGTGCCGGTGGGCGAGGGCGCCTACGGCGTGCAGGCGTTCGGATTGACTGTAGAACCGAACCGCACTGCGTGGGGCGCGGGGCTGGCGTTTCCCAAGAACGCCGACGGCTACGCCGACATCACCGTCGGGCAGCTGGCAGGCTTAATGCCGAACAAGGACTTCACCCTCGTGAACGTGCACGTGCCCTATGAAGGCGACATACCACGTACCGACGTGTCCATTCCCTTCGATGAGATAGTAGACAATCTGGGCAGGCTGCCGGACAAGGACGCACCGATCGTTCTCTACTGCAGCAGTGGCCGCATGAGCACCCTGGCGGCACAGGCCCTGGTCGGGTTGGGTTACACGAACGTGATGTCGTTGGATGGTGGGTTCAACGCCTGGCAGGCGGCGGGCTACGAGCTGGTCAGCGCTCCGTAGCAGGAATACAATACGTGTGTGCGAAGGAGTATTCAAATGCAATACGATGTCGTTGTTGCAGGCGCGAGCTTCGCTGGGTTAGCCGTGGCGGCGCAATTGCGCGGGAAGCGGGTGCTCCTTCTGGACCGCAAGCCCGTGGGCGCCGGCCAGACCTCGGCCTGCGGGACGCTGGTATCCACCCTGCAGGCCTTGGGGCTCGAGGACGCGATTGTGCAGGTCCACCATCGGATCGTCGTACACGTGCCCGGTCGCGACTTCGTCTACCCGGTGCCCGAGCCGTTCTGCACGTTCGACTACCGGCACCTGTGTCAGCTACTGTGGCGGCAAACAGATGCTGATTTCATCGCGTCGCCGGCGCTCGGCCTCGCGGGTGATGAAGTGCGGACGGCACACGGGGTATTCGGCGGGAAGTTCACAGTGGATGCCTCCGGCTGGCGTGCAGCTCTCGGCCGCCAGGTGAAGCCCGATCTCGTGAGCAGCGGGCAGCTCAACTTCGGCATCGAGACCACGGTGGTGCACGAGGACGACGGGCTTCACTTCTGGTTTGACCCGCAGCGCCTCTTGCCCATGGGCGTGACCTGGGCCTTCCCGAGCGGCGGAGAAAACCGACTCGGCATGGGCAGCTACCGCGGTGATTCCCGCTTGGGTGGCAGCCTAGACCGTTTCGTCACCGAGCTGGGAGCGAGGCGGCACGGCACGCATGGCGGCTACTTCCCGCACGCCATGCGGCCGCCGGTGCTGGGCAACCTGTTCCTCGTGGGCGACGCCGCCGGACAGTGCCTGGCGCTGACGGGTGAGGGCATCCGTCCGGCGCTCTTCTTCGGCACGCATCTGGGCCGCACGCTGCGCCGAGCTCTCGATGGCGGGATCAGTGTCACAGACGCGCGGACGCACTACGCCCAGCTGGTGGAGCAGTATAGACCGGGCTTCGACGCCCTGAGTGTCGCGCAGAAGGTTCTGCCCCGGTTGCCCGTGCCGGTCTTGGAGACGGTGTTGGCGGTTGTCAGCCTGCCGCGCGTGTTGAGGCCAGTACTGTCGCTCTACCTGCAGTCGTTTGGGCTGGAACCCGCCCAACCCACGGCCGTCGCCGCCGGCGCCACGTCGTCGTCGCGGACCGGTTCCCACTGGCAGGCGGACCGGCCATCCTCCAGGATGGGCCATGAACGTCGCAGGGATCGGGCCACACTGCGCCAGCATCCCCGCGGGCGTGGGCTTCGTGTTGAAAAGGAGCTGAGACAATAATGACGGACCCAACTCTCGGCGGGGCATGGGGGCTGACGGCGGTCATGGTGGTCATTGCGTCCTGGGTGCTGTATCGCTATGCCGCGCCGCAGAGCTGGAAGGAGTGGGCGCGGGCTGGCCTGGTCCAGGCATTCATCATCGCCCTGTATGCCGAGATGTACGGGTTTCCGCTGACGATCTACCTGCTGACCGGCTGGCTGGGGCTGGACGTTCCGTGGCTGCACCAAAGCGGTCACCTCTGGGCGACTCTGTTTGGCTGGGGACCCCTGGGCGCCATGATCGAGATGCTGGTGGGCTACAGCCTCGTATTCACGGGCATTGCGCTGTTGATCGAGGGGTGGCGAGTGGTGTACGTCCCTACGAGAAAGGGGCAGCTCGCCGTCGAGGGGCTCTACGCAGTGGTGCGGCACCCCCAGTACACTGGCATCTACCTGGCAGTTCTCGGCCAACTGATTCACTGGCCGACGATTCCGACGCTGGCCCTGTTCCCGGCTATCGTTTGGGCCTACTACCGGCTAGCACAGCAGGAAGAGCGCCTGATGCTCGAGCGGTTCGGGCACCAGTACGCCGCTTACAGACAGCAGGTACCAATGTTCCTTCCGAAGTCAGGAGACTGGCACCTGCTGCTCGCTCCCGGACAACTCCAGGAAGCGAGCCGTGATGAAGGCTGATCCTCGCAGAAGACGTCGCCCTGCATGTCGACCATCGGTGCAGCCGGCCGAGCGAGGCACCTGCGGCTGGTCAGGCTTCCAGATCGCCGCGCATGGTATCGTACTCCAACCGGGAGAGCTCGCCGGCCGCGTAGCGCCGGTCCAGGATTTCGAGCGGAGGCTCCGACGCGCCACGGTATCCGTTCCCGGCTCCCCTCGCATGCGGGGAGGAAGGTGGGTCTGTCGACCGCGGAAAGGTGTTGCTCAACACCCACATCCCAACGGCAATGACGGCCCCCCAGATAACCAACATGAAGATCAGTCCGAGTGCCCCCACCCCGAAGAACATCATTGTGATCACCTCCGTGTTCTCGTACGCGCTGCCGGCAAGTGCCGCAGCTGACTGTTGCTCGTGTACCGTACAGCTTAGCCGGTGATCACGGCGGGATCATAACGCGTGCGTGAAGTTTCTGTGAAGTGCTCAGGGTGCCATAATGCAGCCCATTCTTGATCAGCGCTCGGGCCCTCGTCCTCCTTCGGGCGTGACCAATCATTTGATCTGCGGCACGCGTATCAGGGATGAGTTGTGTGCGCTGCGGGCGATGGAGTAGCCGGGGCGTGACCGACCATCTGATTCGGCGAGCCCGTTCGGGTGACGAGGCCGCGCTTCGCTCGCTGTACGAAACCCATCGCCCCCGCGTGATGAGACTTGCATTCGGACTCCTTGGGGACGCCGACGAAGCCGAAGACGTCATGCAGGATGTGCTGGTGTATGCGCTGACCCACCTCGAGCGGTACGATGCCGACCGGGCGGCATTCGGCACGTGGCTGCACACTATTGCGGTCAGCCGCTGCCGAGACCGGGCGCGGCGACGGGCATTCGGTGTGAAGCGCGTCACCGACTGGTTCCGCAGTCACCCGCCGGTGGGATCCGCGGATCGCGAGGCGATCGTCGATCGCCTGGATATCACGTCAGAAGTGGACCGGGCGCTGGCCATGCTGACGCTCAAGCAGCGTGAGGCACTCGTCCTGCGGGAGATCGAGGGGCTGAGCTACAAGGAGATGGGTGAGGTGCTCGGCGTGCCGATGCGTACGGCCCAAACCCGTGTAACGGCGGCGTACGCGGCGCTCAGGAATACGCTCGACCGCCAGGACTCTATGCCTTCCGTCGGTGAGCCGGAGATGGACGTTGGATAGCCACCTCGCGAGCGACCGCGCCCTTGTCTACACGCTGGGTGCCCTGGGCGAGGCGGAGCAATCCGTGGTGGAGGCTCACGCGTCGGCCTGCACCATCTGCGCGCACACGCTGACCCAACTCAAGGCCGAGAAGGACCAGACGGCTGGTCTCCTGCAGGCGTATGCGGAACGGGCGCGCCCGTCGCATGCATCTGACTGGGCAGTGGCCGGACCGCGCATCACGAGGCTGTCTCGTCGGTGGGGGTGGGTCGCGACTCGCTTGGCGGCAAGCGGTGCCGGCGGCATCGCTCTCCTACTCGTCGTAGCAGTTGGCTTCGCCGCTGCTGCGGCCGGTGTGGTGACGCGGCCACCCGTCCGCGACGCGGTGCGAAACGCGCTCCAAAGCGTCTATGTGGGCATGTACCGTCCGTCGGCGACGCCAACCGCTACGCCCGTGCCCGCGCCGACGGCGGCGCCGACGGCGGAACTACCCACAGCTGTCGCCACCCTCAGTCATGGGGAGGACGAGGCGGCAATGCCCGACGAGGGCGAGAGACTCGACGACGAGGAGGCTGCCACGCCTGTGAAGCCCGCAGAGGCGACACCGACGACGGCGGTCGTGGACGTGGTTCCCGAGATGCCCCTGCCGGGCAATCCGGGGCACCGGCCGCCCGAGGGTAGAATGCCTGACCACCCGGAACCCGGGCCACCGGGCGATCCAGACCCCGGCCCCCCGGCGGGCGGTCCACCCGGGAATCCACACCCCGGCCCACCCGGCAAGCAACCGCCGGGCAACGCGTCGCCAGGACCGCCGGGCGGTGAACCACCGGACAGGCCTTCGCCGGGGCACCCAGGGCATCCGGGGCACCCAGGGCATCCGGGGCGCCCGCCGGGACGGCCTTGAGATGTGCCGTGAACTGTGACGTGAACTGTGACGTGAACCAATCATTCGTGCAGCGCTATGCGTATCAGTTCCAGAGATGCATGGTCTTTCTCCGTCCCTACATGGGAACAACAGACGTAGAGGAGTTGGTTCGATGAAATCTTGGAAGCACCTGATGGCCATCATGGCTGCCGTTGTGATCGTGTTCGCCACAGCCGGTGCCACCTTTGCCGGCGGTGTGAACCCCACCTTGCCATCGGTCCCGGGAGACCTCTGCAACCCCGGCGGGCCACAGGGGCCCGGCCCAGGGTGCGGCCCTAAGGATCCTGGGCATCACGGGCACCGTTACGCCGTCATCGGCGTCATCACCCACATCGAGCAGGCCGGTGACGAGGGAAGTCTACTGGTCACGATCGACCGTGGCGTGGTAGATGACAACCCGAAGGACGACGTGCAGGTGCTCGTCACTGACGACACTCATGTAATACCGCCCGGCGATGAGCCGGAGGTCGGTCTCGAGGCCCGGGCCATGGTTACGGGCGACGAAGAGCCGTATACCGCTTACCACCTGATGCTGGGTGAGCGCCGGGACCCAGGGCATGGCCAGGGGCACCACCGGCCCCTGCACGCGTGCGGTACCATTACCGAGCTGCCGGAGGGCGAGGACCTCTTGGGCTCGTGGAAGATCGACGTGCACCACGGCGACGAGTACGAGATTGAGGTTACGGCTGACACGGAGATAACTCCGCCGGACGTCCAGCCCGAGGTGGGCTGGCCAGTGTGCTTCAGTGGACACGAGTCTGACGAGGGCTGGGTGGCGGATCACGTGCAGCTCAGCCACGGCTTCGGTCCAGGCCCGCACAGAGCCGGACACCACCAGATCGTGATCCGGGGTACCGTTGTAGGTAACCCGGCGAACGACCCGAACCACGAGTGGACGCTGACAATCGACGTGATCGGTGCTGATGCCAAGGATGTGCTCGTCAGGCCCGACACGGAGATCATGGGCGAGTTGATCGAGAATGCGTCGGTGACGGTCCACGCCTGGCGGGCGGACGACGGGCAACTCGTCGCCCAAACGATCATGGTTACCAGTGGCCATCAAGGACCGGGCCACCCGGGGCGAGGAGCCCGGGACGCGGCCCGTGTGCTCGTCCTCGCCTCGTGGCGGAGCATGTCCTCGAGCGTGATATCGCCGAGGACCTGATCGACGACCGACTGGACGGTGTTCCAGAGGGAGCGGATGGAGCAGTCGACCGTGTGCGGGCAGAGCTCCTCCCGCCCCCCGTGGTCGCCGCAGAAACACCCGTGCA
>CAYYVH010000158.1:0-9104 GCA_964475075.1 uncultured Anaerolineales bacterium | reverse complement strand
CAGCGCAATCGCGTCTGCGGGTAGCGTCTTGACGCGTGCGCGGAGTGCGCAGCGGAGTGGAACGCGGTGGCGGGCGTAGAGTCGGTCCTGCGAGCACAGGTGCTGGTTGCCCCGCCGGTGGGGTTTGCCGCGCGAGTTGAGAAAGCCATAGCCTTGGAGTGTGAGCGCCCACCGGCCTGGCAGCTCCATTTGGCCCAGGTAGCCTGGATCCTGACGGGACTCCTCGTAACGGCCTCGGGCCTTGTGTCGCTGCTTGGGGGATGGCGGACGGTCGTCCAAGATCCGCGTTGGTCTGTGGTGTACGGCGCTTCGGCGCGTGGCGCTTCCATCGCGCTTCTGTTGGTGGCCGAGGCGGTGGACGGCGGGGCTCTGGTTTGGCTCATGTACGGGTTGCTGGCGGCCGTGATGGCTGTTTTCTGGTTCGGAGCGTTGATCGTCCCGCGCTTCGGTACGCGCCCCCTGCGGTCATTCGGATAACCGGGGTATAGTAAGGGAGATTGCGATGTTGGGGCTGCAAGCGGGCGGGCGCTCGTTGGCGGTATCACTCATGGTGGCCATCGCAGTGGTGGCTCTGCTACCGCTTCGCGCGAACGCTGAGGGTGCTCGAGAGGGTCCATGTGTTGCCTTGGACCAGGACGTCGTAATCGTGGCGGGTGATGTCAGGGACTGCGACCTATTGGTCTTCGACGGGAACGCCACGATCGAGCAGGGGGCAACGCTGCGGGGTGACATCTGGTTGTTGGGCGGCGACCTGACGGTGGAGCAGGGCGCCGTAGTGGACGGCGATGTCGCGGTGATGAGCGGCGACACGGACGTGGCAGGAGAGGTCGTCGGGGGCATCTACGGTGCCGGTGACATCACGGTCCGCGGCACTTCCTTGGTGCACGGCGATTTGCGGGCGCTGGGCAACATCACGAGAGAGCAGGGATCGAAGGTCACGGGTGCGATCGGGCAGATCGGCGTTCCTGCGGTTGTCGGACAGGCGGACGAAAGGACGCGGGCCGAACGAATCCTGTCAAGGGCGATCAGTGGGGTTGCGCTGATGGTCTTCTCGGTCCTGTTCGCCGCCCTGACCGTGATTGTAGCACCCGGATTGGTGGAAAACGTCCGTGAAGGGCTACGCCAAAATCCAGTGGCTAGCTTCGGTTTGGGGTTGGTGTCCCTGGTGCTATTTCCCATCCTCCTGCTCTTGTTGCTGCCGACGATCATCGGTGTTCTGATCCTACCCCTCGTGTATCTTGCCGCTGAGGCTCTGGGCTTGGTGGCCCTGAGTGAACTCGCGGGCCGGCGGATGTGGCCAACCGGTGCGCGCTCCAAGCAGGCCGCCGTAGGATCTGGGTTGCTCGCTCTGCTCCTGTCATTGGGCCTGGCCGGTGGTATTCGCGTGATCTGCGGCAGCTTCCTCATTGGCCTGTTTGCGTCGGCTTGGGTTCTTGGCTCGGTGCTGCTGACTGTTTTTGGAACGCGGCCTCGCCTGCGCGGCGGCCCGGTCCTGGCGCCCCCCGAAATCGCCTCGGGCCTTGTCGATGGCGAAGAAGAAGCGGAGGGGGAGGCGGAGCTCCCGGTATTGCCAATATCGGAGGACATCGCCGTGGTTGGAGAACCGGCCGTGAACGACGAAGCACCGATCGAGAAGCCTGAAGATCCGGGCAAGTCGGACGAGCCCGTGGTGACGGAAGAGGGCATGGAGACGCTGATGGAAGGTGAGGAGACGGCTGGCGGGGAATTCGACCTGCCGGCCGATACGGGCCCGACCCCCGGTTGGGGGTGGGCCGAAGCGGCCGCACAGCCACCTGCGGAATCGACCTCGTTGCCCGCACCGGAGCCTCCTGGGGGCGATGCTTCGGAGCCACCAGCAGATGAGGCGTCGACCCCAGGAGCCTCCGCTGCCGACGACCCGGAAGGGTCCGTTCACGAACCAGAGGAGGTTTCCCAGTACGATCTCACGGAGCCGGCGCCCACGCCGGACCCGGTGCCTACGTCGGCGAGCGACACTAATGGCGGCCATGTGTTGGAGGATATCCCTGGTATCACGCCAATCTATGCCCAACTGCTCCGCGAGGCGGGCCTGCCCGCGCCGGAGGATTTAGCGGCCGCGACGCCGGACCACATCGCCGAGCTGCTCTCGGTGCCCGGTGTGCGGCCCTTGGATCGTCGGGCGGCGGCCCGCTGGATCGAAGGTGCCCGGCAGCTGATCGGGGGCTAGCATCGTCCGCGGTGCCCCCGCCCGGGTGCGGGCGGTGTATGCGCGGCGCGTCGTAGCTCCGGACCCAGCCCGAGCGGTCAATGGCCCAGATCGAACGACCATCCCCCACGGTGCCGGTGTCGGCTGACCGGTCCTTGTTGGTTCGTTTCGAGCTTCTTGCGCGCCGGTGGCAGTGGGGCGCCAGTGGTGCGTTCGTTAGCGGTGTCGCCGCCGCGGCGCCGAGACTGGACGGTGCCGGCCTTGCTCGCGTTGTGGCTGCGTGGTTCGTGGTCGTGCCGCTGCTGGGGGCAGCGTGGGCGCCGTTCGCGGACGTTGGCCGGCGCACTGGGCCGAAGCCCAGTAGCGACCCGCGGCCCACAGGCTACCGTCATGCCCGGCGCGGCAGAGCCTATTTTTCGGACTTCGATTTGAGGGGTTGGCGGTCACGCCCTGCGGTGACCGATGCGGCTGTAGGGTTGCTACTTGCTCTGGCCGTCGCATGGCTGATTAGCCCCGAGGTCGTTGTGGTCCTCTTCGGCTCGGCCTTGGCGATCGGAGCTGTGTGGCTGCTTTCTGGCCGGCCTCCCCCGGTGCTTGGCCCTCTTCGGAGTGTGCTGGAGATCCTGGTGCCGGCGTTGATCGGCTGGTTGGCGATGGGCGGCGCTCGGCCGGTGCCGGCACCCACCCTCGTCAACGAAGGGCTTCTCGCGGCGGCCGCGTTCTGGCTACGACACAATTGGCTCGTACCGGGCGTCTTCTCCGCCTTCACCCTGATCTTCCACGGTGCTACTGCGGTGAATCGGCGTGACGTGCTGGCGGACAACCGACGACTGATCATCCTCGGCTACGTTCTCGCGATTGGGCTTCTCGCGGCGACAGATCGGCCGCTCGGCGCCGGTGCCGTTGCGCTGATCTTCGTCGCGCAGTGGCCCTTTCAGGCTGCCTTCCAGCTAGGGTACGTGCACTGGCATTGGCGAGCCACGCATATGCTGGCCTTCGCCGCGATGTTCGCGGCCTCCGTGGCGGCGAGGTGACGTTCGCCTGTTTGACCGCGCCGGACGGGCTTCCTATACTATTGGCACTGACCCAACTCGCCCCGCTGATGACGCGCCGCCCTTCAAACAGATACGCAAAGGGATACCGCGTGAAAGATCTTCTGAGCCTCGCGGATCTATCTCCCGAGCAGCTCCGCGGGCTGCTGTCACTTGCACACCGAATGAAGTCAGGCGAGCCCGACGGTGATCAGGACCGGCCCTTGGCCGGCAAGATCCTGGCGATGCTGTTCGTGAAGCCGTCACTGCGGACCCGTGTGTCTTTCGACGTTGCCATGCTCCAGCTGGGAGGACAAGCGCTCTACCTGTCGCCGGCCGAAGTTGGGCTCGGCCGGCGTGAGAGCGTCCCCGACGTCGCCCGTGTCCTGTCGCGTTACGTAGACGGTATAATGGCGCGTGTGTTCGATCACCAGCACATCCGCGATCTGGCGACGCACGCCAGCGTGCCGGTGATCAATGGCCTGTCGGACTTCAACCATCCATGCCAGGTGCTGGCCGATCTGATGACGATTGCAGAAGCTCGCTGCGAGTTGGAGGGAACGCGACTCGTCTACGTGGGCGACGGGAACAACGTGGCGCACTCGCTGCTTTTCGGTGGGGCGCTGGCGGGCATGGCGGTCACGGTCGTTCACCCACCCGGCTACGGCCCTGACGCCGGCGTGGTCGAGTGGGCCGGGTCCATCGCCGTGGGTACCGGAGGGCAGGTGTTGGTGACGAACGATTTGGAGGCTGCCGTCGGCGCCGATGTTCTCTATACCGACACGTGGGCAAGCATGGGCCAGGAGAGCGAGGCCGACGCACGGCGGGCGGTATTCCGAGCGTATCAGGTGAACGAAGCGCTCCTCGCTCGGGCCGACCCCGGCGCAATCGTGCTGCACTGCCTGCCTGCGCACCGCGGCGAAGAGATTACCGATGGGGTGCTCGACGGCCGACACAGCCGCGTGTTTGACCAGGCCGAGAACCGCCTCCATGCACAGAAGGCCGTCTTGATCTGGTTGATCGGCGGTCGCGAGCTCGCTTAACGACCGATCGGAGCACGGGTTGGAGCAGCTGGGGGACCTCGCAACCTACATTTTCGCGATGCGGCTCTCGGATGTCGTGGACATACTGCTCGTTGCGGCACTGATCTACGCGATGTTATATGCCGTGCGCGGTACTCGTGCCGTGCAGCTGTTGCGAGGGGTGCTGCTGGTCATCCTGCTGGTGTTCCTCTTCAGTCAGGTGGCTCCCCTGCGTGCCTTCCGGTGGCTCGTGGCGATCTTGCTCCCCGCCTTGCTCATCGCCATCCCCGTGATCTTCCAGCCCGAGCTGCGCCGTGCCCTGGAGCGATTGGGCCGTGCCGGTCTGTTTCTGACGCGTCCATTGGAGGTTTCTTCGGCGCAGTCAATCGTCACCGTCGTGTCACTGGCAGCCCGACAGCTGGCCGAGGCCCGGTACGGTGCACTGATCGTGCTGGAACAAGAGACGGGGCTGGACGATCTTGCCGAGCGCGGCGTCCGCCTGGACGCGGAAGCCACGGTTGACCTGTTGCTCCAGATCTTCTACCCAAACACACCCCTCCACGATGGTGCCCTCATCATCCGCAGCGGTCGGGTGCTGGCCGCCAGCGTGGTGCTCCCGCTGGGCGAGGTGCGGGTCGACAAACGCGGCCTAGGCACGCGACACTTAGCGGCAATCGCCGTCAGCGAGGTGACGGATGCCCTTGCCGTCGTCGTGTCGGAGGAGACGGGCACGATATCGCTTGCGCGTGATGGCCAACTGCTGCGCCACCTCGATGAGGGAGAACTGTCGCGGCTGCTCTATCGCCGGCTTGTTGCCTCGCCGACGCCCGCCGAGCGGCTCCTCGCCCCATTGCTGCGCGAGCCGTCCCGAGATGCCGGGCCCAAACCCCCACCGGATGGGGAGAAGCATGAGCAGCTCATCGTGGCTGCGCAGGAGCCTGACGGGTGATAGGACTGGGTTGGCACAATCGACTTGGCTACGTCCGCGGCTGGTTCGATCAGCTGAGCTCCGCCGTGCTGGCTGTGTTGCTGGCCCTCCTGATCTGGTTGGTGGCCAACGAGGACGCGCGGCCCATCGAGAGCGCGGTGTTCCCGCCGCCAGTAGAGGATGGGCTGTCGTTCGAGTTCCAGGGGGTACCCGATGGCCTGGCACCCTACGATCCGAACAAGCGAACGGTCCGACTTCGGTTGCGTGGCCTGGCGGAGGCTCTGGAGGGTTTGAGCCCGACGCGATTCGAGCTGTGGGCCGACCTGGTGGGTGTGGAGCCAGCAGATCGTACAGTGACCGTACCTCTGCTCGTTCGCTGCCGCGAACCGTGCCGGCGTCGCGGGTTGCGTGTTGTGGAGGTCATGCCGGCCACCGTGACCACTAGGCTGGGGTTGGCCGTCACGCGTACTGTGAGCGTCGTGCTGGAGCCGCCCGACAGCCTGGCTTCAGAGAGCCTGTTGGTTGTGTCGAGCACGATCGAGCCGTCCGAGGTCGTCCTCAGCGGTGCGGGAGCCGCCGTGGCCCGAGTCCAGAGGGCCGCCGCTGTGCCCGCGCCAAGCGACGTCTCGCGGCTGGCCAGTGAGGCTGACCCGCTGCGCGCCGTGCCGGTGGTTCCGCTGGATGATGCGGGGCAACCCGTTCCGGATGTGCAAGTCGATCCCGCTGAGGTGGACGTCTGGCTGGTCAAGCGGCTCCGGACCGACGTGTTCGGTGTGGTGCCTGATATCCGCAACGAGGACAGAGTGGCTGCGGGTTACTTCTCATCGGAGCGTTTGGTGGAACCTCAGCTCGTTGAGCTCGAAGGCTCGAGGGATGCACTCCGGCAGATCCAACGTGTCGGGAAGGTCTTCACCATACCCGTGGATCTCACGGGTGCCAGCGGCCGTTTCGAACAGCTTGTGGCCCTGGATCTGCCGCCCGGTGTTGCGGCCATCAACGCGCCCGAAGGCGTGACATTGACGGTGGAGATCGAGGCCTTGCCGGGCACGGTCACGCTCGACGTGCCGGTCAGAGTACGTTGGTTGCGCGACGGCCTTCGCGCTACGGTGACTCCGGAGCAGGTTCAGGTGCTGCTGAGCGGGCCGCGGCCCGAGTTGGAACAGATCACATCGGACGACCTGGCAGCCTTCGTGGACCTATCGGGCAAGGGGCTCGGCACGCATCGGCTGCGGGTACATGTCGACCTTCCGCCGAACGTCAGCTCACCTAGCACGACGCCTGGGGAGGTCGAGGTGGTCGTGAGCGAGGCGACCGAGGTTCGGCCCACACCGAGCGCCGCCGCCACCGCCACCGCGGATCGCTGACGGCCGGTGACTGCCCTCGGAGCTGGGGCACGCGTGAGTCGCGTCGTGGTGTTCCTGCTGGCTATCGCTCCGGGGATCCTCGACCCCGGTCTCGCCTCCGTACTGCACCGGCCCGCTCAGGCCCAGTCACTGCGCCGGAGCTCGCTGCGTTGGAGCTTTCCCTCTGTTGTAAACGATGACATGCGCGGTGCGGCGCAGCACTCGCCGGCCGTGACACTTGACAGCGGTGGAGTGCTTCACGCCGTGTGGGTGGACTACCGCAGCGGCCAGGATGGCGGTGAGGTATTCTACGCCAGACTGCAACCCGGTTCCTCCCGATGGGAGAGCAACCTGCGTGTCGTGGGCGGTGGCGCGGATGTCGTCCGCGCAGACCCGGCGGTGGCGGTGGATTCGCTGGGCATCGTCCACGTCGTCTGGGCGGAGACTCGGTCCGGCCGGCCGGATATCTTCCATCGCTTCCTGCCCGACGGGGCTCGCGCGTTCACCGAGTCCGAGCGTGTCAACGACGACGTGGGGGCAGCCGTTCAGATGCAGCCGACCATTGCCGCGGACCTTTGGGGCAGCGTGCACGTAGTATGGGTGGACCTCCGGAACGGTCCGCCCCAGCTGTTCTATAGCCGCCGGCTGGCCGATCGGACGTGGTCGGCCAACCTGCCGGTGACGTTCCGGCCACAAGGAGTCCAGGGCAATCCGGGAATCGCCGCGGTGAAGACCGGCGACATCTACGTTGTATGGGAGGAGAGCCGCGGCGGCAAGAACGACGTGTACGCCAGCCGGCTGCCGCCCGGTGGCGATGTGTGGTGGCCGCCGCATGAGCTGAGCCTGAGTCCGGCGCGTTCGCGAGAGCACAGCCCGTCGATTGCCTCGGACAGCACGGGTGCGCTTCATGCGGTGTGGATCGACGACTCAGAGCTAGGGGTATTGCGGATGGCCGCCCTGCCGCCTACCGAGGCGATGTGGCATCGAGACCGGGTGGTCTACCGCGCGACTCGCGGCGAGTTGCTGTCCACTGCCTTGGGAGGTGGGCCTGGTGGGCAGGTTGTTGCCGTATGGGGCGAGAGCCGACCGGAGGCGGGGCTGAGGCTCTACGGCGGCAGGGTCGCTACGGACGGCGACCTAGTCGGTGACCGGGTGGACGGCACGGCCATCGTGACTAACAGCGAGATGCCCGCCGCAGCGGTCGACACGGCTGCGCGTGCGCATGTCGTGTGGGTCGGACGGGCCAGGGACGGGCAGGCCGAGATCTACTATTCTAGTGCCCAGCTTCCGACACCCACATACGAACAGACTGAGGCTACGGGCTGGCTTCAATACTACTACGGAGCATGGAATTGCCCTGGCGATGGGTTCGTCACGGTGGCTTGCGATGGCACGGTAGGCCCGTTCATCGTACCGCAAGGGACAGATTTCACTCCCTTTCTGGGCTCCTACGTGGTCGTGACGGGGGCGCAGGTTGAGGACACCGGCTGCACGCACATCAGGGGTCGGGAGATCAAGCTGGCGACGGCGCCCTGTCCGCGCGAGACGGGGGCAGTCACCGGGGTGTTGGTTGACGATCGCGGACCCGTCGCCCGGGCACGCGTCTATTTGGGGGAGGATCGCGCAACGCGTACGGGTGTGACGGGGCGCTACTTCTTCGACGCGGTGGAGCCCGGCAGCTACGCCCTGACCGCAACGCTGCCTTGCGCGTTGATGGTCTCGGCCGGGGAGGTGGCGATCCTGCGCCGACCGCTGACGACTCAGCCACCCGGAGTGTTCGTGCGAGGTGAGGTCATCGACGACTGTGCGATCGACCTGAGGGATCTGGTGCGGGTCACGGCGCAATACAAGGCCTGGCCGCCGTTTCACCCGGCATGTAGTGACCAGGACTGGGACGATACCGTGAGCCTGTCGGACATCGTCCTTGTGGCGGCGAACTATGGCCGAGCCTGCCCATCGCCGTGGCGTGGCGCGCTGGCAGGTACGGGTGGGGATCCACCGGCGGAGGGCAGGGCACCGGTCCGCTTGCCCGTGTCCCGCAACGGGCAGCCCTCGATCCCCGCGGATCGATGGGGATCTGAAGGAGGCGCGCGACGGACGTCCAGGGTTCGTCTGCCGCTCGTCGTGAAGGGCACGCGAGGGCTGTACGGTTGGGCCATCGAGCTCGCATATGACCCGACGCGGGTGGTGCCCGCGGACACCGACCCGCGGGCGCAAGGCGTTCAGCCGTTTGACGCGCAGGCGCTGCCGGACGGGGCGTGGCTCATCGAGAACCTCGCCGATCCGGACCGTGGGCGGTTGCGCCTCGCAGCGGCGCTGGTGGCGCCGGCGCAGGCCCTAGCCGGCGATGTGACCCTCGGCAGGCTGGTTCTCGACCGACCAGCCGAGGTGTTGCCGGAGAGCGTGGGCGTTGAGTTGCTGGGTCGTGACGGACTGCCGGTACCGGGCCAGTTGGGTGTGATCGGGCAGCCGAACCGGGAGTCGGCCGGGCGGCTGTGGTTGCCGTTGGTTGGGGATCGGCCCCGATGATCTCGGGCCGATCTGACGCGTGCTCGCCTGACGTGCGGATCAGCGGTGACGCGTAGAGCTGGATAC
>CAYYVH010000157.1:0-9292 GCA_964475075.1 uncultured Anaerolineales bacterium | reverse complement strand
GCGTCGGCCGCGCTGCGCGGACTTGGTCGCGCGAGCGTGGCCATTTCTGGACCGGCGCCGGCCGGTGCATCCTGGAGCGCCCCTTCCCGGTCGAGGGAACTGTAGTCCTCGATCGCAACCCGGAGTTCCCCGATCCCGCCGACAAGTGGTCGCGCTTTGCCGAGCCCGCCATTGCCGAGATCGAGATCGACGGCCCGGGTCAGGTGACGTCGGGTGAGGCGGCCCCGTTCGACGTCTTCGTCGACTTCAACGACGAACCGTACGCGGTATCTGACGTCTTCGAGGTCAAGTACTTGGTCTTCGATGCCACCGGCGAGCTCGCGGGGACGGGTGCCGCCGAGTCGGTGGAGGATGGCCACTGGAAGGTCGACCTTGGCGCCGACGTCACGTCGGCGCTGGAGGCGGGCTCCAACCGGCTCGAGGTGGTGGTCGTCTCGAAGCTGGTGGCGTTGCCCAGCCTCGGGACCTACCAGTTCGTCACCGCACCGTAATCGGCCGAACTGAACCACACGCCGATAGGGCCGGGCGGAAGTGACGCGCCGGTCTCGCAGTAGGGGCGACCCGCCGGGTCGCCCCTACCCGCCGGGTCGTCCCCACCCGCCGGGTCGCCCCTACCCGCCGGGTCGCCCGTTAACGCCGAATCCGCGATGCGGGCGTGCGCCGGCAGCGCCGAGGCGGTGACGCGATGCGGTATCATCCAACCCATGCGCCCGTGAGGAGGTATGACTCTTGAGCCAGGAGACGCTGACCCTGCAGGACACGGTCGCCGTCGATGCAGACGCCATCGCGACTGCGTCCCGGAAGGCCTCCAGCGCAACGCTGGTGCGAATGCTCAAGTACACGACACTCAGGCTGGTGGCGCTGTTCTTCACCGTGGTCATCGGTGTCTATGTGACGATTCTCGTCGCCAACATGGGCGGCAAGGTCGACGACATCCGCCGCGCGCAGATCCGCGAGCAAATCGACCTGATCGTGAACGAGGACCCCTCTCTGCGACTGCTGTCGAACGAAGAACGGAACAAATATGTCAATCAGCAGGTGGCGATCAGGGAGAAGCGCGTGGGCCTCGACCAGCCGTTCCTCGTCCGCAGCTTCCGCTACCTGCGGGATGCGTTGACGCTGAACCTGGGCTTTACCGAGTATCTCGTCAGCGACAGCGGCTCGAAACACGTGCGCCTCGTGATAACGGAGCGGTTGCCAGCGACGCTGGTGTTGTTCGGCACCTCCAACCTGCTGCTGTTCTTCGTAGCGATCTTCGCGGCACTGAGCCTGTCGCGCCGCTACGGCAGCAAACTGGATAAAGCCACCATGGCGCTGGCACCAACGTCGGCCGCGCCGAGTTGGTTCTACGGCCTCTTCTTGATCCTGATCTTCGCCGGGTTGCTGCGGCTGCTCCCCTTCGGCGGCATGGTGGATGCACCACCTCCGGACAACCCGGTCTTGTACGCGGCGAGCCTGCTGAAGCACATGATTCTGCCTGTCGTCGCGACGTTGATCAGCTCCGTCTTCTTGAGCGTTTACAACTGGCGAACCTATTTCTTAATCTTCTCCAGTGAGGATTACGTGGAAATGGCCAAGGCAAAGGGGTTGCCCGACCATATGATCGAGCGCCGCTATGTCTTGCGGCCGACGCTGCCCAACATCATCACGAGCTTCGCATTGATGCTGATCTCATTGTGGACGGGCGCGATCATCCTGGAGACGGTGTTCAACTGGCCCGGCCTGGGCCGGCTTTATTTCAGGGCGATCGGTCTCTACGACACGCCGGTGATCGTGGCGATTACGGTGGTTTACGCGTATCTGCTCGGGCTCACGGTCTTCCTGCTCGACTTCATCTACGCCCTGGTGGATCCGCGGGTCCGGGTTGGCGAAGGAGGCACGGGACGATGACGGGCATCATTCATAACCTACGTCAACTGCGCGGGTATCCGTCCGCCGTGCTCGGGCTGATCTTGATCTTGGGACTGGCGATCATGTCGGTATACACCATGATCGCCATACCCTACAGCGAGGCGGTCCGTCTGTGGCGTGGGGGTGAGGCCGTCTGGTCCGACAGCCCGAAGAATGCCTGGCCGATCTGGTACAACTGGTTTGTCGGCGCCAAATTGCCGGAGACGATCGTCCTCAGCAGTAGGGACGCCGACGTATCCAAGACAACAGAGGTCGTGTCGGAGGACGTCACTCGGGTGGACATGACGTTCACCTTCGACTACGACTACGACGCGTTTCCGCCCGAGATGATCCTCTTCCTCGAGGCCGAGTATCGGGAAAAGCAGCCGTTCGTTTCCCTCACTTGGCTTACGCCGGACGGCAGGGAGATCCGTCTGGGCGACGTCACCCCGGTGCGGTCCGACTCCTATCGCTTCGCGCAGGACAAGAGCCTGCAACGCAGGCTCGGCGGGGTACGGGCGGAGGAGGGGTTGTTCGCCGATCCCGATCCATCGGCCGAGACCGGGGTGCCGCTCAAGGGAACCTACCAGTTGAAGGTGGAGGGCCTGCTGTTCGAGGAGGACGCGGACCTCGAGGCCAAGCTCGTCCTGTACGGCGAAGTACACGGGCTGGCCGGGACGGATCACCAGCGCCGCGACCTGATGGTGGCCCTGCTGTGGGGCACGCCCATCGCGATGGCCTTCGGCCTGCTGGCCGCCGTGGGCACCACCGTCACGACGATGGGCATCGCCGCCTTGGGCGTCTGGTACGGCGGGGCGCTGGACGCGACCATCCAGCGCATCACCGAGGTCAACCTCATCATTCCGGTCCTGCCAATCCTAATCATGATCGGCACGTTCTACTCCCGCAGCATCTGGATGATGCTGGGGGTCGTCATCCTGCTCAGCATCTTCGGGGCGGCGATCAAGACCTACCGCGCCATCTTCTTGCAGGTGCGCACGTTGCCCTATATCGAGGCGGCGCAGGCGTATGGCGCCGGCAACATACGCATCGTCTTCCGCTACCTGGTGCCGCGCGTGCTGCCGTTGGTGATTCCCAACCTGGTCATCCTGGTTCCCGGGTTCGTCTTCCTCGAGGCTTCCCTCGCGGTGCTCGGTCTGGGTGACCCTGTGCTGCCCACCTGGGGTAAGGTCATCCAGGACGCCAACTCCCAGGGTGCACTGTTCAGCGGCTATTATTACTGGATTCTCGAGCCGGCGATGTTGCTCATGATTGCAGGGCTCGCGTTCGCAATGGTGGGCTTCGCCCTCGATCGCGTATTCAACCCGAGGTTGCGGGAGTTGTAGATTCATGGACGAACATGACTGGGCGCTCCTCGAGGTCAGGAACCTGCGGCTTTATTTCCGGGCGACCAAAGGCGTGGTACAGGCGGTCGACGGAGTCGACTTCGATCTGCCGCGGAACAAAGCCACGGTGATCATCGGCGAGTCCGGCTGTGGCAAGACCTCGCTGGCCAAAGCCATCCTGCGCCTCCTGCCCCGGAACGTGGACGACTACTCGGGTCGGGTGCTGCTCGACGGCGAGGACGTCATGGCGCTCGACGACGAGGAGTTCCGCCGGTCCATTCGCTGGAAGAGGATCTCCATGGTGCCGCAGGCCGCCATGAACGCGCTGAACCCGGTCATGCGGGTCGGTGACCAGGTAGCGGAGCCGGCGGTGGTCCATCTCGGGTTGAGCCGCAAGATGGCATTGGAGCGGGCCTTGCAGGCGTTCGCCCACGTCGGTGTGCCGGCCGACTTTCTGCACCGCTACGCCTTCGAGTTGAGCGGCGGCATGCGGCAGCGCGCCATCATCGCCATGGCCCTGCTCACGCAGCCAGATCTGATCATCCTCGATGAGCCGACGTCCGCGCTCGACGTCTTGACCCAGGCCAACATCATGAACCTGCTCAAGCGGGTGAAGCAGGAGCTGGAGACGAGCTTCATCTTGATCACGCACGACATCGCCACGTCCAGCGAGTTGGCCGACAACGTCGCCGTGATGTATGCCGGGCAGATCGTGGAAGTGGGCGATGCCGCCTCGTTCTTCCCCGCGCCGCTGCACCCGTATTCGGAGAAGCTCATGGCCAGCGTGCCCCGGCTGCGTGGTGAGGTCGAACCCGAGTTCATCACCGGTCAGCCGCCGAGTCTCCTCGACCCTCCAACCGGGTGCCGGTTCGCGGACCGCTGCTACGCCCGATTCGAGAAGTGCGATGAAGAACCGCCAGTGACGGGGCAGAACGGCCGTCTGGTCAGATGCTGGCTATACCAGTGAGCGGGGATACCAACATGCCTGAAGCTAGAGCGGGAGCGCGAGAAGCAGCCCTGCCCCCAACTGAAAGGGCCGCGCGGGATGGCGATCAGCCCCTGCTGGCAGTCCGGGACCTGCACGTCTGGTACGAGCTGAAGCGGTGGGGGTTCCTGCACGATGGCTACGTTCGCGCCGTCGACGGCGTCAGCTTCGACCTGAAACAGGGCGAGGCGTTGGCCTGCGTCGGGGAGAGCGGCTGCGGCAAGTCCAGTCTCATGAAGGCCATTCTGGGGCTGACCCGCCCCACGGATGGCGCGATCTATTTTGCTGGCAAGAACCTCGCTGACCTGGCAGGTGATCAGTGGCGATGGTATCGGGCGCAGCTGGGCTACGTGCAGCAGGACCCGTTCGGTGCGCTGCCGACCTTCATGAACGTCCAGCGTATTCTGGAGGAGCCGCTGATCATCAACGGGGTCAAGGACAGGGCTGAACGACGGCGTCGTATCGAGAAGGCGCTGAACGAGGTCAAGATGACGCCGATGCACGAGTTCCTGCCCAAGTACGCGCACATGTTGAGCGGTGGCCAACAGCAGCGGGTGGTCATCGCACGGTCCATGATCCTCGAGCCGAAGCTGCTCGTAGCCGATGAGCCGGTGTCGATGCTGGATGCGTCGGTGCGCGTGGAGCTCCTAAAACTGCTCCGCGGGCTACAGGTCAGCCACAACCTGGCCGTCATCTACATCACCCACGATCTTTCGACGGTACGTTACTTCTCTGAGTATATCTTCGTCATGTATGCCGGCCAGATCGTCGAAATGGCCCGGGTCGACGACCTACTGGGCAAGCCCCAGCATCCCTATACCCTGGCGCTCTTGGCGGCGTCGTGTGACCCGGACGCCGGGAATGCGCTTGTCATGAGAGAGGTGCCGCCCGGTGAGCCTCCCAGTCTCGTGAGCCCGCCAACGGGTTGCCGTTTCCACCCGCGCTGTGACCGGATGATCCCGGGTGAGTGCGACGTCCGGGAGCCGCCCGCGTTCACGACCGAGGCAGACCACCGGGTGGCTTGTTGGCTCTACGACCCGAGCGTTCAACGTGAACCCGCGTAGGTTGATCTTCCTTGGCTTCCTGCTGGTGCTTGCCGGCGCGGTCCTGCCGTTCCTGATGGTGATCCGGTTGTTGGACGCCAGCCTCTGGCTCAGTTTCGTATCGTACGGGAGCTCCGTCAGCGGCATGTTCGTCGGCCTATTGGGGGCAGCCTCGATCATCGGCGAGCGCAACCGGCTTGGTGGCGATTAGTCGATCCACAAGCCCTATCCCTCGCCCTCGGCCGCCTTAGGGCGTGTCAACAAATAATCCCGGCAATTCGGCCAGCAATTCGGCCACCGCTGCATCCGGCAGGGCTGAGGGCTGCTCCTCGGGAATAGCGCCATGGCTATGCCCTCGTCGCATCGCACACCCCTGCCGGCGCATCGGCGCCCTCGGTTGCACGGTCTAATTTGTTGACACGCCCTTACCGCTCGTTTCCGAGTGGCACCCCAGGCAAACCGGGCTGTCATACCCCGCCTCCTGGTGACTTGCCGGCAGCAAGTCCAGCGCGTGACAGGTGAGGCAGGGGTCTCGGCCTTCTATCGAGTGCTTCACCGGCGGCGGTACCGGTTCCTGTGCCTCCACCGGGGGGGCAGTGGTCGGAGGTGTTGGAGCCGGCGTAAGAGTCGCCGGGATTCGGGCGCCCATGTGGGGTCGCGTGGGGATGGGCTCGATCTCCGGCGAGTCGGTGCCAAATGACACCACCAGCAGCCAGCCCATCAGACCGATGACCAAAGCCCCTGCAATACCTGAAAGGGCAACGGTGCTCCAAGGGATGTGTGCCTCCGTGCTCAATGCCGGTGTTTCTGCGCTGCCCGTAAGACGTTGGTATTCGAGGGGATGCTCCTCGATCATCCGCTCCTGGCTGATCTTCCCCGTGAATATTACGGTGTTGATCGGGAAGATCCGTGGGTTGAAGTGCGCGTTGTACAGGTGCCAGAGCAGGATCGCCAGTATGGCCAGGAGAGCCTCGTCGCTGTGAGCAGCCTTGGAAATGGGGATGATCGTGCCAGGCAAGGCGCGAGTGACCAAGGCTGGGAACCACAGCACTAAGCCAGATCCCGCCATGATGGCCATTCCCCAGAAGACGGCCCAGTAGTCGAACTTCTCCACGTAGCTGTAGCGGTCGAACTGAGGCTTGTCCTTGCTCAGGCCGAGGAAGTACCTGATGTTGGTGTACACATCCTGCATGTCCTTGAGGTCGGGCAGCGCGTCAAAAGGCGCCCGCTTGACAAACAACAGATGGAATCCCTGCACGGCGTGATAGACGGCGGCCAAGATCATGATCGCGCCAGAAGTCCGGTGGATGACCCGCACGCTCTCGATGCCGCCAAGCAGCAGAACGAACTCCTGGGCCCAGGCCGCATTGTGAAACTTCTGAGGAAGCCCGGTGACTCCCAGGATAATGAAGGTGGTGAACCAGACGACGTGCTCGATGCGACGGCTGGCAGTAAACCGGACGAAGTAGTCTTGAGTCATGTTGGTGTTCCTCAAGATCTGACCTTCTCGATGACCAGGCGGCTGAAGTCCAGGACGATGTGCCCAATCAGGCCCAACATCACCGAGGCGGTCAGGACGCTGAAGAAGAGCTCGACGTAGAAAACCGAAGCCTCTTCGTTGGCGCTCGGTTTGTAATGATGCAGCCAAGCATCAGGGAAGTTGGCCTCCGCGTCCGAGTGGCACTTGCGGCAGGTCGCCAGCAGGTTCTCCTTGATGCCGATTCCGGCTTTCGGGTCATCGGTCCGGCGAATGTCGTGGATGCCATGGCAATCGTAACATACGGCCTGGCGCGGCGGCGTGTCGGGGTGGGGCTCGAAAAGCTGCACCGTCGTGCCGTGGAAATCGGCGACGTAGGTCTCGTAGACCCCAGCCGAAATCCCGTACTTGGCCATGCGCTCCTCATCCGCGTGGCAGCCCGCGCACATCTGCGGCGACTCGGCCCGAAAGGCGTTGGTTTCGGGGTCCGGGATGTTGTGCACTCCGTGACAATCGATGCAGGTGGGTACGTCGGGGTTGCCTTCCTCCAACAGAGCAGCACCGTGAACGCTCTCTTTGTAGCGCTCGAAGATGTCCGAGTGGCATTTGGAGCAGGTGATGGAGACTTTCTGCCTCGGGGCGTACGGATGGGTGATGTCGTGAGACCCGTGGCAGTCTGTGCAAATAGCCGCGTTCTGGTTACCACCGGCCAGCGCGCGCGCATGCATGCTGTCCAGGGTCAGCGCATACTGCCGGGGATGACATCGGCGGCATTGGACGTATCGTTCGAGCTGGAAGTCCCGCCGGTCCCAGGCGGTGATCACCGGATGGGGGTAGCCACTGATGTTGGTGTGGCAGGCGATGCACGCGAACTCTCGCTGGCCGTGCACGGATGAGAGATAGACGTCCTCGTCGACGTACAATGGCAGTTCTTCGCCGGACGGTAGCTCGTACGTGAATGACGGCCGTCCGTGACAAGCCAGACACGTTGTGTTGTCACCGGTTTCTTGCGCCGGTTCAGCGGCCATTGCCGGCCCGCCCCGAACCAATGCCACGGCAAGCACTGCCACTGTGGCAATCGACATTCGCCGTCGATCCATCAACTCTCTCCCCCCGGGAGCCGCACCAACAACAAGGCTAGAGCCAGAAGCTCATACCAAGTCCTCTTGGCGAGCGGCGTGCGCCTGGATGCTGCGGTGATCCACCCAACTGTGGCGGTGAGTTCAGTCCACGGGCCAGGACTGAACGTGGGTGGGATTCCCGTCCGTAGCAAACACTGACACAGTATGAGTAGGTAATGCGGTAGGAAGATAACATTGCCGACACCGCGCTTTCTGGCCCATTTTATCGCCGGCGGCGAGGCGTGTCAACAAATCGTGTGTCCTGGCCGCAGGGCCCATCCGGTCGCCCGCGAGCCGCTCGTCGGTCTTCGAAAATGGCGTGCTGACTGCCCCATGGGCCACGTTGGGTCAGGTGTCCCCCTCTAAATGGGTCACTCGGCCCTATCTGCCGCACCGCGCTGTGGCTAACATGTCTTCAGATCCAACAGATAGCCTGGGAAGAGGGGATGGGCGGCAATTGTCGAACGCCGTTGTCGCTTGCCCGACTGAGCCCCTCAGCACTCATTTACTCGAGACCGTTGAAAGGGACGAATGCGATGGGATTGCGTCTCAAGCGGTTCTTCTTCCCCGCGCCCGATTCGCCGCGCTGGGTTCGGGCGCTGCCCTACGTGGTGCTCGGGGCATTGACGCTGCTGGTCGGCGTGGTGCTGGTATACGGCTGGGACTACACCAACTCGCCCCAGTTCTGCGGAACCGCCTGTCACACGATGCCGCCTGAGTACACCCGCTACCTCACATCACCGCACGCTCGCGTCGACTGCGTCGAATGCCATATTGGCCGCGGCTTCCTCGCCACGAAAGTCACGCGCAAAGCCGGCGACATGGAGCACATCGTTTCCCTTATCTCGAAGAAGTACGAGTTTCCGATCGATGCCAAGAAGCTGCAGCCGGCTCGGGAGACGTGTGAGCGCTGCCATTCGCCCGAGAAGTTCTCGACCGACAGCTTTCGAGAGATCAAACACTTCGGCAACGACGTCGACAACACGCCATCCAGCACTTACCTCATCATGCACACTGGCGGGGGTTCCCGCAGCCAGGGCTTGGGTCGGGGCACCCACTGGCACATAGAGAGCGATGTCTACTACTGGGCCACGAGCGACGACGAGCAGGAGATTCCGTTTGTGCGCACGATCACTGAAGACGGCACGGTCGCTGAGTACATCGATGTGGAGGCGGACGTCGATCCGGTGGCTTTCGGTCCGGGTGATCTCAAACGCATGGACTGCATCAACTGCCACAACCGCATCAGCCACCTGATCCTGCCGCCGGATGATGCGGTTGATGAGTTGATGACGCGGGGCCTGGTCTCGCCGACCATCCCGGAGATTCGCAGCCGCGCGGTGAGCGCCCTCGATGCCGAATACGAGTCGAAGGACGCTGCGCTCGACGCCATAGCGGGGCTACTGGGATTCTACGAAGTCAAGTACCCT
>CAYYVH010000156.1:0-9332 GCA_964475075.1 uncultured Anaerolineales bacterium | reverse complement strand
ATGCCTGTGCCCTCGCGGCCTGAGCGGCCATCCACAGTTTTGCGCCTGGCCCCCTGCGGGACAAGATCGCCAGAGACGCGTTTGACGTCTTCGTGGCGTACAACTCACGCGATGAGGCCGCAGTAGTCGAGATGTGTGGCCTGCTCCGTGGAATGGGAATCTACCCGTGGCTTGATCTGGAGCAGATACCGCCGGGTCGGTGGTTTCAGGATGTCATTCAGCGCGTCGTCCCCAAGGTGAAGTGCGCTGCTATCGTGATCGGAGCACATGGCATCGGCCGGTGGCAGCAACTCGAACTGCGGTCGTTCGTCACGCAGTCCGTGGAACGCAACCTGCCGGTCATCCCCGTCCTTCTCCCCGGAGTGAGTGACATTCCGAAGGCCCTGACCTTCCTGCGCGACTTGAACTGGGTACGGTTCCAGCACCGTCTGCAGGAAGATGATGCCCTCCGACGACTAGCCTGAGGAATCACTGGCGAGACCACATGACGGATCGCATGGCCCCAATCGGCGCGCATCCCGCCCACTCCGGCGATCTACCTCAGACGACTGCCGGAGTCGGTACGGGTCTGTAGAGCACTACCTGGACCGAAGGGGCGACGGGGCGGCAGGTGAGACGCGAAGCCGGTTGGAGCACGACCCGGCGACTGACCCGGGCACTGAGTGGCAGTCGCTGCTTGGGCCCGAGGCCGAATGAGGGTCATTCAAGGCATTGCTGCCGACTTGAGTGCCCTTCCCTCACTCCCCCATCCACCGTCTCTCAATCGCCCGCACGATCGCGATCAACGCCGCGCGTACGGCTAGCCAGAACTCGCGCTCGCTGATCCGCTCCGTCTTCGCGCTCACGCTGTCCTCGCCACCGGCACTCTGACGCAGCGGCACCTGTCGAGGCCGTGGCGCTCAAGATCCGGCCGTTCGGGGGTGTGTTATGCAGCGAAGCGGAACATCGTAGGCTGAGAGACACGGACGGCATGCCGGATGGCCTGTATCTGTGCCCGCTGGCGCTGGTGCGCGATCGGACTGTTCGGCCGACGGTGTCGAGTCTCATTCGTGACCCGTGAACAGAGACTAACCGGAATAACGGCAGGCGCGTTTCTGGTTGACGCTCACCGGGCGTTGTCGAATTGGTTGGGCTTTTCCGTTGCCCGAGGCATTGACAGGTCGCCAACCGGAATGTTATACTGCCTGTACAGCGCAACGTGGATTGCGTCAGATCCAGAGGGGATCGACTTTGCCACCTTTAGAATGGCGTCCGTGCCGAGAGCTTCCGCGCGCTGTCGCAGGGATCCTGTTTTTGACCAGCTCCAACCGACTCTGCGGCGTAAACTCCGATTGTGGCTGGGAGACTCGCGAACGAGGGAGGAAACGGTGGTCAGGACTGGAATCACGGTTGCCTGCATGCTGGCCTGCCTTATGTATTTGGGCACCAGCCATGTTGTGATGGCTGGACCATCGGTGGAACCTGCCGCAATGGCTCCACCGACGCCAGCCTTCGCCGTGGATTCGCTTTTTAGCAATCCTGACTACTGTGCAGGTTACCACATCGAGGAGTTTTGTGGTGCAGGCCTGGGGCCAGGTGACAAGACGTGCGAGTCTCTGTACTACGACGTGTACGAAATCGTAGTGCTGTACCCCAACCCAGAGCCAAACAACCCAGACACGATTTACAGGTGGAATTTCCAGCTCTCCACGTGCGCCACACCAGGTTGTCACGGTCCGTGAGGGGCGTTTGTTGACTTCGGAGCGAAGTTCATTCTCTACGGCGACAGCCAATTCGTTGATCCCTGTGTATCTTCAGGACAAGAGAACGTTTATGACGTCCGTTGTGGTCATGAAGCTCCTGGCTGGAATGTTCGCATCCAGAACCCCGGAACCTACATCATGGTCGTAACGCACAGGGACCCTCCCATGACGGAGAAAAAACCCTACAGGATGAGGGTTGACATCCCCCTTGTGCCGCCTAGCCCTGGGTCTGCCGTTCGGCTCCCGCAGGGCATTGTGCGTCCTCAGGATCCCACCGACGAGCTTTGCTCAAACACGGGTTATACGCCCACACCGTCGCCCACACCGCCACCAACACCGGCAGGTTGCGAGACATGTAGCGGCAGGGCGGAGATCTACACACTTGAGGGCGACTCCGGTGCGCAGGCGGAGTTGATATGTGACCACCCAGAATGTGATTACCGCGCACCGGGTGTGCATAATGACTTGCCGAAACCCATCATCTCCGTAGGTGTCTTCATCGGAGGGAGTGATGCAGACTGCGCGAAGGGCCTCGTCACTCCCACTGTGACTCCGCTGCCCACGGCTAGCCTCACTCCGTCAACAACGCCGTCCAGCCTTCCGTCAGCAACCGCAACGGTGTCCCCTCCACCCTCTGACACGCCAACACTCACTCCCACCCCAAGTACGCCTCTTCCTCCGTCAATTACGCCTACGATTACGTCGACACCCGGTCCGAGTCTGACCGCCACCCCAAGTCTCACCCCGTCTCCAGTAATCCCCACGCCAACCGCCATTGGGTGGCCCACGGAAGATCCAAATCCTCCGACACCGGAATACCGGCAACTCATAGCCGTGAGGGAGAGTGTCCGTCTGCACGTGGAAGATCCGACACCGGTTCCCACTGCCGAGTGGTGCCCAAACCCGATTGAATCGGGTTACGAATATCATGTCTCCGCCGGGGCAGCGATCTTCACCGAGATCTTCGAGGCGGCGAGCGGCGAGGTGATGGCAGAGCGCCGGTGGAGGAACTTCTACTACGGCGAGGGTCCCGAGTTGCATGTG
Organism: uncultured Anaerolineales bacterium; assembly: GCA_964475075.1. Lineage (GTDB taxonomy): Bacteria > Chloroflexota > Anaerolineae > Epilineales > Epilineaceae > CAYYVH01. The sequence goes on along the minus strand of CAYYVH010000156.1, from coordinate 6,546 downwards.
GCACGGACGGTTGGAACCCAAGATGAATCAGTTTACCGATGGCTTGAGGAATCATCTATCCGGACGACCAAAGTGATGTATCACGTGCGTGTATCATCTTTGTTGGACAACGTCTTGGCCTGCGGTAGGGTTTTCGGGAACCTGGGTACTTGCTTCGAGTGGAGCAACTTCGATCCGAACACCGAGTGGGATGGCGAGGACGCGATGATTTACCTACCTCGCGAGTCTGAGCTGATATGTGGACGGAAGCAGAAGGCGTATGCCGGTGTGTGGACGTGGAACCAGACGGGCTCAGCTGCTGCGAAGGGAAGTGTTTACGACCCGGAGTACCTGAGTTCCATATGCCCATGCGAGTTCTACTGCCCGCCGGGCGTTCCGCCGATTATTCTCCCACCGTGGATGCCTATTGCGGAAATCGCTGGCTGCACGCTTTACTCAGCGCTCTGTCAAGCGGCGGAAGAGGTTTTTGATTTCCACGGCCATGATTTCAGCTCGGTGGGTTATGACATATCGGATCTCTTCGTGATGAATGATCGTGGCAACCAACGGTACGACTTCTGCGGTCCAGTGAACGTGATCGATTGCGACCCATGGCCGTAGATCTTCTTGCGGCAATCGCGACCGTCTCAGGAGGTACCCAGAATGCAAAACCGATCCGTGGTATCAGTAGTGCTTCTTGTCGCAGTCACAATCCTGGCGGCGTTCCTGTTCTGGCCGATGAATGTACCGGAGGTCGAACAGGTACAGACTATGACGACGCCCGGTCCGGCAACACGCACGCCGGACCTCGTAACTTTGCCCGCAGACCGCCCTACGCCGCACCGTTTCGCTGACGGCGACGACGTGTTGCAGTACGTTCATGACGTGGTTGATCCATACATGGTATGGGAGGAGTACTACGTCGCAAGAGCGCGGATGAGCGACATTCATCTCATGTTCTATGGCCCCGGAGCTTCATACAAGACGCCGGAGGCAGATGAAACGCCCACTGGATTTGATCCCTCATCGCCCCGAGGACGGGCGGTCGTGTGGATTGTCGGCGTTAGATCGTTGACACCGATCACTCCGGACCGGCTCGACAAGGCGCAGTTTTTCTACTGGCCAGGAAAGCGTTATTCCCATCCCGGGGGAACCGAGGCTTACTTCGTCGTGGACGATATCGGCAATATCAGCGAGTCCGGATTCCTAGACTCTGTAGACGACCAAGGAACGCCAACCCACTACGCGCCCTGGAGCCTGTCCGACATCGAATCACTCCCCTCGCCCTAGTGCTCAGGGGAGTGCGCCCCAGAACCTGCACGGCTCGAACGTCGCGTGGGCATAAACCCTGCAGGACGTCGCCGCCGAGGCTTATCGTGCGGTACTAGCTGCAAAACCTTCACGCCCCCAACCACCGCCGCTCAATCGCCCGCACAATCGCGATCAGCGCCGCTCGCACGGCGAGCCAGAACTCGCGCTCGCTGATCCGTTCCGTCTTCGCGCTCACGCCTGCCTCGCCACCGGCACCCTGACGCACCGGCATCGGTCCAGCCCGTGGCACCGTGGATTCGGCACGGGCGCGCCCTCGCCGACCCCGTACTCCTTCCCATCCTCGGCGCGGCACACCGGGCAAGTTCGCAGGTCCATCACCGCCGAGTAGATCTCCCTCTCGATCGCGTCCGCATTCGCCGCCGCCACAGCCGCCCGGCCCATGTTGAGCGCCGGCGCGCTCCGGAGCCTGGCAGCCTTCTCGATCGTGCTTTCAGCGAGCCCGTCCAGGAGCCCCCCGAGCGCCGCCCGGTCGAAGCCGCGACCCACTCGCAGCAGTCGCAGCACCTCTCCCGCCCACGTCCGCATCAGCCGGTCGGCGAGTTCGGCGGCCATGACGGCGGCCATCTCGACGAGTAGCCCGCGGTCGTCGTCGGTACGGTCCCGACCCGCGTCTTGCGGCTTCACGTCCTGCTGCTCAAGCTCCTCCTCAAGCTGCTCGGTACCCAACTCGTACAGCCTCTCCAGCTCCCCCGCCAGCGCTTCATCCAGCTCGTCGACGAAGCGCACGTCTGTCGCCGACACCAGCGCTGGGTCACCCTTGGCCACGGCTTCTCGCCCGCGATTGACGAGATTGCGGATCTGCTTGGCCTGGATGCGCTTGGCCGCCTTCACCATTCCCGCCTCGGCCTTGTCGAGCCCGGCGGCCATGGCAACGAAGTCGACCTCGATACCGAGCGCTTCGAGCATAACCTCCGACTCGAGCCGGTCGCCACGAGCCAGCTCCACGCCCCGCCACTGCTGCACCGGTCCCTGTTCGGGCCCCTGCTCGCCCTCCTCCGCCGGCTCCTCCGCATCCATGTCGTCCTGCGTCTGGGGCTCAGGCCGGTCCACCACCGGCTCCGGCACGCCGAGCATCTCGCGCGCCATTCGCTTCACCTCGTCGTCCGGGTCGACGACGTTTCCGGCCACCGCCGGTACCAACGCCTCGAACCACTCCTTGACGTTCCGGGCGTTGAGCGGCGAGTGCACGACCCTCGGCATGGCGTTTCTCGGCACGCCCGCCCAGTTGTAGCGCACCCACTGCGGGATGAGATGCTGGTTGAGCGTATCCTCTATGCGCCTGACCACCGCTTCCAGCGCCATCACTAGGAAGTCGATGTCGCCCTTGGCAAGCGCCCACGAGCCCACGTCCGTGCCGCTCAGGGCCACGTGTTGTGCCAGGACCGAGCGGAAGATCTCGATCGAGTGGTACTGCAGGAGTGGCAGCGGGTCGACGACCTCGCCCTTCCGCCCCTCCATGCGAAAAGCGAACTTGCCCTCGACCTCCTTCACGTACGAGAGCTGGTGCGTGCGAAGACCCTTCAAGACCCGGGCGATGTAAGTGGACACCTTGTCGTCCTCGCCCGTTTGCGTGCCCACCGGGATGCCCTGCCCGCGCTCGACGGCCACCGCAGCGATTCCCTCGACCTTGTCCTTGTACCACCACGGCTTGTAGGCGGCACGCAGCCCAGAGCGACCGGTGATGTTGCCGCCGACGCGCAGGTGTATGTGCATGAGGATCTCGTCGATCGGGAGTGTCACGTCGTCCTCGCCGGCCTGGCCCTGCTGCACAATCGCCTTGGGTCCGCCATGTTCGTCGACGAGCCACCCGTCTTCTCGGATCGAGGAAGGCGGGCGGTAGGCGAGATTCCGCAGGTGTACGCGACCATCCTCGCGGTACTCCCAGACCTTCGAGTGGACCGTCACGCCATACGCGACCGACAGAAGCTCCTCGTAGCGGATCTGCTGCAGCGTCGTGGAGGTGTGCAGCAGGTCCTCGCGGATAAAGTCAGCGATCGCCGCGTCTTCGGGTGCGGTGCCGCCGGGCTGGACGTCGCGGGCGGTCGAGAGAATCGGAAGCACCCACGCCATGAAGGTCGCCCACACGCTCGGGTCCGAGAGCATCTTGTCGACGTTGGTGAAGCGGTCGGGCGGGCGCATGGCGGCCAGGTAGTCGATCGCCTCACCAATGGTGAGTACGTCGCCGAGAGTGTAGAGGCCTGACGTGCCCCGCTCGCCGGTCGGTGCGCGCTTGCGTTTCTCGGCTGCCACCACGGCGTTCTTCCGCGGTGTGCGCTCTATCGTCACGAGGTCCCCGATACGCATCGCTAGAACTCCAAGGACTCTACATCGCCCAGCACGGTCTCGGCGTCGGCCATCCACGACTCGTCGAGCGGCGCGCCGCCGCCATCCACCCACAGCGCCATCACCACCGCGTCCCCGTAGTCGGTCGACCGGCGGAGCCTCTCCTTCACCTGTTGCTTCGCCTCGACCCGGATCCGCCCGCCACTCACCGTCTCCCACTTCGGCGCGGTGAGGTCGCCGATGAGCTTGTCCTCTTTGTCGGGCGGTAGCGCCACGTCGTCGCCCGTCTCCGGGTGCAGCCGCTCGCGCGCTCCCCACCAGGCAGCCGAGCGGCAGTTGACGAAGCCAAGAACACCTTCGGCGTCCTTGCGGTCGGTGGCTTCGGCTCCGTTGAACGGCACGACGCGCACGCCCTCGCGCACCAACTGTCCGTACACGCCCGAGCCCACGCCCGCCGCATCCACCACCACCGTCGCCGCGTGTTTGGTGGCGTAGCCGGCCACCAGGTCCGCCATGTCGAGCGTGCGCCCTGACTCGGGCTGCGTGACGTCTTCGAGCTCGTTGAAGAACGTGCCGCGTCGTGGTGCTAAGATACTCCGGACCTCACCGCCGTCGGCTACGTCCAGACCCACCACGTCCACGCCTGGCGGCCGCTCGCCCTGTCGCTCGTGCCAGCGCTCGATCGCCGCCTCGACCGACGAGAGCGGCATCACGCCCGCCGTGCCGGCGTCGGGGAAGTTGCCGAGCACCTTCGCCTGGTAGACAGCCGACTCCTCGCCCCACTGCCGCCGCCGCTGCTCGACCGTCTCCGTGCTCACGCGACCTGCCGCCACCGCCTCGTCCAGCGTGATGTGGCGCGTGGTCCAGTCCTCGTAGCCTCTCTTGCGGGAGTGGATGTCGTAGAAGCGCCCGTGCGGCTGGTCGGTGTCGGTGGGGGTGGACAGAGCCAGCCACAGCGCTTCGGCCGGCGTGTCCTCGCCAGCGCCCATGAACGCACCCTCCGCCGAGTCCCAGGTGGCGTCAGGGATGATCTTGGCCTCGTCGAAGATGTAGAGGAGGTGCTCAGCGTGCGCACCCTCTATCGTGGCCGGATCCGTGCAGGCCACCGCGAACACCGTGCCGGTCTGGAGCTTGATCGACATGGTGAGGATCTCGCGACCTGAGGCGAGCGGGTCGCGGCCGATCACTTCCCACCTCAGGCGACGGGCCCATTTCGCCACCTCCGGCCAAAGGTACTCGCGCAGTTGCCGCCAGGCCGAGGCGGTGCTCGGACACTTCCAGTCCTCGCCGTCGCGTGTGAGCGCAAACCACAGGATCGCGAGCGCCGCTACGGTCGTCTTGCCCACGCCGTGCAGCGACCGGACGGCCAGACGGCGGGTGGTGACCAGTTCAGCGAGGATCTCTTCTTGGTAGTCGGCCAGCCCTTCCCCACTGCGCCACCGCACGCACTCGCGCGCGAAGGCGTCGGGCCGGTCGCGGTACTCCTCGCGGAACTCCTGGTAGCGCGCGTTCTCGCTTCGGACGGCGCCAGTGAGCCCGTCGGCCACCGCGAGGGCGAGGCGGTGTTCAAGGGTGGTGGCGGGCTTGGGTGTCGGGATGATGGTGCTCGTCATTGTCACAGTTTACCGAGCGAGTTCAGGCGGTCGTGTTGGCATGTCACGGTCCCTAAACGCAGAAATCCCGGCCAGCCCTTGATGGGCTGCCGGGCGTGGCCGGGTGTACCGGCGTGGCCTGAATGTTCCGCGCGATCGCGGTTGTGGCTACGGCAAGAGTCTACTCGGGCGGGGTGGTGGTGTCAAACTCGGCGCCCGGCAGCCGGTGCAGTCGCGCTCTCACCCCGACACGGCGCCGACGAGACCATCGGTGACCGCGCGGGCGATGCGGTGTTCGAGGGTGAGGGGCCGGGGAGGATCAGACTGCCCGTGGGGACAGTGTATCAGGCGAGTTCAGGCGGTGGACGTGCCTTCTCATAGAAGGAGTTTCAATCCGGCTACCCTTGGGAAGCACGATGAGCAGGCTGGCATTACCTCCTGAAAGACCCGGTCCCGCCGCCACCGAAATTCGGGCGGCGACGGCCAGCACGAACCCGAGAGCGATCACAGACCTCAGACTGAGCATCGATGTGCGCATCGGTGAACCTCCCATGATTGGACGTTCAGTGGATACGGATCCGACGTTGAGCCAGTCCGTGTGAGTTGATCCACCACGCCCCATGACATGGCTCATCGCGCCACGCCGGGAATCGAGTATAGCATGCCACGTGCCGTGGCGCACTACGTCCCATAATCAAGTTCTCGGGTCCACCCACGCTGGGTTGCCCTCCGTCCTCTGCACAGGCAATCGCCGCGTCAGTACTACGTGACCCGCAAGCGGTAACTCATAAGGGCAATTGCTCCCGACCAAGACCGATCCGTACATCGTCACAGTGATAGCAGCGCGGGTATCATCGGTAGTATCGACTCGCTGGTTCACATCAGCCGGCGCGGCCAGGCTCAGCATGATGAGGGCCGACGGCGCGGCCAGCGAGTTGGCGACAACAGAAGGGATGACCGCAGCGAACACGGTGTTGGCCTCACATAGACTGTGAATGCCTTGCCGCAACGGCTACGAGACGGCCCTCATAGTGCAGGCCCTGATCAGTCCTGATGACCACCAAGTCCCCCCGCCGCGCCGAATGGCCCACGACCTCAATGCCTCGCGCAACGCCCGGCGCGCGCCGAATCACGCCCTGATCGTGCAGCTGGTCCAAGATCGAGGCAATGACACTCGTGGAGTGAACAGCGAACGCCCTGCCGATCTCACGCACTGTCGGGGCGTAGCCGTGCTCGCCGACGAACGAAACCACGTAGTCGAGCACCTCGTCCGCCGCCGGTCTACTCACCGACCGGCTCCCTCCCCCGACGGGTACTCGCACCTGCACTTGCTCCGCTTCCGCGCGACGTTGGCCATCAA
>CAYYVH010000155.1:0-9413 GCA_964475075.1 uncultured Anaerolineales bacterium | reverse complement strand
CGTCGGTGTCACGGACAGTCGTTGGGTGACATACTTCCACGGCGTCAGCGCGCGTTCGGCGCTGCAGCTCGCACACGCCCGCGGCCGCGTGACCCACGCGTCACCCGCCCGAACAGTGGCCGAGGGCGAGACGGCGCTCGTCAACCTCGGTGGACGGCTGCAGCGGTCGCTCGTCAGCCGCCTGCGCCTGGCGCGAGCCGACCTGGAGGGCCAGCGGCGCCGGCTGGCGGCCCTCAGCCCGCCGGCCACACTCGCCCGAGGCTACGCCCACGTCAGCCGCCGCAGGGACGGGCATCCCGTCCGCTCCACGGCTGATGTGGTCGCCGGGGAGGGCATCGACGTGCGCGTGACTGACGGCGGATTCGGGGCCGTGGTCGAGGGCCAGGCCAACCTGTTCCCACTGGAGGAGGACGAATGACGAGCTCATCAAAGACAACGCCCGAAGCGACGAGCGAGTTGCCGGAGGGTGTGGCGGCGCTCGGCTTCGAGGAGGCCTTCCAGGCCCTCGAGGATGCGGTCGCCCAGCTCGAGACCGGTGAGTTGCCGCTGGAGGAGTCGCTGGCGCTCTACGAGCGGGGCGTGGCGCTGTCGGAGCGCTGCAACCGGCTGCTGACCGCCGCCGAGTTGCGCGTTCGTAAGGTGGACGGCGAAGGACAGGACGCGGGGGAGTTGGAGCTGTAGGCGAGCGAGTCCCGCCCTCTGGCTCGCCTTGACCGATGGACAGGGGGGATCGACATGCGTGATCAGGCCGTTTTCGTCATAGCGACCCTCGCGGCGGTGGCCGTGCCCGTTGCAGGGAACCCGGTCCCTGAAGGGCAGTTTCCCGCCGTCACCGCCTACCACACCTCCCCGGGCCTCGCCGACCCCGGAGTCGTGCCGCGCTACGGCGTGTTCGAGCTCACTCTCGCCCAAGAGGCCGACTACGGGGAGCAGAAGAACTTCGCCGACGTCGAGATCCGCGTGACGTTCACGAATCCGGCCGCCGATGCGGACATCCCCGTCGGTGGCTTCTACTACGACACCCTGCCTGACAGGACATCGCTCTGGAAAGCCCGGTTCGCGCCGAGTGCGGTCGGTCGGTGGGTGTACCGATTCACCTTCACCCACTCCCCAAGCGGGAACCAGGTGAGCGGGAGCGGCGCCTTCGACGTCGTCCCGGGAACGGAGCCCGGCTTCCTGCGGATCGCCCGGGCCAACCCGTACCGGTTCGTGTTCGACGACGGGCGGCCGTTCGCGCCAATCGGGTTCAACGACTGCTTCGGGCCCCGCGACGGGCGGCAGCTGGACGGAGGCGATCGGTACGGTGCCTTCGCCGGTGGGGTGCGCAACGACGAGTACTTCGCGGCCTACGGCGAGGCCGGCTTCAACCTGTTTCGGTTCTCCCAGAGCAACTGCTCGCCGAACCTGACGAACCAGGCACTGACACGCTACGACAAAGATGTCGCCGTGTACTTCGACTGGCTCGTGCAGGAGCTTCGAACCCACGATTTCCGGGTCTTCTTCGGGCTCTTCGGCTTCCTGCTGCCCAACGACCTGCCGGACCCGCCGACACCGGAGGTCGAGCGCTTCGTGGAGCACAGCGTCGACCGCTGGGGAGCCTACGTGGACGTGTGGGAGATCCAGAACGAGCGCCGGGCTTCCGACGGCTGGATAGCCGCCGTTTCCAGCCTGATCCGAGAGCGTGATCCTTACGATCACCCGATCACCACGAGCTGGCAGCGCCCGGAACTGGACGCGATCGAGATCAACGCCCCCCACTGGTACCAGTACGAGAGCGAATACGACTCGGACCGCATCACCGCCAACCGAGCCCTCGGGTGGCGGCGTGCCGGCAAGCCCGTCGTCGTGGGCGAGCAGGGAAACAGCGTGCCCCCGGGCAAGCAGTTCGGCAACTGGCTGCCTGACTCGGCGCTCAGGATGAGGTTACGCAGCTGGACGGCCCTGTTCCACCAGATCAGCTTCCTGTTTTGGAACAACAGCTGGGCCACCAACGGCAGCGGCGGGGGAGCCTCGAACCTCTACGTCGGCCACGAGGAGCGGCAATACGTCCACGTGCTGCAGTGGTTCGCCCGCGCAATCGACCGCACCGACCTCCGGGTCCCCGACCGGCCCGTCACCCGCAACTTCGATGACTCGCTGATGCGGGCCTACGCTCTCACGACCGGCGACGGTGTAGCCGTGTACTTGCACCACTTCGCCGACCATGCCAACCCCGTCAGGGGCGAGACCATCAACGTGGATGTGCCCCGGGAGGGAGCCGGCAGGTGGATAGACCCGGCGACGGGGCGGTTGCTTGGCACCGTGTGGGTGGGCGCCGGGCCGAACGCGATGACGATCCCGGACTTTGTCATCGACATCGCCTTCTTCACGACGGCGAACCCGGATCTCGATCTGCCTCCGATCGCTGTGGTCGCGATCGAGAATCCGCAGGCGGACGGCGATCTGGATGAGGATGGCCAGATCGACCGCGGCCCCGCCGAGCCTCCATTCGGAGTTCCGCCTCTCACGCTCATCCTTGACGGTAGCGGCTCATACGACCCGGACGGAGGCGGTATCGGTTTCGCGTGGAATTTCGGCGACGGCACGCCCTACGGGACTGGGCCCATCGTGACGCACACATACGGCGACGGCAACTTCCTGACGACGTTTACCGTGACCGACGACGAGGGCGATACCGCGCAGCACAGCTTCGCCGTCCGGGCCACCGGCGACCCCAACCCGGACCAGAACGACCCGCCCACGCTCAATGCGCTGCGGAACGTCACGGTGCGGGAGGGAGAGCTGGTCCTGATCACACCCATCGGCAGCGATCGGGAGCTCGTCGGTGGCAGCTACAACGTGGACGGGCACACGACCGAGGTGCTGCACTTCAAGGCGGGCGAGGTTCCGCCGGGCGCCAGGTTCGAGGCGCCGAGCCAGGGCGGCAGCGCCCAGCTCTGGTGGGTTCCAAGTTTTACGCAGAGCGGCGTCTACGAGGTCGAGTTCCGGGCGGAAGACCCCGAGGGTGCGACATCGGAAGTCCAGCGTGTGACGATCACCGTCCTGGACGCAGCCGAGGCGGCCGGTCCGGGGCCGACGCCCACGCCGACTGACGAGGCCTCACCGACACCCGATGATCACGGTCGCCGGATCTTCCTACCCTTCGTGACGGCCGAGAGCCCGATCGAGATCATCCATCCGGCCGACTGAATGTGTCCTACGCCTTCTTCTTCGCCTTCTTGGCCTTCTTGGCCGGTGCTTCCTCTTCCTCTTCCTCCGGCACCACAAGCTCGCTAGTCAGAGCCTCTTCCAGCTCGGTCAGTGACTCGTAGCCCGCGCCCTGGAGCGCCGCCCGGATCAGCTGCAGGGCTTCGCCCCGCATCTCGGGCGGTGCTTGCCTGAGTGACGCGTAATGCAGGTGGCGGCCCTTGCCGCGACGGAGCGTAGTAACCTCAATCTGCCGCTTGCGAGCGTCGACCTCGACGCCTACTAGGATTTCTTCCTCAGCCATCCGTCTCTCCTCTCCACGGGACCCCGGATGTCCCTCCATGATATCCCCCCTGCCGGCTGCCGCCAAGTAGGCCGGCTCCTTTTCTTGACCCTCATTCGAGCGCCACATACCATACGGGCCCGATGGAACGATTGTGGGCGCCGTGGCGCATGCCGTACCTGGAAGGCGGTGACCGTCCGGATGGGTGCTTCTTCTGCACCATCAGTGCCGGCCAGGACACCGAGGAGGCTCTCGATCTGGTCGTGTGGCGCGGCAAGAGGGTGTACGCCCTCTTGAATCGCTATCCCTACACCAACGGCCACGTCATGGTCGCACCCTTCGCCCACGAGGGCCGGCTCGACCGGCTAGAGCCGGATGCGGCCATCGAGCTGATGGATGGGCTCCGACTCGTGATCCGCGCCCTGCGGCAGGTCTACAACCCGCAGGGCTTCAACGTCGGGCTCAACCTGGGTTCGGCGGCCGGTGCCGGGTTCGGCGACCACCTGCACTTCCACGTCGTACCCCGCTGGCACGGCGATACGAGCTTCATGACCACCACCGGCGGGACGCGCGTCGTCCCCGAGGCGCTGGGTGACACCGCCCGGCGGTTGCGGGAAGCCATCGCGTCCCTATGCGGCGAGGACACCACTACAAGACAATGAGGAGCAGTCGTGAAATCAGGCGGCAGTCGCGAAGTCGTTATTCTCTCCAGTGCCCGCACGCCCATCGGCAGGTTCGATGGCTCACTGTCCCAGGTCCCGGCGACGGAACTGGGCGGCGTCGCCATCCGAGCCGCCGTGGAGCGGGCCGGCATCGACCCGTCGGAGATCGACGAGGTGTTTATGGGCCAGGTTCTCCAGGCCGGCGTGGGCCAAGCACCGGCACGCCAGGCCGCCATTAAGGCCGGGATCCCCCCGACGGTGGGGGCGACAACCCTCAACAAGGTGTGCGGCTCGGGCACAAAGACCGTGATGATGGCCAGCCAGGCCATCAAGAGCGGCGAAGGAGACTGCTTCGTCGCCGGCGGAATGGAGAACATGTACCTCGCGCCATACGCCCTGCCGGGTGCTCGCGCCGGCTACCGGCTGACGGACAAGACGGTAGTCGACCTAACGGTCCACGACGGGCTGTGGTGCGCCTTCGAGGGTCATCACATGGGCAATTCCGCCGAGTGGGTGGCCAACGCCTGCGGTATCAGCCGCCAGGATCAGGACGAGTACGCCCTGGCCAGCCAGCAGAAGGCCGTGCGCGCCATCGAGGAAGGGGCTTTCAAGGCCGAGATAGCGCCGGTCGAGGTTCGCGGCCGCAAAGGGCAGGTGACGATCGTCGACACCGACGAGACCCCCCGCGCCGATTCTACCCTCGAGGCCCTTTCCAAGCTCAGGCCGGCGTTCCAAAAGGACGGCACCGTCACTGCCGGCAACGCGCCGGGCATCACTCATGGCGCGGCCGCCCTAGTTGTTGCCGCCGCCGACTGGGCGGAGGCGAAGGGCCTGAAGCCCGCGGCACGAATAATCGACTACGCCCAAGCGGGTGTCGAGCCGCAGCGCATCTTCCTGGCGCCCGTAGACGGAGTGAATCGGCTGCTGGAGAAGACCGGGCTGACCATGGGCGACATCGACCTGGTCGAAATCAATGAGGCCTTCTCAGCCCAGGTGCTGGCCGATGGCGGCCAGATCCTGGGGTGGAACTGGGACAAGGTGAACGTGCGCGGCGGTGCGGTAGCGCTGGGTCACCCGATCGGCGCCAGCGGGGCGCGCATCCTGGTCACGCTGCTGTACGCGCTGAAGGACACCGGCGGCAAGCGCGGCCTGGCGACGGCGTGCCTCGGCGGCGGCGAGGCGGTCGCGATAGCGGTGGAGATGGTGTAGCCGCCCCTCCGCCATGTCGGCGGCGACGTCATTCGGTCGCCGCGCCCTCCGGGTTCGGTAGCCGCGTGCGGTCGATCTGGAGGACTGGCGGTGCGTGGTCAAGCGACCCGCGCTCCGGCAGGTGCGTCCCCTCTGGCACGACGTCCGGTGCGCCCGCTTTGCGCAGGGAGCGCCAGTCGCCCTCCAGGAGCGGTGTCGGCTGTCCGCCGCCCTGGCGCTTGTAGACCTCGAACTCCCGCAAGCCCACGTTCCCGGCCGGACCGGCTGCCGCGTAGAGCAGGACGTAGCGCGTGCGGACGGGCGGGAAGATGGCCGTCTCGTCACCGCCCGCCCCCGTGCTCTTCGAGTAGACCGGCGCCCAGGTCCAGCCATTCCACGCATAGAGGGTGTAGTGCGTGGCATGCAGGCCCGGGGACCACTTCAGGATCGCCCGGTCGAATTCCTCCGTCGCCATCAGGTCCACGTAGATCCACGACGGCAGGTTTAGGGACCGCCACTCCGTGGCCAGGTCGGCATCGCTGACCTTCGCCGCCTCGAAACCCGGTTGGTGGTTCCATGAGACGGCCGGTTTGCCCGCCGCCAGGTTCGGTCCCTGGACCACCGCCGAGCTCGTGCCCCCGATTTCCCACTCCAGCAGCTCGTAGTGGCCACCGATGAGGTACGGGTTCACGAGCCACAGCATCCAGTAGCGCGCCTCGACCTCCTCGGGGAAGATCGGCGTGTCGTCGCCGTCGCCGTAGCTCGTCGAGGCGATGCGGCACCAACCGCCGCAGTAGTCCAGCCAGGCGTAGATCGTGTAGCCACGCGGGTGGCGCCAGTGCCCCCAGGTCATGTGCATCGTCTTCACGGCATACGTATCGCCCAGATCGACGTAGATCCACTGGAGGTTCCGCGCCGGGGCGTAGGGGTCATAGCCCGGATTAGAGGCCCAGAAGCTGGCCGCATCGCCGTCGACGGCGAGCTCCGGCGGTTGGCCCGGTTGCGAGGAGGACGCCTTGACTACCTTGCCGAGGGCCAGGTTGCCGGCCGTGGGTGGCGTCGCCGTCGGCTGGGCCGTCGTCGGCGTGGCGATCGGACCGCCCGGTGTCGCCGTCGCGCCGCCCGGTGTTGCCGTCGGGCCACCGGGCGTCGGTGTGTGACAGGGATTCACCGTCGGTTGGATGGTCACGACGTCCAGGTACGTGCCTCCCCCCGGACAAGTCCGCCGCGCACCGGTCAGATCCGCCCACGCACCGATGTACGGGACGAAGAAGCCCGCCCCGCCGGGCCCCTTCAGCTGCTCCGTGACGGTGCCACCACAGTCGGTCAGCACGGCGTCCGGCAAGCATGTTCCTCCGCCCAGAGTTATGATCCCGCTCGCCTGCACGCCCTGCATGGGTACACGAGCCTGCGGCGCGGCATGCGCCGACGTGTCCAGGGCAAACATGGCCAGTCCGGCGCCGGCCGCGACGACGATCAGGGCAACGACGCCCGCTCCCAAGATGATCCGATCCCTACGCATCGCCTGTCTTCTCCTCTCCAACCCCCTCTACCTCCCCCATCACCGGCCATAACGGGCGTGGGCTTGGGGTTGTTATGTCCGCCTGGACAGAAGGCTCGAGCCGGAGCGGGTCCCTACCGTCCGTCGAACGAGTGCTCCTTGACCGTGAACGGTACGAAAACCTCCGGCCCAGGCTCCTTGGTGGGCACCATCGTTGCCGTCGCCGTGGGTGTCTCGGTTGCCGGTTCGGTTTCCGTCGGTGGCGCTGCAGTAACGGTCGGGGTCTCCGCATCCGTGCCCGGCGCCAGCTCCTCCGACCGGATCCGCAGCACCCGGTCGGTAACCAAAGCTGCATCTGCCGCACCGAAGGCGGTCACGAGCAGGTCGCCGTCGTCGAGAAAGGCCATGGCGGTCGGGTTGAACAGACCACCCACTTTCTCGACCATCCTGTCGTTCACGTCGCCGCTCTGCCGCACCAGCGACACGCGGCCCGGGACCGCTTCGACGACGAAAAGATGGCCTGATGGGCTGAAAGCCAGGTCGATGGGCGTCGTCAGACCGTCGGCATAGAGGGTGTTCTCCCCCGCGTCGAGCACGTCGCCGTCGTCGTTGATGTCCTCCAGCCGCCGGATCTGCCCCTGTCCCTCCACAACTGGGCCAAGGCCAAGCAGGGCCACGTAAGCCACGCCCGGCTTATGCGGATCGAAGGCCAACCCGGTGGGCGCTGCTGGTATCGGCCCGCCGCCCGGAATGGTCCCGACGGACTCGAAGATGGCGTACAGCGCCAGGTCGCCCGACGCCGGGTCGAACTGCAGCAGGTCGTTTGCTCCGCCATCCGTCACGTAGACCAGCCCATCGGGGCCGTGGACCAAGCGCCACGGATTCGAGTCGATGTCTCCCCCGTCCGGATTGTGCTCCTCCTCGAAGGCCCACGGGTCGGCCAGGTAGAACAGGCCCGCCCCGGGCTCAACGACCAGGACCTTTGCCTTCGGGTCCGGATGGCCCGGCCCACCCGAGAGGGCAACCATCGCCGTGGAGGTGGCGGCCTCCGGGACTCGCCAGACAGCGTGGTTGGCACCCATCACGATGCCGTTGGCGCCAACCACGTTTGCCAACTCGGCGGAGAGAGTCTGTGGATCCGACGGGTCGCTGACCGAGAACCGCCTCACGCGCCCGTCGCCGTTGCCGGGTGCGAATCGCCCTGGCTGGTATTGGCCCGTACCGCCCTCGGCCACCAGCAGCGTGTCCCCATACACCGTCAGCCCGTGCGGGTTGTTCAGGTCTGCCACCAACGTCGTGTAGGCGGGTTGAGCGGCGGTCACGGCAACGACGAAGGCAGTGGCGGCCAGTGGCCCGACCGCCCACTTGATCGTGTGCTTGACAGTGCGGTCCATGGGGTTGGGACTCCTTACCTATGCTCAGGGGAAAGCACAATCGGCAGGGGAAAGCATAGCCTCGCCCGTCTCGGAGCACAAGACGAGTATCTGCACCCCCTATCCGCCTCGCGCCTGCGGCCGCCGCCGTGAGTTGCCACACGTGACGTGCACCGATATCATCGACGGCGACTCGACCGGCTCCACCAACCGAGGAGTGCTCCTTCCATGCCGGAGTCCTAGACCCATGCCTATGTCGCCTGCCGCCCTGCCGCTGCTGGCGTTCGTGGCGGCTTTCGTCCTTTCGCTGCTCCTGGCGCCCGTCACCGTCCGATCACTGAACCGCATCGGCGCGCTGACGTACCATCGGGCGCGGCAGGACGTGGACAACCGGCTGTTCCTCGAACTGCACCAGCACAAGTCCGGCACCCCGTCAATGGGCGGCATCCTGATGGTGGCGGTGACAGTTGCCGTCGGAGCCGTCTTCTTCACTTCGACGGAGTATTGGATCTTCCTCACCGGCTTCCTGCTCTTCGCTGCGATGGGCTTGGCGGACGACCTTAGCAAGGTGGGCGTTCGCTCGGGCTGGCGCGCGAGGGACCTGGACGCGCGGTCGAAGTACGCCGTCCAGTGGTTGCTGGCTTTTCTCGTGGCCGGCCTGCTGCAAGCGTGGGGGGGGCGGGACGCCGTGCACATCCCCGGTTTGGGCTCAGTGTACCTGTCGTTGGCTTACGTGCCGCTGGCCGCCTTCGTGATCGTGTGCCTGACGAACGCGGTCAACATCACCGACGGCCTCGACGGGTTAGCTGCCGGTCTGTCCGCGATAGGCTACACGGGCTTTCTGGCGATCGCCGTGATTCGCGGTGAACCGGTCATCGCCGGAATCTGTGCCGTGCTCGGCGGAACGACCCTCGCATTCCTGTTCTTCAACGTCCACCCGGCCAGGGTATTCATGGGTGACGTCGGCTCAATGGCACTTGGCGTAGGGTTGGCGCTGGTGGCACTGCTCTTGGACGCGCTGGTGCCCCTCGGTGTGATCGCGGCGGTCTTCCTGGTCGAAATGCTGTCGAGCCTGGTCCAGATCATCGGGCTCCGTTACGGCAGGCGGGGGGCTGGCCTCGCGCCCCCTGACCCCCACCCCCCGAGCCGGAGAGCTTCCCGGCCATGGGAGAGGAGGCAAAAATAAATCTGACCCCATTTTTTCGGGCGATCGGGTAGGC
>CAYYVH010000154.1:0-9428 GCA_964475075.1 uncultured Anaerolineales bacterium | reverse complement strand
CAAAGAGGGCCCCCGCGACAAAAGGGGGGGGCGCCCGCGCCCCCCCCCCCCCAAAAAAGCCGATGCAGCGGACCGGCCTGCGGCCGGCCGCTGATCGGCGGGGCGTTCGGCGCGTCAAGCAAGTGCATGAGGAAACGCAGCACGCGGTCATGCTCGCGGAGCAGATCGACTACCTGGGTGGAGTGCCCTCCGTGGAAGTGGAGAAGCGAGAGATCTCGCAGGATTCTCTCGAAATGCTGCGACAGGACCTGCGCGGCGAACAACACGCCCCAAGGTTGATGCACGCGACACGGTGCGGGGCAGTTCGGTATGCAACCCCTCACATTCCCGCGTCCGTGGCGCCAGGTTGCGGACTTCCATGTCCTCGAGCATCCTTTGGCGTAGGGGTGTCATCGCCGCCCCAACACCCGCCGACCATCAGTTACTGACTTGACAGACCGCTAGGAGATGACGGCCCATCCGAGTTGGGCACGCGCTGATCCGGTTCTATTCCGCCAGGGCCAGGATCTCGGCCACCTCCGGTCCGCCGATGTTCTGGTTCTCGCCCAACTTGACGCCCCGCTCGACTAGCCGCTCCACTGCGGGCTGGCAGTCCTCCGCAGTGAGGCCGTAGTCGCCCAAGCGGGTGGCGATCCCGATCTCCTTGAAGTAGTCTTCCGTCCTGTCAATTGCCGCCTGTGCCAGCTCCAGGGGGCTCGCGGATTGACCATCCATGCCCCACACTCGCCGAGCGTACTGAGCCAGGCGGGGGGTCTTGCTCTCGAGCTGGTGCTTCCACACGGCGGGCAGCACCACGGCCAACGTCTGCCCGTGGTCCAGACCGTGGAGGACGGTCAGCTCGTGGCCGATCACGTGGGTGGCCCAATCGTGGGCGACGCCGCAGCCAATCAGGCCATTCAGTGCGCTGGCGGCGCACCACATGAAGTCGGCCCGGGCATCGTAGTCCGGTGGTTCGGCGAGAATCGCCGGGGAGCGCTCGATCATCGTCAGCAGAATGGCCTCCGCCTGCCGGTCCTGGAGGGGAGCCCCGAGGTCCTTGGTGACGTGTTGTTCCAGAACATGCACGACCGTGTCCACGATGCCGTTGAGTACCTGCCGGCGGGGGAGAGAGAAGGTGGTTTCCGGATCCAGCACCGAAAAGCGGGGGAACACCTTCGAGCTAAAGAAGCCCAACTTCTGCTGCGTGGATTCCCGTGATATCACGGCGCCGCGGTTCATCTCAGAACCAGCAGCAGGAAGCGTTAGCACGGCGCCCAGCTCCACGGCCGATTCGACCGCCGCCCCCCGGGCGAGGATGTCCCACGGGTCGTCGCCGGTGTAACGTGCCGCCGCGGCGATGAACTTCGTGGCATCGATCACCGAGCCCCCGCCGACCGCGAGAAGGAAGTCCGAACGGTGGTCCTTCACCGCCTGGACTGCGCGCATGCAGGTGTCATACTGCGGATTGGGCTCGATCCCACCGAACTCGGCGACGTCATGCTTCTCGAGTGCGTTCCGGACCTGGTCGTACACGCCATTGCGGTGGATCGAACCTCCACCGTAGATCAACATCACGCGCCTGTCGGGCGCGATCAGATCGCTGAGGCGGGCGATCGTGCCTCGGCCAAACTCGATGTGGACTGGATTGAAGTAGGCGAAGTTGTTCACGGGCGCCTCCCTTGGAGGGCGGCCGGCCTTGGCTCCGCCCCCGTCTGATGGTAGAAATCTGCTCCGCAGTCCCAGCGGACACACGCGATGAACTGGATGGTATTATGGACCAGGCAACCGCATTCGCCCTCATTGTAGCCGGCCTTCTGTTTCTAACGGGTTTCGGGGCGTTCGGATTCGTCTCCCGTGCGGAAGGTGAGCGCCGGGCAACCCGCGTCTCTTTCAGCCTCGCGGTCGCCGGCTCAGCCGTGTTAGTCGCGGCAAGCCTGCTGCCCTTCCCCGTCAGAGCCGCGATCGCCGGCGTATTGGCGGTTGCTGCGGTGTCGTTCGTCATCCTGTTCCTGCTTCCGGTCGGGCGAGTCGAAGTCGGGAACGATGTTCCCCGGTGCCGCTTCGACGAGCGGGAGATCGTGTTCGCCCGCGCGCGCCTGAGGCCCGACAGGCCCGAATTCGAGTCGTACTACGCCCTGCATCCCGAACACCGAGCGAGCGACAACCACACGCGCTCGAAACCCGGTTTGCTGTCCCCCCGGTCCCGGCTGGCCAACCCCTACCACTTCGCCTCCCCCCACGGGAGCTTCGGCCTGACCCGTGCCCTGCGGGAAGCGGTCGACGGCCGGGTGGCGGAGGAACGGGCCATGCTGCCGATCGAGACCATGACGCGCTACGTCAAGGCCCTGGCGCGCTACTACGGTGCGCTGGATGTCGGCATCACGGAGCTCAAGCCGTATCACGTCTATTCCCACGTCGGGTGTGGCACGGGCGGATACGGCGCTCCGATCGCGATCGAGCACACCCACGCGCTCGCCTTCACGGTGGAGATGGACTTCCACATGGTTGGCGCGGCGCCGGGCTCGGCGACGACGATGGAGTCGGCGCGGCAGTACGTCGAGGCCGCGCGCGTCGCCGTTCAGCTTGCCGGCGCGATACGCGCCCTGGGGTACTCGGCCCGGGCCCACATCGACGGCAACTACCGGGTGATCGCCCCGCTCGTGGCCCGGGACGCCGGCCTGGGAGAGATCGGGCGGATGGGCCTGCTGATGACGCCCCACGAGGGGCCGCGCGTCCGCCTTGGGGCGGTGACGACCGATCTCGAGTTGACACCTGACCCCCGGGCGCCGGCCTCACCCGTAATCGACTTCTGCAACGTGTGCCAGAAGTGCGCCGACGTGTGCCCCAGCCGGTCCATTCCCTTCGGCGACCGGGAGGAAGTCGACGGGGCGCTCCGCTGGCGGATAAACCCCGACACCTGCTTCCTCCACTGGAACGTAATCGGAACCGACTGCGGGCGCTGTATGGCCGTGTGCCCGTACGCCCATCCGAACAGCCTGAGCCACAACCTGATCCGGTGGGGAACCGGCCGGTCGGGTTTCTTCCGCCGGGCAGCGCTCTGGCTCGACGATCTCTTCTATGGGAAGGTGCCCCCGCCCAGGGATCCGCCACGCTGGGCCAGAGTAGCTTGAGCCGGTCTCAGAGCCTGTGTGGAAACCCATATCCGGCTGTGCCCGGTCCGCGCACGTGCTGGCTGCGTCCGTGCGGCTCGCCGTGACGCAGAGGCCACGCCTGCGCCGCCCGTCCTTGCCAGCCCGCACGCGTCCTCGGGCTCGCCAAGAATCTGGGTTCCCACACAGGCTCTCAGGACTTCGTCGTGACGCTCATGTCGTCGAAGAGCACGGCGGGGAAGTGGCCGCCCATGAAGCTCGGATAGAGCCTTTCCCCGATGCCGATCACGTTCTGCATCGTTTCGTAGATGTTTCCGGCCACCATCGCGTCCTTCACCCGACCGACGATCTCGCCGTGATCGACGTACAACCCCGGCGCCAGCCCGATCGAGTAGTCTCCGTGCAGGATGTTGCCGCTGTGCGCGCCCATGGCGCCGGCCACGACAATGCCCCGGTCCATCGTCTTCAGCAGATCCGAGATGGACTGACTGCCGGGCTCGAAGGTGAGGTGTCGCAGCGAGGGCGACACGCGGTTCGTGATGCCCCGCCTGAACCCGTGCCCCGTCGGGGCCGCCTTCGCCTTCCAGGCGTAATACCGGTCGTAGTGGAAGCCCCTGAGCACACCAGCCTCCACCACGGGCGCGGTCAGGCACTCAGTTCCTTCGTCATCGAATGCCCGGGCGCCGGGCCTGCTGTCGTCCAGGGGTTGGGAGAGTATGGTAAGTTTGTCACTGAAGATCTGCTCGCCGAGCTTGTCCTTCAACGGCGACACTTGCTCGTAGATGCTCTTGCCACTGGTGGCTGCCTGGATGCGCCAGATGAAGCCGAACAACGCGGTCGGCAAGAAGAGCACGCGCATGCGGCCAGGCTCTACATCTACTTCCGTGAGTGAGTCGTTGTACGCCTCGAGCACGAAGTCCAGGGCCGCCTGGCTTGCGGGCTCGAACGCCTTGCTCGTGTCCATCAACCGGATTCCAGCTCGGGAGCCAGGGTAGCACAGCGCGGCGTAGGTGTACGATGCCGAAGACCGCGCGGACAGGTCGCTTCCGCTGCTGTTCATCACCCTCACGGTCGTGACGCTCCGGCCGGTGCGGATCTCTAGCTCGCCGTCAGTCCGGCCCGCGTAATGCCCACAGATTCGCTCGCATTCGTCCACCATGGCCGTGGTGGTCAGATCCTCGACCGAGCGGTCATATGTGTCGAGGGCGGGCAGGTCGGTCGTGCTCGGGACCTCGTAGTCGGCCTCCACGCCACCGGCGAGATTCGCGAGCGCGTTTCGGACCAAGCCTTCCCGGTCGGTGAGGTTCCTGGTATACGCGTGGCCCAACATGCCGTCCTTGATGAGCAGCAGCGCCACCCCGGACTCCCGCGCGCTCTCGATGTCCTTGAGCCGTGCGTTCTCGAAGCTGACGCCGTCGGTGACCTCGCTCTCCGAGTAGATCTCGACCCGGTCTGCGACCTTCGTAGCAATGTTCATCAGCTGTTCCATTATCTGCCTCCAATCAGGACGCCGTCGACCAGGATGTGCGGTGCGCCGTAGCACGAGCGGAGGTTCAACTGGCCCTTGCCGCAGCCGCCCGTCTCGCTGTATTTCAGGTCATTACCGATGCCGCGAATGCTCTCCATGGTATGGTAGAGGTTCCCGGAGAGGTTGATATCGCGCAGCATCTGTTGCCTCTTCCCGCCCTTCACAACGAACCCGTACTGGGCGCCGAAGGTGAAGTTCTCGCCGCTCGTCTGGCCGCCCATCGGGTTCAGGACGTAGAGCCCGTCGCCGAGTTGGGCCATCAGCTCCTCAAAGGTCGTTTCGGTGGGCTCGATGTAGATCGTACCCATCCGGATGATCGGTGCGTGGCGGTAGTCCTCGGCGATGTTGTGTCCAGACAGCGGCTCCCCGAAAGCGGCGGCCGTGCGGCGCGAGTGCAACCGTCCGACGAGCACGCCATCCTGCATCAGCTGCGTGCGCCGGGCGCGCACGCCCTCGTCATCGTACATGTAGTGCCCCAGCTGGTGCGGCACGGTCGGATCGTCGCGGATGCTAAGCAGGTCGGTGCCGAGCTTGGTCCCGAGCTGCATCTTCGCGCGCATGGCGGGTGCGTCCTCGATCAGGTCCGCCTCGGAGAAGTGCCCGAAGGCCTCGTGGGTGAACACGCCGGCCAGGTGCTGGTCCAGGATGACGCGGTAGGTGCCCGCCGTGACGGGTTCCGCGTCGAGCAGGTCCACCGCAATCCGGGTTCGCTTTTCGACCAGGTCCTCGCGGTTGCGCAGGCGGCCCAACCCATCACTGCCCCCGAACGCGACCCGCACCGTCTGCGTCAGGTCGCCCTCCTTGGTGACAATCGAGCCGCTGATGCGGACGGTGACTAGGCTCTCGCGGATCTCCGTCCCCTCGGTGCTGAGAAAGATCTTCTCGCGGGTCAAGTCGCTGTAGCCCAGAGAGGTGGTTGCCACTTTCTCGTTTTGGAGCGGGATGTCGTTGTACGCGCGCAGGAGGGCCAGCTTCTCGTCGGCGGATACGTCGTGCGGGTCCTCGTCGACGTCGGGCACGACCGTGTCGACCACCACCTCGGTATCCGCCAACTCCACTGGCTTCTCGAGGCGCGCGCCGAGCAGGGCGGCGTTTTCGACGGCGGTCCTGACCGCCTCCGGCGCGTCCTCCGGCTTGGTGAACGCTACGGAGGAGAAGCCGCCGTTCTTGAGCACGCGCACCACATGACCGTCCGTAGCGCTCGAGCTCATGTTGGTCAGTTCCTTGCCGTTGAAGGTGATCTTGGTCTCCTTCTTCACCTCAAAGCGGACGTCGGCGTAGTCTGCGTCGACGCCGGTAAGGATGGCTTTCAACTTGTCAAGCACGATGACTCCTTTCTGTGCAACCGGCCAGTGACAGAACAAGGCCCTGTGCCCGCAACGTGTATCTTGATCATGGAGGAGGAATCTCCGCGAGGTCGGGGGCGCAAGAGGACAGGCAATCCGCTCGACGAGCGAGTCTACCACGACGGTGCGTCTGGGGTCAATCGGGCAGGGAGCGACCCATCGCACTGTTGAGTCTACGTGAATTGGTTGTGCCCCGTCGCACCGCTATCATTTGGGGTCGCTCCGACGGCTTTCGGCCCTGCCCGCTCTGTTGGCAATGGCCCGGACCGAACACTTGAACCGGGATGACTCGATGCGGCGCACTGACATCCGCAACATAGCGATCATCGCCCACGTGGACCATGGCAAGACAACGCTCGTGGATGCCATGCTGCGCCAGGCCAAGGTCTTCCGCGCTAACCAGGTGGTCCGTGAGCGTATATTGGATTCCTTCGACCTCGAGCGCGAGCGGGGGATCACCATCCTCGCCAAGAACACCGCCATTCGCTACGGTGACGTGAAGATCAACATCATCGACACGCCAGGCCACGCCGATTTCGGCGGCGAGGTCGAGCGCGTGCTCAACATGGTCGACGGGGTGCTGCTGCTCGTCGATGCCGTCGATGGCCCGATGCCGCAGACGCGGTTCGTGCTGCAGAAGGCCCTCAGGCTGGGGCATCGCGCGGTCGTCGTGGTCAACAAGATCGACCGCCCCAGTGCCCGCCCCCAGGAGGTCGTCGACGCCACGTTCGACCTGTTCGTTGACCTTGGCGCGACCGACGCACAGGCCGACTTCCCGGTCGTCTACACCAATGCCGTCGCCGGCGACGCCGGGCTGGCGTCCGGCGCTATCGGTGACGGCCTCCGGCCGCTGTTCGAGGCCATCCTCGATCTGCCATCGCCCGTGGTGGACCGTGAGCGCCCCACGCAGCTGCTCGTCACGAACTTCAGCTACGACGATTACAAGGGCCGCATTGCGGTGGGCTGCCTGCGGCATGGTGTGCTCGCGCGCGGCCAGGAAGTGGTGATCGTCACCCCGGACTCGGCACCGCGCAAGGCCCGAGTAGCCGAGTTGTTCGTCTTCGAGAACCTCGAGCGGCGGCCAGTGGAGATGGCAACCGCCGGCGAGATCGTCGCCGTTGCGGGCATCGACCACGTCGGCATCGGCGAGACGATCGCCGACCCGGAGGCCGCGGAGGCATTGCCGCCCATCACCGTCGAGCCGCCGACGGTACGGATGGCCTTCATGGTCAACGACAGTCCCTTCGCCGGCCGGGAGGGTACCTACGTGACCAGCCGTCATCTCCGAGGGCGCCTGCTGCGCGAGACCGAGCGCAACCTGGCCCTACGGGTAGACGAGACCGCCAGCCCCGACACATTCATGGTGAGCGGCCGCGGCGAGTTGCACCTGGCGATCCTCATCGAGACGATGCGCCGCGAGGGCTACGAGTTCGCAGTGGGCCGACCCGAGGTGATCTATCGGGAGATCGATGGGTTGCGCCACGAGCCCTTCGAGGACCTCTACGTCGACCTGGCGGACGACTACGTCGGGGCAGCAGTCGACCTCCTGGGCCGCCGGCGCGGGAAGATGGTCGACCTGCGCTGTAATGGCGACGGTACGACATCGATGACCTGGCTCACGCCGACGCGCGGGCTGCTCGGGTTCCGGAACCGGTTCCTGACGGCCACCGCGGGCACCGGGGTGATGCATACGCTGTTCCACGGCTACCGACCGTGGGCCGGCGAGCTCGAGGTGCGAGAGACCGGATCGCTGGTGGCATACGAGCCCGGCACGACGACCGCCTTCGCCCTCAACAACGCCCAGGAGCGCGGCGCACTGTTCGTCGAGCCCGGCGTAGCTGTCTTCGCGGGGATGATCGTCGGTCGCCAGGCGCGCTCCGGCGACCTGCCGATCAACGTGTGCAAGAAGAAGCACGTGACCAACCACCGCCGGTCGTTTGCCGAGGAGGCCATCGTCCTCACCCCACCGGTGTTGCTGAGCCTCGACATGGCCATCGAGTACATCCGTGACGACGAGCTCGTCGAGGTGACGCCGGCGAGCATCCGGCTCCGCAAGAAGGACCTAGACCACGAGCGGCGGCAGCGTGCCGCCAAGCGCTCGGCCTGACTTCCGCCGGCGGCCCGAACTACCGGTCCCGTTCCGTACGAGGCTGCACTTCAGGATCTGCACGAAGTGGATAGGAAAGCTCCGTGAGCACGAAGGCCTCTCCGTGAGCACGAAGGCCTATCCGCTTCGTATCCCGACCGGGTTGCACGAGACAGCCAGAACGACAACGTATCGACGTGTGGGGTACTGGGCTCCAGCCACTGCGGGCCTCCTTGGGTTCTTGGGCTCAATCGAAGACGCAACGCGCGGCCAACAGGGCTGCGCTCCTGGCGGTCAATACGGTCGTTGCACCCCAATCGTGACGGGCACCACGGGCACTGTAATGCGCTACCGAGCCGCCGTCAACATGGTGTGCCGTGCCGGGGACCGAATGTTGCCGGCGAGACCAACCGCCCGGCCCAGCGCGTCGCAGGCCAGCACTGCTTCTCCGCCAACACAGCCTAACGGCGGGGCGGAACCGCGCCCAGCGAGAGGAACATCGGCGTCGGGGCAGGGCGTTGCTGCGTGGCACCTTCCAACAACTCGATCGCTTCGAAGCCGAAGCGCTGATAGAAGGCAACCACGCTGGGCTTGGCATCGACCACCAGCCCGACGCAGCCAAGATCGTCGCGCATGCGCTCGGCCAGCTCGATGCAGAAGCGGACCAGCGCCTTGCCCAGCCCTCGCCCGCTGGCTCCTTCGTCGATGGCCAGCCGAGCGAGGCGCAATACCGGGGTCGGGTACGGTGGCATTCGTCGCCCGGACGGCAGCGCCTCGGCATCGAGCGCGGCCGGGCTCACGGTGGCGAATCCCAAGATGCGCTGGTCCTCCAGCGCCACGTATGTGACCCCGATGTGGTGACGAAATTGGTTCTGCCAGGCATAGCGGTGGAAGAACAGGTCCAGCGCTTCATCACCCGACCGGAAGCCCTGTAGGTCGTCCGCCGGCTCCAGCGGTCGGACCTCAACAGTCATCGAAGAGCCGCTGCATGGCCTCGGTGGGCTCAGGCGGGTGGCTGACCCGGTCCCGCACGCGCTCCGCGCTGTCGCGGGCGAGCACCAGGCGCGCCGGAACGATGACATCGGCCGGCAGCTCCTCGAGCGCCTGGAGGTGGTGCAGTAGCGCCTGCTCGATTAGGCGGGCGCGGGTCACCCCCGACATACGGACATACCGCTCCATGCGTTCCTTGAGCCCCATGGGAACATGGGCCGATATCTGAGTCGTTGTGGACATGCCGGCCTCCAGCAGAGTGTAGATTCTACACAATTGTAGAGATGCCAGGGTCGGGCGTCAAGCCGAAAAGGACTGGTAGGCGTTCCCCGCCTGGCCGCCGATCGCGCAGAAGCGCACGCCAGCCGGCTCTCCACTGCGCCATCCAA
>CAYYVH010000153.1:0-9510 GCA_964475075.1 uncultured Anaerolineales bacterium | reverse complement strand
CGACGACGTGCCGTTTTGAACGCCCGGCAGCGAAGGGTGGATCGCAGGCGCAGGGAGCGAGAGCGCTACGTCAGGCCAGGACTCAGGCTGTGGACAACTCGGGGAAGGGGTTGTGGACAACTTGGTGGGGTTGTGGACAAACCACCCCCAAGCCCTGCCGCTTTCGTGTGTGCGCGCCCGATCGTGCCCTTGCTCCCCCGGCTCGCATTAGCTATACTCAGGGCGTAGCAACGGAGAAAAGCATGGACTTGGACAAGGGCCTCAGGATTGCGGACGAGATCGAGCAGTACATGGAGCGGGAGCATCCACACCTCCGCACGCGCGCAGAACGGGTGAACGTGGTTGTCGCACCGCGCGGCACCAAATGTGCGATCTCGGTGGTTGTGCACGATCGGTACACCGACCACGACACCGACCAGGGCGGGCCGGTCACGGACTGCGAGAGCCCCAGGCTGGGCGGGGTGACGCTGTGACCCCCGAAGCGGTGGCGCTGGCGGAGCGTCTGGTGGCGGTGGTGGGGTGGAAACGCCTGAGCGGGACCGTGACCAACGATGGGGTGTTGTGGCGCTACGAGCGGGACGATTCCGAAGGCGTGCCTGTCGGTACTTTCACCCGTGTGACCGTCGGGGTTGGCTACACCGTGGCCACCCATGACGAGTGGGAAACCATCGACCTCGACCACCCCTCCAACGAGGGCCACCTGCGGAGGCTGGCGGAGGAGGTGTGTGGGGCATGGGTGGAGAAGAGGGCGACCACCACCGGCCCGATGTGGCGGGTGAACGCTGAGGGGGTCCTGCTGGACTGCCTCTACCCCACTCCAGGACAGGCATACGCCGCCGCCATCGTGGCCGCTTCGGAGGCCAAGTGAACGCCCGTCAGCGCCGAGTTGCCCGCCGCAAGGCCGGCCGGAAGACGCTGCACGATGCAGCCATACTGGAGCGATTGGACCGAGCGCGCGAACAAGTCAAGCGCGGGCTGACCGCTCAACCGCTGCCCGAGTGCTCCCACCTCTGGATAGCCGAGACGCGGACGCTGGACTGCTGCGTGCGGTGTGGGGAGGTCAAGTGAGCGGCTACACGCCGACGCTGCTGGTGGGCGGGCCTCGTTTCATTGTGGCGCTGAACGCGCTCAGCGCCGGGCTCCTATCTGCTGCTGAGGAGATGCGAGAGCTTTCGGAGGAATCCAAGTCCTGGCCGTGGCCAGAGTGCCCGAGCGACTGGCAGCCGGAGCCCCTGCCGCTGCTTCCGAGCGAGAACTACACCGTGCCCGTCTACGACAACGGCCTGCGCTGGGAGTCTCCGGCGTGCCGCTGGCCCCCGCATCGGCAGGGCCTGCGGCCAGGCGAGAAGGCCCGACGCAAGGCGAAGCGCAAGCAACAACGACAGGCGAGAAGGAAGAACCGATGATGTTCCATGTTTCGATCCGCCGGCCAGAAGACGAGCACCGCGTGTGCTGCCTGGGCGCCGTGATGCGGGACCGCTGCACCTGCTGGGTGACCGAGCACGACCGAGAGCAGGCAAAGCCCCGGCCCGGCCCCGTCCAGGTCCAGCCCCGTATGTGCGGCGACTGTGCTTGCAGGCCCGGCTCTGTCGAGGAGACGGACCCGGACAGCATGGCCTCCTCGGTGCAAGGCGTGCAGTCGCTGGCCGAGCAGGGCGCTCCCTTCTACTGCCATCAGGGGATGCGCCAGCGCACGGGCAAGGTTCACCCCGACGGTGAGCGCATCGAGTTCGACGGGCCTCGCCCCGCAGACAACTACGATCCGCCCATTCAGGACGGCGTGCCCTACCAGGCCAGCGGTGAGCCTGCCCTGATCTGCGCCGGCTGGCTCGCCAAGAACAGGGCGGCAAAGGCCCTGACCTATCCCCAGGCCCGCCGGCTGCTCGGGCGGCTGCCCGCGGCCTACTCCAAGGGGCGCCGCTTGGTGCTCAAGGGTGTGGCCATCGTGTACGCCGACACAGGCGAGGACTACTGAGAAGATGACAGCCCGCCGCCTCAAGGGGTTAGACTGCCCGCAGGAGGCCCCGTGGCATCAGAATGGACCATCACAAGCCAGTTCCGCGGCGATACATTCGCCGGGCTGCTGGTCACCATCTACACGGACTCGACCCAGACGACGCTCCTCGATCTGACAGGTGGAAGCGTCCGAATGGACTTTCGGCAGAACAACAAGCTGACCTTGCAACTGAGCGAGGGTGCCGGAATCGAGATCACCAACGCTGCCGGGGGCCAGGTCACGGCGGCCGATTTCCTGCTCGACATGCCCGTGGGTGAACACGACTACGATGTGGAGGTCCGCACCGCAGATGGGCGAGTCATCACGGCGCTCTACGGGACGATCGAGATCCTAAAGGACCAGACCCGATGAGTGTATGCAGCGTCAGTGCAACCGTCACCGAGGGGAGCGAGGTCACTGCGGTTGTCACCGATCAGGCGATCGTTGATGCAGCCGCCTCTGGACTCCAGGCCGTCGTCCTGCTCAACACCTGGACGCGCCTTGTGACGCAGTGGGACACGCCGCCTACGGTGGCCGGCTCGGTCGCCTCTCCTGTGGCCGGCACCGTGTACCTCTACACCTGGGGCGGGGTGAACCGCTACCGGCTGGTGCCCACCGTCTACGCCGCCCCAAACGACTCCTTCTACAGCGACTTTGACGGCACCGCCCTGACCGGCTTGCTCGTCTCCCGTGGGGTGGCCTGATGGCGACATACAACACGCCGTACAAGTCCGGCACCTTCGACGGCACCCCCGCCGCGAGCGCCGCTACCGTGACCGTGGCCGGGTTCACCCCTGCTGCCGGGGACGTGGGCCGGCTGCTCTACATCACCAGCGGATCGGGCAAGACGCAGTGGCGGGAGATCACAGCGGTTTCGGGTCAAGACGTGACCCTCGCTCACAGCTTCGACTCAAACGCCTTCCTCGATCCCACCAGCGACGGCCGCGCCACCGACGTGCAGCCGACCAGCGGGGACTCTTGTGTCGTCTCCTACGACATGGACGACCTGATCTCAACGGATGCGGACATCGCCCAGGACGACAACAACCACCTGAAAATCACCGGTACGTGGGCACTTTCGGGCGGCGCTGTCATTCACTGCAAGAGCTACCACATTGAGTTGACCAGCGCCAACGTGACCATCGCCGACCAGTCAGCGATCATCATGGGCTCCTACACCTACGTGGACGGGCAGGATGCCTACACGAAGGACTGGTGCGGGTTGGTGGACCTGCAAAACAGTTCCAGCGGTGACCCTTGGCGCCCGTCTTCGGCTGACTTTGGTTCGCTTGAGATGTACGGCGGGACCATCCTAATCCCCTCTGGCTCGCCGTTCTGGCGGCTGTACGAGAACACCAGCGCCCCGGCCGATGTGTGCGTACGCTTAATCGGCGTCGTCGCCAAGGGCAGCGTGGGCGGCCGCGTGGATGGGAATCGCTCGATGATCATCATCGAGAACGAGGGCGGCGCGACAACGACAGGCGTGTTCAATCCCCGCGCCGCTGTGGCCCGCGTTGAGATCTCGGCGCTTTCCTGCGACCAAGCCGGGTACGTCTTTCTGACCGAGGGGGCTACCGGGCGGCTGGTGTTCCCCCGGCTTGTGGACATCGCTACCCGGATCATTCGCTGCGCAGGCACGTCTTCTGGCGGAACCGAGGTCTACGAGGTGATCGCGAAAAAGTCCGAAGTGGACAACGTGGCCGTGTTCGTCAACATCGGCACCTCGGACGGCGACCACTCATTCCGCTATGGGAACCTTGTCCGCCCAGCCTTCATCGGCGCGGCCGGTCTGGCCATCTCCGAGGAGATCAAGACCCGCCTGTACGACACCGGGCCCACCTTCGTGACCGAGCAGACGGTGACGGATGGCCAGTACCCGGAGGAGTTTGTGCGGCACACGGACATTCCCTCCACGCCATCGGGCAACAAGACGCTTGCGGACGGCACGCAGTACGCCCCCTACACCCTGCGAGCGCTGTCCTACGGCAAGCAGTTCAGTTCGACGGCCATCAACGCCGAGGACACATTCGAGTCGTCCATCGTGCTGCTCGACGACCTCTCGATCACGGAGCCCAGCAAGGCCACCGTCGATGCCTACACAAGCATCGACAGCGCCGCCGAGCTTTACGACGCTGCGGTGGCGTGGCTGCAAGACAACATCACAGACGAGACGGCCGTTCTCGTCACCCGCACGGGCGACACCGTGGATCTGGGCAGCTTCGATCTGACCATCGACAGCGGAGCGGCAGCCGCGTTCGCCGTGTCGGGCTCCACCATCACGGTCAAGTCCAGCGCCTTCACCGGCTCCATCACCACCACGGGGACGGTCACGCTCACCAGCGCCACCGTGACCGGCATCATCTCCGACAGCACGGGGACGACAGGCCTTCTGGAGCTGACATGAAATCTCGTCCGATCACTCGCTGGTGTGAACACCGGATGGCGCAAGTCCCCATCGGCGTCATCTACTACGGCCCCCCGCTGGAGGTTTGGATGATGCCGTCTTGGGCCGTGGACGTGCGGGCCAAGTTCCTGATCGCTGACCTCAAGGCCGCTGGGTACACCGTGGGTCCGATCAAGCAGGGCGGGACCGGGGACCGGATCGAGCTGACAGGGAGCTTTGAGAATGTCCTTCAGTAGCTCCTCCATGCTCGTCCTCGACGACACCGGCGCCACCAACACCTTCGCGACGGGCGTCTCCTCGCCCCAGAGCGTGGCCATTCCTGCGGGGGCGACCGGGACGTGGACATGGGTTGTCTCGCGGGCGGGCTACTCCTCGCAGATCGGCACTATCGCGGCCTCGGGGGGCGGCTCTTTCTCCGCCTCGCCTGCGCCCACCCAGCGGCTCCAGCCCTCCGGCGTCGCGATGTACACGGGCACCACGGACGCGAATCTGGCGATCAGCTTCGACCTGAGCACGCCCGGCTCCGAGCGGTGCTTCATTGACATCGGAAACGCCACCGTGAGCCCCCAGACCATCTTGGACGAGGTCGAGGACGCACTGGAGACGGAGGACGGGGGCAAGTTCTTGGCCGCCACCTCCGGGGCCGAATGCACCTTCGCGGGCCTCGCCGCGGGTGACTTCCTGTTCATGGGCACGGGCTACCGGATCCGCCGCGCATCGGCAGGCGACAGCAACGCCACCGTGGCCGCATTCGTCATCTCCTCCGACGGCGTGGTCGTGGACAACACCAACGGCGACGTGGCCTTCCTGAGCAGCAACCTGAACGCTGACGCCGTGGCCTCCGCCGTGTGGGACGCCCTGCTTTCCGATCACGCCGTAGCATCCAGTTTTGGTGCCTTTGTCGCAGGCTTGGAGACGGAGGCCGACGCCGCCACCCGCGCCGCCACCGACCAAGCCGAGCACGACGCCACCCAGGCCACGCTTGCCGCCCTGCCGGTCCCGCTCACCGCCGCCCAAGTGAACGCCGAGGTTGACACCGCCCTCAACGACTACGACGGGCCGACCAAGGCCGAACTCGACACCTCCGAGGCTGCGGTGATCGCTGCCCTCCCTGCTGCTGCGCCGACGGCTGCCGCCGTGGCATCTCAGGTGCGCACGGAACTCACAACCGAGTTGGGCCGCATCGACGCTGATGTGTCCTCGCGGGCCTCTCAGGTCACCGCCGACGCTGACCACGACGCCACCCAAGCCGCTGTGGCTGGTCTTGCATCGCCGCTTGACGCTGCGGGTGTCCGGGCCGCCGTGGGGCTGGCCAGCGCCGACCTCGACACGCAGTTGGCCGCCCTGCCGACGGATGCCGACGTGCAGACGGCTGCCGCCGCGGCCATCACTGCCGCCGAGCCCGTGGCCGCCAACATCACTCAGGTTGCAGGCGGGGCCATCTCCGGTGCCGCTGACCTCCAAGCCGACACGAGCGCCTTGGCGACTCAAGCCAGCGTGGATGTGATCGACGCGAACGTAGACGCGATCCTGGTGGACACGGGCACGACGATTCCGGCTCAGTTGAGCGCCCTCCCCACTCCCCTCACGGCTGCCGAGGTCAACGCAGAGGTCGATACGGCGCTGGCCGACTACGACGGGCCCACCCGCGCCGAGTTGAGCACGGACATTGGCACCCTGCCCACCCTCGCAGAGATGGAGGCCAGCGCAGCCCTGACGGCTACGGCCGACGTGTCCGGGCTCTCGACGCACTCCGCTGCTGATGTGTGGGCCGTCGGGACGCGCGAGATCACCGGTGGCCAGGTCGACACCATGGCCGGGACCGTCCAAACGCTTGACGCCCTGGACACCGCTCAGGACGCCCAGCACGCAACCACCCAGGCGGCCCTCGCTGGCCTCTCGACGCCCCCGACGGCTGCGGCCATCGCTGACGCTGTCTGGGATGAGCCACGCGCCGATCACACGACCTCCGGCACGATGGGGGAGAGCCAGCCAGACCAGGACCTGTCGGGGCTCTCCACCCATGCCGCCGCCGACGTGGTCACTGCGATGCAGGCTGTTGCCGCCGACTTTCAAGCGGACACCAGCAGCCTCGCCACCGCCGCCGACTTGGCGGTCGTGGACCTCAACGTGGATGCCATTCTGGTGGACACCGGCAGCACCCTGCCGGCCCTCATTTCGGGCACGAGTGCCCCCAGTGCTTCCGCCATCGCCGCACAAGTCCGCGTGGAACTGACCACCGAACTCGCCTATCTCGACGCATCGGTGAGCAGCCGGCTCGCCTCCGCGGGCTACACCGCCCCTCTGAACGACACGGAGACTCAAGCCGCTGCCGCTGCCGCCATCACTGCCGCGTCGCTGTCCACCCTGAGCGTTGGGGACGTGACCGGGGCCCTGACCTCGCAGGGCTACACGACGGCACGGGCTGCCCTGCTGGACAACCTGGACGCGACTGTGAGCAGCCGGCCTACCGCCTCGGAGATCGTGGTGGCGATGCAGGCCGTAGCTACGGACTTCCAGGCCGACGTGTCCGCTCTGAGCACGGCCGCAGACATGGCCACCGTGCTCGCCAACCAGAGCGTGATCAACGTCGGCGTTCAACTGGCCTCCTTGATCATCCCGCACAACACCGACGTGGCATGAGTTCGCCCCCGGCCTGATGGATTGACGGGGCCGGCCCCTCCCGCTACGCTACGGCCCGAGGAGGACAGGCCCCCATGAATCGCCAGCCCTACGAGCCGAGCACCGCCGATCTGCAAGCCCGCATGGAGTGGGGGCTGCGCAACGCGCAAATTCTATGGCGCGACCACATGCGCGCCTATGCCGCTGGAGCGCCCACCCCAGGAGCGGCGGACCTCCGGGTGCTGCTCACCTACGCGACGAGCCCCGGCCTTTCCCAGCGGTTCGGCGACGACCTGAGCACCGCGATCAAGGCATGGCGCACCGTCAACGGCAGCCGCTCGATGCCCAACGCATCCCAACTCCTCGTGCTGATGGACGCAACCGCCGAGCACCGGAGCGAGATCGCTCTGGAGGCCATGATGGGCGACGAGGAGCCCGAGAGTGTGCTGACCATTGTGGAGCCCGATCCCGATCCCGAGCCCGAGGTGTCCGCAGAGGCTGAGGTCGACGAGGCCGACACCGAGGAGCCCGAGGAAGGCAAGGCGACCGCCGACAAGTACGTGCGGGCCTGGCTCACCAACTACGGCACCGAGACGGGCGTGGTGGATCTCTCCCTGCTCGACGGGTGGACCCGTGCCGACGTGATGGCTCTGCCCGGCATGGGCGCCAAACTCTGCGATCGGGTCGAGGCCGCGCTGGCTGCGCAGGGCATGACGCTGGCGTGAGCCGGTCCCGCCGGCGCCCGTCGCTCACTTGGTCGGCCTCTCCGCCTGGGTTTGAGCGCTACCCCCGCCGACAGGGGCAACTCGCCCAGGGGTTGTGCGGCGTCCGGCCGTGGACCTGGTGCGAGGCTCTGGGCAAGGGGCATCGGAGCAGGAAGGACCGCGGCCTGTCTCGGCGTCTGCGAGCCCGGCGCAAGCGGGCATGGCGCCGGGAGTGGGCCCGATGAACGCCTACCGGCCCGAGCGAGCAACCCCGCAGTGCCTGATCTGCGGCGACGAGGGGGTGAGCCTTGACGCCCGTTCCCTCTGCGGGTGCTGCGCCGAGTACGACAACACCAGGCGGCACGCGCTGTCGCTGGGGCACTCCAGGCACTGCGCTTGCGCGCACCACTACGGCAACTGGTGCCGTGAGGATTGGCCCTGCACCCCGGCCGTTGCTCGACGCTACGCCGCAACCCGCGATCTGTCCCCCTCGCGGGGCCTCTTCTCGCCCTGGTGGACGCCGAACGCCGTAGACGGGCCGAGGGTCCGCTATGTCCAGCCCGTGCCCTTCTGCTGCAACCTGCGGCTGCGGCGCAAGTACGGCGTTCCCTTTTAGGCGATCGGTTAGGCTGTGGGGGCAAGGAGCCCCCATGGCCGCCACGAGCCGACGCCCCAGCCGCTACCCGATGCCCCAGGAGAACGCCTATCGGCGTGTGCTCCAACGCCGGGCGCAGTTGATCGGCACGATGCTGATCGAGCAGGCGCTGCCGCTGATCGAGGATGCAAAGGAGCGCGAGGCCCTGCTGCGCATGGATGCGCTGAGCCCCGAAGAGGACGCGCGCCTGTCGGCAGTGCTGGGCCCTGAGCCGCTTTGGTACGCCGACGGCGACCTGGTAGCCGTCTCGCCTGCTGAGATGGCCCTGGGCAGCTACCGCGCCGATGCTGACGCCCGGTTTGTGGCCGACCTGCTGGCCCTGGTGGAGAGGATGCGCGGCGCCGTGGTGCAGGCGTTCCCCTTCGACCCTGCGCGGGTGATGCCCTTTGCCCGAGGGGTGGACTCCAAGGTGTCCAAGACGCTGGCCCGCGATCTCGGCCGCTCGGTGGTGCGCGATGAGAGCACGACGCGGCATCTGCGCCTCTGGGCGGGGCAGAACGCCGACCGCGTGACCGGCTTCTCCCAGCAGATGCTCGACGACATAGCCCGCGGGACGGTCAAGGCCGTGCGCGAAGGCTTGCCGGCCTCGGACCTGGCCAAGGTGCTGCGCCAGCGCCTGGGTATGAGCAAGCGGCGGGCGGCCTACATCGCTCGGGACCAGATCGGCAGCCTGAACGGGCAGATCACCAAGGCGCGCCAAGTCGCCGCCGGGGTCAGCCGCTACCGCTGGAGCGACAGCGGAGACAGCCGCGTGCGGCCCCTGCACGAGGAGATGAACGGCAACGTCTACTCCTGGGCCACGGGCGCCCCCGAGGAGGGCGGGCAGAACCCCGGCGAGCCCCATGCTTGCCGGTGCGTGGCCCTGCCTGAGCGTTGAGCCCCAGAGCAAGACACCCCACCGCGAGCGGCAGGGTGTCAGGGGAAAGGGGCCGTCTTTTACAGTTGGGGGAAGGAACCGCCCCAGAGTCCACCGTCGCCAACGCCATCCCCGCCGCCGTCCACGTCAGTAAATACTGCGGGCTCAAAGCTGGTGGCGTTGATCGTGTGGTTGCAGGTGGTTCCAAAGGCGCCGCTGGGGGAGTAGCGGCAGCCGCAGCCGTAGAAGGGTGCGGTGCCAGCCGGTGACCCG
>CAYYVH010000152.1:0-9620 GCA_964475075.1 uncultured Anaerolineales bacterium | reverse complement strand
CCCCCCCCCCCCCCCCCCCCCCCACCCCCCCCCCACAACCCCCCCCCCCCCCCCCTCCACCCCCACCAGCCCCCCCCCCCCCCCCGCCGCCCCACCTCGACCACCCAGCCACAGCGTGACCGCCAGCACCAGCCAGAACGCGAACAAATACGCTTCCATGCCCAACGCGTGAACCCAACCGGTCGCCACTACGACCAACCCCAGGAAGGCGGCCGGCCACACGTCCAGCGCCCAGGCGCGGCGCCCGAGGTAGAGCGTCCACACCACCCCCAGCCACGCCAGCACGGCGATCCAGATCGCCAAGTTCTCGAGCGCTGCGCCGGGCAGGAGCCGGGACGCGCCGGCGACCAACATCGCCAGGAGCGGTGTCGTCGTGGCCAGCACGCGCTCGCCGTGGAAGCTGAAACCCTCCCCCGCCGCCAGGGAACGGGCGAAGGTCAACGTGATGTACGCGTCGTCACCCAGGTGGCGTGACACTTGCGTGGCGGCCCAGAGCGGGAACGTGCTGGCGAGGACTAGAACGAGGACGGGCAGGTCGACCCGACGACCGTGACGCGCGATCGAGTTCGTTCGGCTCACCGGGCCGGGAGCTCGATGAAGAGGCTGTCGGGCCCCACCTCGAAGCGGAAGACTCCATCCTTCGGATGGACGATGTACTCCGCGCAGCACCGCCCGGCGAGCAGCATTTCCTCGGGGAACTCGTGGACCCTCGCCCACGCCCGCTCACCTTGACCTGCCGGCAGGGTCAGGACGGAGGGCGACCCGTCGCGCGACCAGGCGATGGCGTGGTCCCGGCGTCCGCCTGGCGATACGAACCGCACGGCGACGACGTCCCGGGTGGAGATGTCTACCGGCTGGCCATTCGTGTGCGACACGACGTAGGGCAGGATCGGCAGCGCCGTCTTCGGGGTGTGGTCGTGGCGCACGAGGCCCCGTTGGGGAAGATCCGGGTCCTTGTACCCGGGCGGAAAGTCGACCCAGCCGTACCAATACACACGCGTGAGATCGCCAAAGGCCAGCATCTCCACGAGCTCTGTCGTAAGGAACCGGATCTGCCACCGCTGGCTGCCGACAGGATCCTGCGGAAAGGTCAGGCGGTACGTCTCGGTCAGCCACACGTCCTTCCGCACTCCGTGCCGGGCAAGCGTGTCGGTCAGGGAGCGGTGCTTCTCCGGGCCCGACACCTGGTACGGCACATTGGGGAACCAGTGGTAGTTGAGAAAGTCGAAGTAGTCGCCCCCACCGGCTTCCAGGAGCTTGTCCAGAAAATCCATGTGGAACATGTTTCGGAGATCGGCGTACGCCAGTCCGCCGTGGGTGACCAGGACGTCCGGGTCGACGGCCTTGATCTCCTCGTACGCCATGCGCAGGAACTCCCCGTATTCCGGCGCGCGGTCCCCCCAGCAGCCGCCGTAGGGCACCGTCGGCTCACCGCGCCCCCACTCCGGCGGGCGCTCCCAGTCCTCATCGTTGATCACCGTCTTGCCGTCCGGCTCGTTGCCGCTCTTCCAGGCGATGACGCTGCTCTGCGGCGAGCGGCTGTACCGGGCGGCTGCTGCATGAACGAACTCCCGCCACTCAGCCTCCATTCCCGGCAGCAGCTCGTAGCCGCACTGATATCGCGTCGCCCAGTTGGGGTAAGCCACGATCGTCACGATGACGTCGAATCCGCGGCTCGAATAGAGACCCAATCGCTGGTCGAGCTCACGCCAATCGAACTCCTCCGGCGTGGTGTTCTCCGGCTCCACCCGATCCCAACGCAGATTGGTGCGTACGCTCGACAGGCCGAGCTGCCGCGCCCGGGGCAGCTCGACGTTCACGTTCTGCAGGTGGCGCTCCGGCAGCTCGTCCAGCATGAACTGCATGCCCCACACCCGCGGCCACGACCCGAAGACGGACGCACGCTGGACAATAAGGGGTAGGTAGAGGGGCCCTGGCACCGCAGGGGTTGGGGTGGCGGTCGGAATGGGTGTGGGCGTGACGTCAGCTGTCGGCGGCGGAGACGGCGTGGCCGTCGTGGTCGCGGTGACGGTGGACGTAGCGGTTGCGCCGGGAGTGATCGATTGGGTCGGGACGACGGTGATGCTCGGCGGTGGCGTCAGCATGACGGTTGACGTCAGCAACAGGGTCGACCCCAACACACCCGTCAACATCGACGTCGGTAGTGATAGCGCGAGCACCATCGAACGGCTCGGGAATGCCAGTCAACGCCCTGGAATGAGCTCGTGCAGGACGTCCCGCACGACCCAGGTCACGTTGTGGGGGTCTTCGGCCACTCGCCGCATGTAGTAGGCATACCACTGACGGCCGTAGGGCACGTACACGCGCATGCGATAGCCCTCCGCGACCAGGGATGAGCGGAGGTCGCGCCTAAGGCCGTAGAGCATCTGGAACTCGAAGGCGTCGGGCGGAATGCCGTTCTCCGCCACGTGCGCCTTCGTCCAGTCGATGATGGCCACATCGTGGGTTGCGACGGCCGCGTAGACGCCGTTGGCCCGGGCCTCAGGGCTCATCAGCCGCACGGTCTGCCGGAGAAAAGCGGCGTCCACGTCGGCCTTGTCGGCGTGGGCGATCGTGGGTGGCTCCAGATAGGCCCCCTTGACCATCCGCACACCGGCCCCAACCTCGATCAGGCGCTCGATGTCCTCGTCGCTGCGGTAGAGGTAAGACTGGATCACCACCCCGAGGTTGCGGTAATCCTCGAACAGGTCGTAGAACATGTCCAACGTTTGCTGGACATACGGGGAGGCCTCCATGTCGATCCGCACGAACACGGGCGGATCGAACCGTGCGGCCCGCTCGACCACATCGCGCAGCAGGCGTGCGGCGAGATCATACGACATCGCAAGTCCAAGGGAGGTGAGTTTGAGCGAGATACCGCTGTGAACACCTGACCCATGGATCCCGCGTATGGTCTCCAGATAGCGGTCGCGGGACGCCTCCGCCTCGGACTCGCGGGTTACCCCTTCGCCTAGCAGGTCCATCGTGGCCGACACCCCAGCCTCGTTGAGCGCAGTCACGACCTCGAGCGCCTCCTCCAGTGCTTGCGCTGACACGAAACGTCGAGCTGCCAGCCACGCCAGACGGCGGTTGGTCACGAACTGCGCCAAGCGGCGGGAACGGGACAAGGCCAACAGCGCCCGGCGCATCATGGCTCGTGTTCCTCTCCGATTGCGGGCGCCGGTTCCCCTGCGGACAGGGTTCGCTCCGCGGGGTCATCGCACCGGACCACCAATCCCTTTTCGGTCATGTCGGCGAGAAGCCTCTCGAGGTCGCGGTGCAGCACTTCGGAGGTTGTGTCGTACTCGGTGACGAGCTGGTCGGTGATGGCCCCCACATCCGCCAGCTCGCAGGCCAGATCCAGCATCCGCGTGCCAACGGGGTCGAGCCCGAAGTACACGCCGCTCTCGAGGTGCAACAACACGGTTTCATCCGCCACGTGCTGCAGGAGCACCCCCTCGGGCACCGACACGATCCCGGGCGGGCTCCCCGCTTCAACTTCGTCTCGTACCGCCACACCGTCCTCCATCACCGTCATCCGACGTACGGGCACATCCCGATCGTCGTACGGCGTGGAGTATACGGCACTTCGCGGCCCCGGGCCAGATACCCGGCATGGGACGGCCCGGCCGGATTGGCGTCGAGTACGCACACGTGGTCCTGCCCGCATGGGGCACGCCCCGCCGGAGTCGAGCGCCTGCTTGCCTACTACGGTCCCGCCGCCACCGCACCCACGGTGTCGATCAAGGTGAGCCAAGCCTGACTCGTGTCGGCGATCGGTCGCAGGAATGTCTCGGGATACAGCCCGATCCAGAAGATCAGCACTACCAGCGGCAGCAGCGCCAACACCTCACGGCCGGTCAGATCGGTCAACTCGGAGCTGACTTCGCTCACCGGTCCGAAGAACACGCGCTGGTACAGGCGGAGCATGTAGGCCGCGCCCAGCACCACACCGAAGGCCGCCAGGACGCCGTAGAGCATCCCCGAGCCGAATGCACCCAACACCGATAGCCACTCGCCCACAAAGCCGTTCGTGCCCGGCAGGCCGATGCTCGACAGCATCACGATCATGAACAGCGCCGCGAAGCGCGGCATCGATGTCCAGAGCCCACCGAAGGCGGCGATTCGGCGCGTGCGGGCCCGATCGTAGAGCATACCCACGAGCAGGAACAGCGCGCCCGTGGACAGACCGTGGTTGACCATCTGGAGCACGCCGCCCGACATTCCTTGGGCGTTCAAGGCGAACAGGCCCACCATGACGATCCCCATGTGGCTCACCGAGGAATAAGCCACCAGGCTCTTGATGTCCTCCTGGGCGAATGCGACCCAGGCGCCGTACCAGACCCCCACGATGGCCAAGGCCATCACCCACGGCGCCGCCGCCAGTGCCGCCTCAGGGAAAAGCGGCATGGCGAAGCGGACGAAGCCGTAGCCACCCATCTTCAGGAGCACCCCGGCCAGGATGACCGAGCCGGCCGCCGGGGCTTGGACGTGCGCGTCCGGCAACCATGTGTGGAGCGGGAACAGCGGCACCTTCACGGCGAACGCGAGCGCGAACGCCGCGAAAAGGACAACCTGCATGCGCTCAGGCAGTACAGGTGCCTGCAGGATGTCGAACAGGTGGAAGGTGGCGCTCCCGGAGAGCACGCCGAGGGCAACGATCGCCACCAACATCAATGCCGAGCCGACCATGGTGAACAAAACGAACTTGACCGTGGCGTAGATCCGGTCCTTGCCGCCCCAGATCCCGATGAGCAGGTACATCGGGATCAGAACCGCCTCCCAGAACACGTAGAACAGGAACAGGTCGAGCGCAGCGAAGACGCCGAGTAGCCCCGTCTCCAGCACGAGCAGCAGCACAACATACTCGCGCACGCGCGTGCGCACGCTGGACCAGCTGTACATCAGGGCGACGAAGACCAAGAGCGCCGTCAGGAACACGAGCACCACGCTGATCCCGTCCACGGCAACCTGGTAGGTGATTCCGCCCGGCAGCCACTCCAGCGGGCCATCCGGCGGATCGGCCATCTGGAAGGCCGCCTTGGATCGGCCGCGCATCCAACCCGAATCGTACTGCCACATGAGAATCCCGGTCATGATCAGCGTCAGGCCCGAGACGAACAGCCCGACCGCTTGACACACCGCACGGTTCCGCCTGTCCAGGAGGGCTACCACGCCGGCGCCGGCCAACGGCAGGAAGATCACCAGCGACAAGAGGGGAAAGCCCAGGCTGTTGGACGTCTCGAGCATTGCAGTCGCTTTCCTTGAACTAGCGGACCCTGAGGAATAGGTAGAGCACCGTCAATACCGCCCCGATCAGCATGGACAGGGCATACTGGCGCACGTAGCCCGTCTGGTGGCGCCGCAACCACTGCCCGAGGTCGACGAACCAGCGGCCGACGGCGTTTGCGGCACCGTCCACCAACCTGTCGTCGACCACGTGCCACAGGAAGCCGGACACCGCGTGCCACGGGCGCACGAACAGCACGCCGTAGATCTCGTCGACGTAGAACTTGCGCCACGCCAATCGGTACGCCCACGGAATGGCTGTGGAGATCCGCTCCGGATCCACGACGCGCCGCGGACCATAGGCCAGCCAGGCGAACGCCAAGGCGCTGGCGGCCACCGACGTGGCCATTATCGCCATCACGAGCCCGCTGGGCCCACCCTCATGGTGCGACGGGCCGACCACCGGCCCCAGCAACCGCGTCAGGATCGACCCGTCATTCCCCAGGGAGACACCTACGCCTCCCCCCACCAGTGTCAGGATAGCCAGCACCGCCAGCGGAACCGCCATCGTCAGGGGTTGCTCGTAACGACGCGCGTTCCGCGCGCCTTCACTGCGCGGCTGACCCACCAGGGTCATGAACAGCACGCGTCCGATGTAGAGGGCGGTCAGGAACGCCGTCACCCCCCCCACCGCCCACAGGGCCGGCCATAGCCAATGCACGCCTCGCTCGTGGGCGAGGACCGCCAAGAAGATCTCGTCCTTGCTCCAGAATCCAGCCAGCGGGAAGATCCCGGCCAGCGCCAATCCGCCGACCACGAAGCTCCAACCCGTCAGCGGGGCCTGTGACAGGAGTCCCCCCATCCGGCGCATATCCTGATGCGGTGGCACCCCGCCCGCCGGCTGAGGATGGGGCTGCTGGGTGAACAACCCGTGTTCCATGGCGTGCATGATGCTGCCGGCGCAGAGGAAGAGCAGGGCCTTGAAGAAGGCGTGCGCCATCAGGTGGAACAACCCGGCGGCATAGGCCCCGGCCCCCACGGCCATGAACATGAACCCCAGCTGGCTGATGGTCGAGTAAGCCAGGACCCGCTTGATGTCCACCTGGACCAGGGCAATGATGGCCGCCAGCAGCGCCGTCAGCGCACCGAGGACTGCCACCACGGCCAACACCACCGGCGCTTGCTCGAACAGCAGGTGAGTGCGTGCAATCATGTACACACCCGCCGTGACCATCGTCGCGGCGTGAATGAGCGCCGACACGGGCGTTGGACCGGCCATCGCATCCGGCAGCCACACGAAGAGCGGCACCTGGGCGCTCTTGCCGGTGGCACCGATCAACAGCAACGCTGCAATGGCCACCGGGATGGAGCTCCCCCGCGGCAAGAGCGCCGCAGCAGCCGGCAGCACCTCGGAGTAAGCCAGCGAGCCGAAGGTGGTCCAGATCAGCATCAGGCCGATCAGGAAAGCGAAGTCGCCCACCCGGTTGACGATGAATGCCTTCCGCCCGGCATCGGCGTTGCCCCGATCGGTGAACCAGAACCCGATCAACAGATAGCTGCACAGGCCGACCAGCTCCCAACCAACGAACAGCACCAGGAAGTTCGCCCCCAGGACGAGCACGAGCATGCTGAACACGAACAGGTTCAGGTAGGCGAAGTAACGCCTCACGTCCGGGTCGCCGTCCATGTAGCCGATTGAGTAGAGATGGAGCAGGAAGCCCACGCCCGTCACCACCAGCATCATGAAGAGCGACAGCCCGTCCAGCTGGAGCGATGCGTCCACGGAAAAACGTTGTTGCCGTCTCGGCGCGGCTACCACCAGGCCGGTACCGGGCGGGGGAACGTTCGCGTCCGTCAAGACGCTGCCGATCGGCACTACCTCGGGGTCCATGGGGCGCTGGCCCGCCACCGCATCGGGGTCCCACATGTGGGGCAAGGCTCCGACCAGTCCTTCCGTATCCAGCGACATCCAGGCCCGGCCCACGGCGTCGGCCGGGATCTCCTGCAGCGGGGGAAGATCGCGGCGCGCGATCGTCACCTCCACGAGGTCCTCCCCGGCAGAAATCCACCGCCACAGGGTCTGGTGGACGACCGGCGGCGGCGCGTTGCCCGGCACACCAGGCCCCTCCGCCCGCAAGGGGCGCAGCTCGATCCCGATGCCGACGGACAGCAGGAACACCAGGCCGACCAGTGCGGTCGCCAGCCAGCCGGCAACACGATCCGACAACCACCGCCCGGCCAGCACCAGCATGACCACCCCCGCCAGGGGCAGCACCAGCACCAGCGGCAATAGGTCAACCGCTGACATCATCCCATCCACCGACATCACCCCATCCCCGTAGGGGCGCAGCACTCGCTCGCGAGTGCTTCGCCCCTACCACGCCGCGCGGTCCGCCAATCGGTTTCCCCAATCGGTCGTCACCCATGCATCACGCTCACGTCATCCACGTCCGTCCGCCCCAACGTACGGAATGTCGCGACCACGAGCGCCAGGCCCACTGCCACCTCCGCCGCGGCCACCGTCAGGCTGAAGAACACGTACAACTGGCCGTCCAGGTCGCCCAGGGCCCGAGCGGCCGTCGCCAGCGTCAGATTGACCGCGTTGAGCATGAGCTCAACCGACATCAGAACGATGATCAAGTTCCGCCGTAGGATCGCCCCCGCCACCCCGAGCGTGAACAGGACCGCCGCCAGCGCCAGGTAGTGCCCCGGCGGGATCACCACCGCACTCCTCCCCGACCCCTCCGACTCCCGCCAAGCACGACCTGACCCGGACCAGCCGGACTGATAGCTGATAGCTGATAGCCGATAGCCCAAGCCCCCTCATCCGGACCGCTGTTCACAAACACCTTCATCCGTCGTCATCGGTGCGGACGTGGGCGATCACCACCGTCCCGATCATGGCCACGAGCAGGAGCACGCTGACGATCTCGAAGGCCAGCACGTGCTCCCGGAACAGGGCTTCGCCGATGGCTGCCGGCGAGCCGAACCCGCCGGGGAGTGGCGGCAGATCTGTGGTGGGCACGCCACCCGACGGTGCGGCCGGCACTCCGCGGTACGCGACGGGCACCAGCACGGCGGCGAGGACGGCCAGGAACAGGAGCCCCCCCAGGCGCTGGCCGGCCAGCGGCTCATCCAACTCGGCCCGGCCACCGCCAAGCAGCATCACCACGAACAGGAACAGAACCATGATCGCACCGGCATACACGATGACCTGGACCGCCGCGACGAAGGCCGCCTGGAGCATGAGGTAGAGCACCGCCGTCAGAACGAAATTGCCGACCATGTACAGCACGGCGTGGACCACATCGCGCGCCGTAATCACCGCTAATGCCGTAAGGACGGTGCCGGCAGCCACGGCATAGAACAGAGCCGATTCGACCGTCATTCCACCACCTCGCGACCAACCTCCAGGGGAACCTCGAAGTAGTCCGTGCCCCCCATCCGGAAGGGAATATCCTGGCCGCGGGTGTCCCGTGGCGTCGGCTCCCCACTTGGGCCGGGCGGCTCGATGAGCATCTCCTTGGTGTAGATCATCTCCCGCCGGTCGAAGCTGGCCAGCTCGTACTTGTGCTCGAGCACGATCGCACCCGTCGGGCACGCCTCCTCGCAGAAACCACAGTATATGCAGCGGAGGAAGTTGATCTCGTACACCTCGGCGTAGCGCTCGCCAGGCGAGTATCGCTGCCGGTCGGCGTTCTCCGCCGGC
The DNA here is from genome assembly GCA_964475075.1 of uncultured Anaerolineales bacterium. Classification (GTDB taxonomy): domain Bacteria; phylum Chloroflexota; class Anaerolineae; order Epilineales; family Epilineaceae; genus CAYYVH01. The sequence goes on along the minus strand of CAYYVH010000152.1, from coordinate 682 downwards.
ACGACCAGGATCGCGTCAGCCGGGCAGGCCGCGGCGCATAGCGCGCAGCCGATGCAGCGCTCCAGGCCGTTCGCGTATCGCTTCAGCTCGTGGCGGCCGCGGAAGCGCGGGGCGACCGGTCGCTTGACCTCCGGGTACGGAATGGTCACCGGCGGGCGGAACGCGTTCCGCAAGGTGACGGACAAGCCGCGGAGGATGTTGATTATCATGGGCTCATCCCATCGTCAGGTTCTGGGCCACGACGATGCCAATAGCCGTGAGAGCCACGTTGAGAATGGACAGTGGCAGCAGCACCTTCCAGCCCAACTCCATGAGCTGGTCGTAGCGCAGTCGGGGGACCGTAGCGCGCAGCCAGACGAAGACGAACAGGCAAGCGACGACCTTGGCCACGAACACCAGCACGTCCACGTACGACGGCAGGTCGCACAGTACGGCGAGGGGTGTACCCGGCAGACATGGCAGATGATAGCCACCCCAGAATAGGCTGACGGCAACGGCGCTGACGGTGATCACGCTGATATACTCAGCCATGAAGAAGAGCGCGAAGCGCAGTCCAGTGTACTCCGTGTGGAAGCCGGCGACCAGCTCCTGCTCCGCCTCCGGCAGGTCGAAGGGCGCCCGGGTCGGCTCGGCTACGGCTGTGATGGCGGAGAGGAGAAAACCCAGTGTGTGCACAACAGCG
>CAYYVH010000151.1:0-9640 GCA_964475075.1 uncultured Anaerolineales bacterium | reverse complement strand
GCGCGCGCCACGAAGCGCCCCTCGCGGCCTGTGAACTGCTCCGCCACGCGCATCGGCTGGCTCAGGAAGCGCTCCATCTTGCGCGCACGTGCAACCAGCAAGCGGTCGTCCTCCGAGAGCTCGTCGATACCCAGAATCGCGATGATGTCCTGAAGGTCGCGGTAGCGCTGCAACACGCGCTGTACTTCACGCGCCACCTGGTAGTGGTCCTCGCCGACGATGCCCGGGTCCAGGATCCGGCTCGTCGAGGCCAACGGATCCACCGCCGGGTAGATCCCGCGGTCAGAAATAGAGCGCTCCAGCGTGATTGTGGCGTCCAGATGGGCAAACGTCGTGGCCGGGGCCGGATCTGTGATGTCGTCGGCCGGAACGAAGATTGCCTGAAGGCTGGTGATGGCGCCCTTCTTGGTGGAGGTGATGCGCTCTTGAAGCGCCCCCATCTCCGTGCCCAGCGTGGGTTGGTAACCCACCGCGCTGGGCATGCGCCCCAAGAGCGCCGAGACCTCGCTGCCGGCTTGAACGAAGCGGAAGATGTTGTCGACGAACAGGAGCACGTCCATGCCCTGATCGCGGAAGTGCTCCGCCATCGTGAGCGCCGCCAGACCCACCCGCAGGCGTGCTCCCGGCGGCTCGTTCATCTGGCCGAAGACGAGGACCGTCTTGTCCATGACCCCGGCGTCTCGCATCTCATTCCATAGCTGAGTGCCCTCGCGCGAGCGCTCCCCCACACCGGCGAAGCAGCTCACCCCCGCGTGCTCGAGGGCCATCGTCTGGATCATCTCCATGATGATGACCGTCTTACCGACCCCGGCACCGCCGAAGACGCCGGTCTTGCCGCCGCGGGTGAACGGTGCCACGAGGTCGATCACCTTCAGGCCCGTCTCGAACACCTTGGTCTTCGTGGACTGGTCGGCGAACAGCGGGGCTTCCTGATGGATCGCCCGGTACGCCTCGGCCTCCACCGGTTCCGGAGAATCGATGGTCTTGCCCAGCACGTCGAAGACCCGGCCCAGCGTGCCCATGCCCACCGGCACGGTTATGGGAGCGCCAGAGTTGATGGCCTTTGCACCCCGCGCCAGGCCGTCCGTCGAGCCCATGGATACGCAGCGCACGACGTTGTTGCCCAGGTGCTGCTGGACCTCGACGACCAGTGGTGGCCCCTCCTCGCGCGGGATCTCGATGGCGAAGTAGGTCTCCGGCACTGCCTCCGGTGGAAAGCGCACGTCGACCACCGACCCCAGGATCTGGGTCACCTCGCCGGCCTTGTCGTTCGTTGTCACGCGATGTCCTCCAGTTTCCGTACCAAAACACGCCCGTCTCAGGGGCGGGTGACCCCACCCCTAGGACGCGGCTGCCAGCGTCTTCCGCAATGCCTCGGCGCCGCCCGCGATATCCAGCAGCTCGGACGTGATGTCCGACTGCCGTATCTTGTTGAAGGAGAGCGTCAAATCGTCCACCAGGTCGCTGGCCGCATCCGTTGCGTTGCGCATGGCGACCATGCGCGCCGAGTGCTCGCTCGCCTGCGCCTCGAGCACAGCCTGGAAGACGCGGAGCTCGAGCAGCCGCGGCAGCACCTCGTTCAGCACCGCCTCCGGGCTGGGCTCATAGGCGAACTCCGAGGGCACCGCCTCCACCTCCGCGGGCACCTCGACAGGCAGGAGCCCCGTCACCACCGGCCGCTGCCTCATGACGCTGATGAAGTCGGCAAAGACCACGTGCACGGACGAGAAATCCTCGCCCAGGAAGCCGTCCAACAGCAGCCGTGCCACGGGTGTGATCTCCAGGATCGAGGGCGTATCGGGTATCTTGGAGAACGACGCCACCAGGTCCTCGCCATGACGCGCCAGGAAGTCGCTACCCTTACGCCCCACGGCGATCCAGCGCACGTCGCCCCCCAGATCCGCACCGGCAGCACGGAGGGCGAAGCGGATGACGTTGAGCACGAGCCCGCCGGTGAGGCCCCTATCAGGTGTGATAAGGAGAACCCCGGGGCGGCCGACCGGGTGGTCCTGCAACAGCGGGTGCAGTCCCGTCCCCGCCCCCGGCTGGGCCCGCAGATACGTCATTACCTCCGCGGCCTTGGCCGCATAGGCGCGGCTAGCCAGCGTCGCCGCTTGGGCATGCCTCATCTTCGACGCGCTCACCGCTTCCATGGCGCGCGTAACCTTGCCGATACTCCGGACCGACCGGATGCGGCGCTGGATGTCACGTGCGGTGGCCATCGCCCCCCCCGGGAACGCGACGGCACAGGATGCCGTCGATCATTACGCCGCGCCTTCCGCCTGCCAGGAGGTCGTGAAGGCCTGGATGGCCTCGTCCAGCTGGCTCGTGCTCTCGTCATCGATGTTCTTGCTGGCCGCAATGGCCCGGGCGATGTTGGGGTACGTGTCGCGCAGGAACTGACGGAGCCCTCGCTCCCAGGCGTTCATGTCCGCCACGGCCACGTTGTCGGCGAAATCGTTCGTCACCGCGTAGAGGATCTGAACCTGCTCCTCGAACGGCATCGTCTGGTACTGCACCTGCTTGAGGACCTCCTGGAGCCGCATGCCCCGGTCCAGCTGGCGCCGCGTGGCCACGTCCAGATCGCTGCCGAATTGGGCGAAAGCGGCCAGATCCCGGAAGGCCGCCATGTCCAGCCGCAGCTTCCCGGCCACCTGCTTCATGGCCTTGTACTGCGCGTCACCACCCACCCGGCTCACCGAGAGCCCGGCGTTGACCGCCGGGCGGATACCGGCGTAGAACAGGTCCGGCTCCAGGTAGATCTGGCCGTCGGTGATGGAGATGACGTTCGTCGGGATGTAGGCCGAAACGTCGGAGAGTTGGGTCTCGATGATGGGCAGTGCCGTCAGCGACCCGGCACCGCGTTCGTCCGACAGCTTTGCCGCCCGCTCCAGCAGACGCGAGTGCAGGTAGAACACGTCGCCGGGGTAGGCCTCGCGGCCCGGAGGCCGGCGCAGAAGCAGCGACACCTGGCGATAGGACCAGGCGTGCTTCGACAGATCGTCGTATATTATGAGCGCGTGCCGGCCCTCCTCCATGAACTCCTCACCCATCGCACAGCCGGCGTACGGCGCGATGTACTGCAGCGCCGCCGATTCCGAAGCACTGGCCACCACGACGATCGTATGGTCCATGGCGTCGTGGGCGGTCAGGGTCGCCACGAGGTTGGCCACCTGGGCGCGTTTCTGGCCAATGGCGACATATAGGCAGAGGATGTCCGAGTCCTTCTGGTTTATGATCGTGTCGACGGCGATGGCCGTCTTGCCCGTCTGCCGGTCGCCGATGATCAGCTCACGCTGCCCGCGCCCGAGGGGAATCATCGAGTCGATGGCCTTGATGCCCGTCATCACCGGCTCGTTCACGTTCTGGCGCTCGACGACCCGCGGCGCGATGCGCTCGATGGGGCGCAGCCGATCGGCCCGGATCGGGCCCTTGCCGTCGATGGGTTGGCCCAGGGCGTTCACTACCCGGCCCACCAACGCGTCCCCCACCGGCACCGAGATGACCCGGCCGGTGGAGCGGGCGAGGTCGCCCTGCTCGATGGCGGTGAAGTCCCCTAGGATTATTACGCCGAGGGAGTCCTCCTCCAGGTTGAAGGCGATTCCGTAGACGGACTGCCCGCCCTCCACCGGGAACTCGACCAGCTCACTGGCCACGGCGCCCCGGAGGCCCTCGATGCGCGCGATCCCGTCGCCGACCTCGACGACGGTGCCGACGTCCATCGCCTCGACGGTGGCCTCGAACGCCTCGATCTGCTGCCGCAGTGCTGCGGCGATGTCCTCCACACGTACGCTCATCGGTTCATCTCCACATAGACACCCCAACGCCGCCTCGGCCTACGGTCCAGAAGACGAGCGTGCCTTGCCACGAGCTGGGACTCGAGCTGGGAGCTGGGGGCTAGGAGCTGGACCCGCCGGCCGTGCTCGCCCCCACCAGCACCTCGCGCAGCTGGCCCAGCCGGGACGCGACGCTGCCGTCGACCATGCGGTCACCCACCCTCACCACGACACCGCCCAGGATGGCCGGATCCACGTGGTAGGCGATAGGCAGTTCCTCGCCGTGCCGGTCGCGCAGGCGCTCCTCGATCACGGCCCGCTCGGCCGCCGTCAGCGGCACGGCCGTGATCACCTCGGCGTCAGCGGATCCGCCGCGCCCACGACGCTCGATCTCGGCCAGCTTCCCCTTGAGCTCCTGCAGCCGCCGGCCGCCGGCCATCTTGCCGAGAAGATCGCGTGCCGACTCCTCCAGCTCGGAGAGGAAATCGCCGTCACCGGTCACGCCAGCTCTCCCAGATTCTCCTCGAGGAAGCGGTTGATCAGCTCCCGGTGGCGCTCCTCGTCGATCCCGTCTCCCAGTGCCTTCGCCGCGGCCCGGAGGGCCAGGTCGGCGATCTCGCCGTGCAGGCCCTCGAGCGCCTGGCTCCGCCGCTCGCCGGCCTCTGATCGAGCCCGCGTGAGTATCTGTTCGGCTTCGGCACTGGCCTCGTCGAGGCGTCGCCTGGCGGCCTCCTCGCTCTTGGCGACCGCATCACGCAGCCGCTCCTGACTCGTGCGCCGCTCCTCGGCCAGCTGCTCCTCGAGCCGCGCTCGCTCGGCAGCCGCTTCCTCGCGCACACGCTCGGCCTCGGCCAGCCCCTCGCTGATGCGCTCGGCCCGCTCAGCGAACATGTTCCGCATCGGCCTGTACAAGACCCGGTTCAGGATCCAGAGCACCACCAAGAAGTTGATGATGTGGAAAAGCAGGCTGGGTAGCACAATTCCGAGACTATTGAGGCTATCCAACGATCACTCCTTCGGCTCCCTGCACCATCTCCCCCCAGCCTAGACCGCGAAGAGCAGAATCAGGGCCACGACCAGCGCGTAGATCGCAATCGATTCAGCGAATACGATGCCCAGAATCATGTTCGTGAACAGCTCGCCCGACGCCTCGGGATTGCGCCCCTGGGCGTGGAGCATTCCGTTGACGACAAGGCCGATTCCGATTCCGGGACCCAGGGCACCGATCATCGCCAGGCCGGCGCCGATCAGCTTGGCAGATTCGGGATTCATAGCAGCTCGGTCCTCCTCCTTCAGTATAGTGGGATCAGGGAAAGGCCGGCGTCCGTTGCGCCCGACGGCTAGTGGTGCTCGTCATGGGACACGATCGCCACCGACATGAAAGCCAGCGTGAGGATGGCGAACACGAAGCCCTGAATCATCCCCACGAAAAGCTCTAGGCCGAAAATGGGTATCACCGCCGCGAATGGGATCAGGAACGGCAGCACGAACAGCAGGATCTGCCCGGCAAACAGGTTGCCGAACAAACGGAAGGAGAACGAGATGATGCGAGCCAGCTCGGAGGCGAACTCGAGCAGCCCCACGAATACGTTCAGGGCGCCCTGCCCCACACCCCGACTGAAGTCGAAATTGAAGAACTTGCGCACGTAGGCCACGCCGAGCGTCTGCAGCCCCACCGCCTCAACGACGAAGAACGAGATCAGGGCCAGGGCCAGCGTGAAGCTGAGGTCGCTGGACGCGACACGCAGGAAGGGTACGAACACCCAACCCTCATGCCCCTCGTCCTCGCGTTCGAGCCGCCTCATGGCCATGCCGAAGCTACGGCCCGGTTCCCCGGTCCAGGACACATCGAAGAAGGTGTGCTCCCCTTCCTCCTCCGCGGTGACCTCCGCCGGTGAATCGGCCTCACCGCCCCCTGTTACCCCCTGCACCGCTCCGTGTTCCGGCTGAAACAGCACGCCGACGGTGTCGTAGCCCGGAATGAGCTCCGACCAGTTGGCCAGTGTCACGAGCAGGAAGAGCGTCAGGAAAAGCGGCAGGAACCGTCGTGCCAGGTCCTCCCCTACCATCTGGATTGCCAGGTTCTCCCACCACTCGATGACCGCCTCAAACACGTTTTGGAGCCCACTGGGCACCATGCCCAGCTGGCGCGTGGCCAGAACGGCGAGCGCGATCAGCAGGACGTCGGTGACGAAAATCGCAATGATCGTATTGGTGACGAGAAAATCGCCAATCACGGGCAGGGGAATCCGCGGCGCACCCGGGATGACCTCGGCCGGCAGCTGGATATGGGGCAGCGGCACCGGCATGATCTTGCGGCTTGCCACCATCAGGGCAAGCACGACAGCGGTCCAGAAGATCAGCTTGGGGTCCTTCAGGCGGGTCACTGGCGCTGTTTCTCCTTAAACTCCATCCAGTGGCTCAAGCGGGCTGGGAGTATAACACAGCGCCCAGAGGGCGCCAAGAATTTTTAGTTGTGGGTGCATCCTTCGTCGTGGACTGCTGTTGACCACGCGGGACTTCGCGTGCTATGCTGGCGCGCCGAAAATCCAACCACTCCGGTTGAATCTGACCAAGGAGGCAAGTGAGTTGCCATGGCTCTTAGCCTGAGCGTCGTGGCCGTCATCCTGGGCTACCTGCTCGGTGCCGTTCCGTGCGGAATGCTGGTCTGCCGGGCGGTCGGCCGCGACCCGCGCCAGGTGGGCAGTGGGCGTACCGGCGGAACGAACGTCTATCGCACCGCCGGATTCCCGGCCGCACTCGTCACGGTGGCGGGCGACGTCCTCAAGGGCTACGCCGCCTTGTGGCTAGCCGACCGGCTCTTCACCCGTATCGGTGGCACAGCGCCGGACGCCGTTGCGCTTCACCCTTGGGCCTTGGCGCTGGTCGCACTTGCCGTCATTCTGGGTCACAACTACTCGGTGTTCCTCGATTTCCACGGCGGTGCGGGCAGCAGCCCCAACGTGGGAGCACTGCTGTGGTTCGACCCGGCCCTCTTTTTCATGGCCATCGTCGTCGCCGCGCTCTCGCTATTCGGCCTTCGCCTCGCCTCCGTTGCCAGCCTGGTCACGTCGCTCTTCATCCTGCTCGGCATCGCCATCAGCGTCCATGGTGGCGTCTTGCCCACAGCGGCGCTTGTCTACGGCGTGGGCCAACTGGTCCTGATAACTTGGGCACTCCGGTCCAACATCGCCCGACTGCGCGCCGGCACCGAGCGTCGCATCGAGCCCGGCCTTCCTCGCCCTGACGAAGCATGAGGGTTCTCGTCGCCGGGGCGGGCGCGGTCGGTTCGTGGATCGGGGGGAATCTGGCTGCAGGTGGCGCCACGGTCACCCTGGTGGCCCGCGGTGCCCACGCCGCGGTGATGGCCGCTGAGGGGCTGCGGCTGGAGTCCGGCGAACACACGATATGCGTCCAGCCGTCGGTCGCCCTCTCCGTGGCCGCCGCAGCCGCCGGCGGTTCATTCGACTGCACCGTGGTCGCCGTCAAGAGCTACGATACGATCGGCCTGGCTCGCGAGTTGGCCGATGCCGGCACAGCACCGCGCGTGGTGAGCTTCCAGAATGGGGTCGGCAACGAGGCCGTCCTGGCGTCCAAGCTGCCCAACAGCGTCGTGATCCCGGCCACACTGACCACTGCCGTCCACATCCGCCGGCCGGGCGTCGTGATGGCTTGGCACAAGGGCGGTGTCGGCCTAGGTGTGCCGCCGCACGGGGACATCTCGGACCTGGCGGCCCACCTCCGGAGGGGGGGGCACAGCGTCGGGCTCTACCCTGACGCGGACGACATGAAGTGGTCCAAGCTGCTGTTGAACATGCTGGCGGCCGCAAGCTCGGCGATTCTGGGCTGGGCGCCCCCGTTGGTCCTCGCCGATCGGCGCCTATTCGATCTGGAACACACCGCGTGGCTCGAGGCTCTGGCCGTCATGCGGTCCTTGGGCAGACACCCGGTCGTGCTGCCGGGCTACCGGGTCGACCTCTTCGCTCGGCTCGCGCCGTACGTGCCACCGTCTCTGCTTCACCCCTTCGTGCATTGGCGAGTAGGGCGCGAGCGCGGCGAGCGGCTGCCGAGCGCGACCCACGATCTGGCCCAGGGGCGGACCCGGACCGAAATAGAGGTCCTGAACGGCGCCGTCGCCTGCGCCGGCGAGCGGGCTGGCGTCCCCGTACCGGTGAATCGCTCCCTGACCGATCTAGTGACAGCCCTGGCGGCCGGAACCCTCCGCCGCGAGGACTTCGCCGGCCACCCGGAGGCGGTGTTGGAGAGAGTTCTTGGTTAACTGGTGAAGTGATCTGACTTGGGCTATCAGCTATCAGCTATCAGCTCGTTTGATGCCTCTCCGGCAGGTCTCCCTCCGGCCCAGCTACTTGATACGCCGTACCGGATACGCGTTGGGAACGGCTCACCCAGACTGATAGCTGATAGCTGATAGCCGATAGCCCAAGCACCCAGAACGCCCAGGTAGCCACTCACCCCCCCCTGCCCAAGCACCCAGAACGCCCAGGTAGCCACTCACCCCCCCTTTAAAGCCGGACGCCGACCCCCAGAGCCGGTCGGCGTCCGCGCCCAAAACAAACGAGAATAGCCACGAAATGATCATTCCGGCGGAACGGAGAGCCGTCGCAGTGCCCGTTCCCCCTTTGTTCCAAGGGCAAGTACGGCTCTCTGTTCCGTCACCAAGTGCTACGGGCTTTCCGCCCTCGTACCTGGTTTTTTCCGCAACCGCGAGGTTGCGGCCCTCACCCTAATCACCCTATAAACGGGATTAGAGGGCCGAAAGATACGGGTGCCCCCGGCGCGCACTCGGGACATGTTTTGCGCTGGGCCGGTATCCGCTCACGATGAAGCGGGGCCACACGAAGAAAGGGCGAAGCTCTGCGGGTATGCTTCGCCCCTGCACGTCGGCTGGCCGCCCGATTATTCCCAGCCCGGCGGTGTGATCGGCTACGGAGCAGGTTCGCCGACCGGCGGCTGGACATAGGGCGGCGGCAATTCCGGCGTCGGCTCCCCGGCTGGTGGCTCGGTCGGTTGTGGCGGAGCCGGCGCTTCCTTCTCGTCATCCCCGCGGTCACGCTCGGCCGGCGCATCGTTGACCGGCTGAACCACAGGCGGTGGCTCCTGGGCCGGCTCCGACGTGACTACCGGCGCAGACGGGAGATCGGGCTGCACAATCGGTACTACCGGCTCCGACGCTTCGTCCACCGACGGCCGTGCCGGCTCCGCCCCAACCTCGTCCGGCAGCGGCCGGACCACCGGCTGCGGAGCTACCTGCACGGGCTCCGGCGGAATAGGCGGACTGCTGGATCCGACTGACTCACGAGCAGTATCGGCCAAAGCCTGCGCCCACTCCAGGAGCAGATCCAGAGCCGCAGGGTCGGCCACTACCTGGCGCAGCCGGACCTCGAACTCGCCTGGCTCCGCCATGGATGATAGCAGGGTCTCCGCCAGCCGCCTTTGCTGTTCCATCGGCAGCTTCTGTATCTCTGTCCAGGCCGACGAATGCCCCCGCAGCCACGCCTCAACGAGGTCCAGCGGGACCTCGCGGTCGTCACCAGCCAGACGCTTCATCTCCTGAAGCCGGCGATCGCTGAACCTGAGGTTCAAGTCCGCCCGGCGTACCGGGTCGATAGCGAAGAGCATCTGCGCGCTCTCGCCCAGACGCTTCACGCGGTAGAACGGCTCACCAGGCAGGCTGCTGGCCGCCGATGTGCCGATCCCGGCCAAGCCGACAACCAGCAGCATCATAGGCATGGCCATCCCCATAGACCCCCACACTAAAAAGCAGCCCAGAAAAGCCCCCGGCCCGCCGGCGGCTGGCGAGCCGATCAGCCTTACAACCGGCTTCCCCTGCTTCCACCAGCCAT
>CAYYVH010000150.1:0-9664 GCA_964475075.1 uncultured Anaerolineales bacterium | reverse complement strand
GCCCACGGCCCCCCCCAAACCCCTCCTCCCCGCGGGTGCGGGGGCCGTCTTCCCCGCCGTGGGTGGTGTTCTGCGGATCGAAACCCCGCCAGTCGGCGAGCACATCGGCCACTCCTTCGGAGGGGTCCGGCAGCGCGCCTACGTTGCCCGTGCCGAACACACGCACAGACAACGTCACCGGCTCGTTGACACGGCCCTCGCTCGGTTCGACCCTTGCTTCGATCTCGAATTGCCCCACGGCGCCGGCGAAGTCGCCCGGGGCCCCGGCGGGGGGCGCGCGTACGTTCACGGTCACCGCGCCGGTGTGCAGCTGCGTCGAACGGCTGAAGAGGCCGCCGGGAACGGTCAGTGTTGCGGGGCCGATGGTTACGGCGCCCTGGGCGGTGGGGAACAGCGCGCGGCGCGCCTCGGTGACCAGGTAACGCCGCCCGGCCACCTGCTGGTAGTACTGGCTGTTGGGCGTCAGGTCGTAGCTCAGGAAGCCGGTGAAGTCCGGCCAATCGAGCTGCGGTTGGCCAGTGAGCCGTGCCGCCTCGAAGAGGCGGAAGCGGTAGGTGATCTGCTGCCCGACCACCGGTGCCGGGTTGTCCACGTCGGCCTCGGCGTAGACATCCTGCCCCGCGAGCTCGCCGGGAGTGGCGGCGCCCGCGGGCGCTTCACCGCCCGGTTGCCGGGCCGGGGGAGCGGCGCCCGCCGTGACCTCGATCGTGATGGGCTGCGTGCGGTAGGTCTGGTTTCCCACCTGGATGGGGATGGCGGGGATGGTCAGGGTGCCGGTCCTGGTCGGCTGCAGCTGGTAAGTGAACACGACCTGTGAGGAGACCGCACCGTTGATGAAGCTGAACTGACTGGACTGGCTGGACCCGACGACGGCGAATCCCTCCAGCGGAGGGATCTGCGGTTGATCGGAGCTGCGCGCCTTTCCGGCGAGGGTGAGCTGCAGGGTCAGCAGGTCGTCCGTCGAAACGGTGGTCCGGTCCACCGTCGCGGTGAACGTGACATCGTCCTGGGCGCCGGCCGACGCCGATGTGGCCACGAGCAGCGCGACCAGGCACACCGGTACCAGCAGGGCGAATGGCCCCGCCCGGCCCCGCCGCACCCGGCATCCCGCCCACGCTTGTGCCGGGGCGGGTGATGCACCGCCAGCTGGGACCGTGGCTGATCGTCGCCCGGCTGTCGTCCTGAGCGCCACAGATGCCAAGGACTGCCTACCAGTCTTCCGCCGGCACGGGTCCCGGCACCTGGTGGATCTCCCGCAGACGTTCCCGGAGCGTCTGGCTATCCCCGAGCAGGGCCTGGAGGAGCTGCATCGCCTGTTCTTCCGTCATGCCCTCGGATTCCCCCAGCGTACCCGATGGCTGCGGCGTCTCCTGTCCGCCGTTCCCCTGAACCACATCCGAATCGGACCCCGCGGTCGGAGTGGGCGTCGCCCCAGCCTGTTGGCCCTGCTCCCGTTGGTCGTCCTGTCCGTGCCGCTCTTCCGATTGTTGCCCCTGCTGCCCCTGTTGTGCCTGTTGCTCCTGCTGAGCCTGTTGCTGCTCCAGCTTCTGCAGTGCCAGCTCCAGGTTGTGTTTTGCCTCCCCGTCACCGGGCCGTAGCCGCAGCGCTTCCTTGTAAGCCTCGACGGCCTGGGGCCATTTCTCGGCGCCGAAGAAGGCGTTACCCAGGTTGTACCACGCCTGCGTGGCCAGTGCAGGGTCCGCCGTCTTGAGTGCTTGCTCGGTCTGGGCCAGTGCGGTGTCGACCTGGCTCATTCGATTGTAAGCGTTTGCGGCGTTGTAGTAGGGCTCCGCACGGTCTGGTGCGGACACCTGGGCCAGGCGGTATTCGTCGATTGCCTCCTCGTAGGCCTCGTCGGCAAAACGCTCGTTGCCCGCAGAGTTGTGCCGTACGGCCTTGGGAGCACACGCCGAGAGGCCCACGGCACAGGCGAGGAGCAACAAACCCTTACGCATGCCGCTTCCGGCTACCGATCAGGGCGTCCGTTGCGAGGGCGAGGAGGGCGATCCCGGCGAACCAGGGGAAGCGCTCCACGCCATGGGTCTCGAACTGGCCCTCCCGCTCACCCGTTGCCATCGCGGCGATGGCGTCGACGATGGTATCGATCTCCTCGCCCCCGGCGCTGGCGCGGAAGTAGTACCCACCGGTCTCACCGGCGATCTGTTGCAGCGTGACCTCGTCGAGGCGTGAGAGGACCGTCTCCCCCTGGGCATTCTTCTTGTAGTCCTGCACGGTGCCGGTAGCGTCGCGGATGGGTATCGGTACGCCGTCCGGTGAGCCGAAGCCGATAGCATGGATGACCACGTCCTCGGCGGCGGCGTCCTTAGCGGCGGCGAGCGGATCACCCTCGTGCCCCTCCCCATCGGTGAGGAGCAGGATGACGCGGCTGCTCGAGCGCTGCTCGGGGAAGCCGCCCAGTGCCGCCCGAATCGCCTCTTCCAGCGCGGTGCCGGGCCGCGAGATGGAACCTGGCCCGGCGCTCTCGAGAAACAGGCGCACGGTATTGAAATCGGCCGTTACCGGAGACTGCACGAAGGCCGCGCCGGAGAAAACGACCAGGCCCAGCTCGTTCCCTTGGAGGCGACCCATCAGCTCCTCGATGGTCAGCACGGCTCGTCGCAGCCGGTTGGGCTTGACGTCCTCGGCCATCATGCTGGTGGAGACGTCCAGCACGACCATCACCTCGACGCCTTCCTGTGCCTTGACGACCACCTGTGTACCCCAGAGTGGCCGCGCGAGGGCGACGATTAGAGCCACGAGTGCCAGGAACCACAGCGCCGTTTTCCAGCGCCGCCGCCGATGACCGACGCTGGGCGCAAGCGCGTCGATCAGGGGTGGGCTGCCCAACGTGGCCAGCGCCGCCTGGCGCCGCGTTCTTGACCAGGCCAGGAAGAGCGCCCCCGCTGGGATCACGCCCAACAGGTAGAGGCATTCCGTCTTCGCGAAACTCATCCAGGTGGGTAGGAATATCGCCAGCAGCCCACGGCCGGGGCTGGATAGGGGCGGGAATGACCGGTGCGAAATGTATCACGGACGGCTGTGTCTTGTCAAGTGACGGGTGTTGGCCGCGGTGGGTGACCGGATTCACGACGAGCCTGTCAACAGTGGTCACCCGGCGGGTTAACAACACTAGAGCGAAATCCCAACCGCTCTACGAGGAGGCCGCTATGCATCGTGGCCAACCGCGGACTACGCTGCGATGTCCGTTGAGCATGGGGCTGGCCGTCTGGGGGCTCGTCGTGGTAATGGCTGGCCCGCACGCGATCGCGCAGTCACGCGTGCCCGTGCCTCAGCCGCAGGGCGGTCGTCCCGAGAGCCCGTGTTACGCCGAGCACACCCACAACGTGTCGCCCGAGTGGCTCCTCCTGGGAGAGGCGCCGACCATCACGCTGCGGGTCACTGCCCTGTGCGTCGGCTTGGCGAGACCGACCCACGTTGCATTGGTCCTCGACGCGTCGGAGTCAGTCTCGCCGCGTGCGAGAAGGGATGTGCGGACCGGGGTCAGCGAACTCTTGAGGCGACTGGATCTTCGCAATGACCCGGAGAAGCGGATCGGCGTCGTCGGCTTCGACGATCATGACATCTGCAGCTGCAAGCTGTCGAACGAAGCGCCGCGCGTACGGCACTGCATCGGGCGAGCCCTCAGCGGTCGCGGCGTTGGCCTCCCGGCCGGTGTGGGCGATCCGGCGCGCGACCTGGGGCTCGAGGAGGGGCTGAGGGTGCTCCTGCGGGGCCGGCAGCTCACCGAAGTGCCCCTACCGCCCAACGCCATTCGCGAGAGTCTGATCCTGGTGTCCGATGGCAACGCCCAACAGGGCTGCCCTGGTGTCCTCCAGTCGGCGAACCACGTGAAGGAAAAGGGGTTCCTGCTCGTTACTGTGTGCGCCGGCCGCAGCTGTCATGAGGGCTGCCTGCGGCGTGCCGCCACCGCGCCGCGCTACTTCTACGAGCGCCTGGATCCTGACGAGCTGGCCGAATTGCCGGGATTATTTGTTGACACGCCCTAAGTGTGCACATGGTCCGAACCGTCAAAGAAGCACCTCGGCCAGCGTCAGCACGGAGACCAGGATGAACAGGACGCCGAGCCCCCGTTCCAGGCGATGCTGTGGGATGCGGCGGGCGACATGCGATCCCATTTGGGCACCGATGATCACACCTGGTACGGTGAAGGTGATTATGCTGAGGACCGTTGCCATCACGTCGCTTCCGGACCGCACGAACTGTGCCACGTGCCCGGTGGCCGCTGCCAGCACGGTGAAGGCGACGACAAAGACACTTGTGGCCACCGATACCGCGCTCGGCACGCGGCAGCGCTGCAACAGGAAAAAGCCGTTGAGCTCGCCCAGGCCGGTGGAGATCAGCCCCACGGAGAGGCCACCCACACCGGCGATCAGGCGCCCCTCGTTCTTGTTGCATACCGTATAGCAGATCCGTTCACCATCGGAAGTTACCAGGCACTCTTCGGCGTTCTCTCCGCCGTACTCGTGCTCGATCCGCTGGTCCATGTGCGCAACGTCGCTCGGGTCGGGTGCACGCAGGAAGCTGAGCGCCACCGCCAGCAGGCCAACGCCCAGGATCACCTTCAGGTAGCCCGGCTCGATGAACCCGGCCGCGGCGGCACCGATCAGCGCCATGGGGATCGTGACTGCAAGCAGCGCGAGCCCCAGCTTGTAGTCGATCAGGCGTTTCCTGGCATACGCATGCAGTCCGCTCGCGAAGCCGAACACCTCGGTGATCAGCCCGGTGCCGATAGCCACCTCGGGCGGTAGTCTGAGCCCAAGGATGAAGATGGGGGCGAAAAACGTCGCGCCGCCGACGCCCGACGCCATGGCGACCATCGATACGACGACCGCTACGAAGAACATATACCAATACTCGAAGCTCATGCGGTCACGATCGTCACACTCTCCAGCGCATCGCCCTGTTGGACGGCGTCCACCACGTCCTGGCCGCTCGCTACCCGCCCGAACACGGTGTGCTTGCCGTCGAGCCAGTCGGTGGCAACGTGCGTGATGAAGAACTGGCTGCCGTTGGTGTTGGGGCCGGCGTTGGCCATGGACAGCGATCCGCGCGCGTGCTTGTGCGGATTGCCCTCGAATTCGTCGGCGAAGTCGTAGCCCGGCCCACCATGGCCGGTGCCCGTCGGGTCGCCGCCCTGGATCATGAAATCGGCGAGGACACGATGGAAGGTCGTGCCGTCGTAGTAGCCATCGCGGGCCAAGAAAACGAAGTTGTTGACCGTCCGCGGCGCCTCCTTGGCGAACAACTCGCACACGATCTCGCCGTGCGCGGTCGCGAACGTGGCGGTATACGACTTGCCGGGATCGATGGTCACCTCGGGCGGGGCAGGGTACTTCCTGGGCATATTGCATCCTCCTGTGGTGAAGGCACTGGCTGTCGGGCGCTACGCGTAATCTTAGGTGGCCGATCGGCCAGCCGCAAGCGCCTGCCGCGGGAGTGGCCCGCCGATAAGCTGTTGTTGGAGGTGGCGGGGTGGGCGAGTTGCCGGGACGCTGAAAGGCCCCGGTACCAGTGCGGCCAGCACCAAGGCGCTCAACGCCGTTGCCGATGCCACGGCGCCGATTCGCTCTTGCCACTAGGGACCCAACTTGGCTATTCCAGCGCAGCCGGTGTTGCCGCGCGGATGCCGCGGCGCTATCCTCTTGGGCGGGTGAGCCCGTGCCGTTGGCGCAATGTTGTCACAAATCTGGCGCCTAGGGTATTGAAGTGTGATCGCCGCCACGGTAAACTGTTCCCACGACCTCCCGGTGACGTGGTCGCCTAATAGTGACGGTGGTTGGAATAGGAGAAGCGGCTATGAGCACACAGATGCCCGAAACGGTACAGGCAGCATGGGGCGAGCCCGCGGTCCGCGATTTCACGGCGTGGCTGGAGGGCGTGATGGCAGAGGGAATGATCGGTCGCGACGAGTTCGGCGTGCTGGACACGCGGCTGACTGGGGTGGAAGACCGATTGACGGGGGTGGAAGACCGATTGACGGGGGTGGAAGACCGATTGACGGGAGTGGAAGGCCGATTGACGGGGGTGGAAGACCGATTGACGGGGGTGGAAGACCGATTGACGGGCGTCGAGACGCGGCTGACGGTGGTTGAGCACGACGTTGCTGATATCAAGGTCGAGCAGCGTGAGTTGCGGAGCGAGATGAACCACCGGTTCGACGGCGTGAACGAGCGCTTCGACCGGGTGAACGAGCGCTTCGACCGCATGCACACCGAGATGGGCAAGCGCTTCGACAGCGTGTACGCGCAGATGGATGAGCGCTTCGACCGGGTAGACGAGCGGTTCGATCAGCTCGGCGAGCGAATGGCCACTCAGATGCGATGGTCGGTGAGCATATTGGCGGTCGTCGCCACGCTGGTGACGATACTGGTGGGGCTCGGGCAGCTGACGCCGTGACGCGTGACGCGTGACGGTGCAGGGCGCAGTGCGGGAATTGGCCGCCTCCCGCGCTCACCTCCGCCAGATCCCACACCCGCAGCGTGCCATCCCAGGACCTCGAGACCAGCTCCCGACCGTCCGGTTTCTCGGCGACAACGCGTGTCGAAGAGCCGTGCGGAAGGCGCCGGACCTCCTTGCCCGTTGCAACGTCCCACAGGATCGCGCTGCCGTCTGCGGCAGTCGACAGGGCCTTCTCGGCACCAGGCGGGAAGAGTGCCCTGTACCCATCGTTCGAATGCACATTCACGGTCTCATTGCTCGCAACACGACAATCGTGGCGAGTCAAACGGTGCAGGTTCTTGCGGTTGCACTCAGCGGGTGTCACGCGGCCGAGTTGCCGAGGTTATATAATGGGGGTGTGTCTCTGGAACTGTGAGCTAGGCGGCACACGGAATGGGCTCGATTCGACTCGCCCTCCTCAAACTGGCTAGGATTTCCGGAAATGTGGCGGCCATTTTTCCGGAACAGAGAGGGGACACGGATGCGGGAACATGGGATCTTCGCACGCTTGGGAATGCGCGTCGCCATTGGGCTCGGCCTGTTGGTGCTTTCATTCGGTGGTCGGACGGAAGCGGACCTCCGTCGCGCACCGGATACCGGGCCGGGCCTGAATCCGCTGTTGTACAACGGGGCGCCCGGCGATATTGCCATCGACCACGTAGCCGCGGACCCAACAGGCGTCGGCGATTGGGTCGACGGAGTGCTCTCAGCCACGGCCCACCAGGGCGATCCCTACGCCGCAGTCGACGCTTGCCTGCAGCAGGAGATGCGCGACAAGGGTGTCAAGGGCGCCTCGATAGCCATCGCGGCGGACGGCGCGCTCGACCACGCCAGCGCCTTCGGTGTCAGGCGCGCCGACTCCCCCGAGCTGGTGGACACTGAGACCATCTTCCGCATCAACTCCACCACGAAGATGATGGCTGCCGCCGCCGTGATGCAGCTGGTCGAGCAAGGCAAGCTGGACCTGCACGCTCCCCTCACGGACTACGTACCTGAGCTGGTCTTGAAGGGGCCATGGGCGGCGAGCTCACTCACGCTGCACACCCTCCTGGCCAACGCCGGGGCCGTGCCGGACCCCTACATCGACTTCGCTCAGGTGCCACGGCACTACGTCATGCCCGATTGGGACATGGACCTGACGACCTGGTCGCAGGGCCTGGTGAACATGCATCTCTACGCGCCGCCCGGTACCTTCTGGAACTACAGCAGCCCAAACTTCTCGCTGGCCTCGCTGCCGGTCGAGCGGTTGAGCGGCCTGTCCTTCGAAGATTACGTCACCGAACGGCTGTGGCGGCCGGCGGGCATGACGGTGACCACTTTCCATCCCGAGGCGGTCGTCGCCTCCGGCAACTACGCGATGGGGCATCAGAACGGTAAGGTCGTCCGCGCGCCGGCGGACTACCAGCGCGTCTATGCCGCGCCCGCCGGCGGCGCCTACTCGACGCCCACCGAGCTCATCACCTGGGCGCTGCAGCTGATCGCGGACGGCGGCGAGATCCTGGCTCCGGAGTCGGTGCGAGCCATGACCACGCCGTACTTCAAGGCCGAGGCCGTGCCCTGGACGCCTCGCTCGAGCTACGGTTATGGGATCTTCATCGACGAGTACCGCGCGGTCGACAATCCCTCGCGGGTGTTCAAGGTAATGCGTCACCCCGGCAACGGACGCGGCTACAGCACCGAGTTCGTCTGGGTACCCGAGTTGAGGTTCGCCGTCGTCACGCTGATCAACGACCTCAAGAACATGCACGGCACCGTGGACTGCGCGCTGCGCCAGGTGGCCGGCCTCGAGCCCCGCCCGATCTCGGGGCTCAAGACCCCGCCCGCGAGATGGGGCAAGTACACCGGGACTTACGCCATCACCGACCTGTTCGGGGCGCGCTGGACGGGCCGTGTCTGGCTCAGCGGCCGCCAGTTGAACATCGTCTACCCGGATTGGACGCTTGTACCGGCGATCGCCGCCGCCCTTCCCGACGGCGCGCCGATGGAGCACTACTTCCTCGATACGTTCGCCTACACGTACGCCGGAAACAAAACCGTCACCTTCGAGGAAGGCGGGGGGGACTCCGCTTACGTGGGCTGGCTTCGGAACCAGTACTTCGTGGGCCAGCGCGTCGGCACGCTTCCCAGATACCTGACGCTCGAGGGCCGCGCCTGCGCAACGCTGCCGCTCACCGCCGGCCTCGACGCACCCGACCTGCGGGTACGGGCTCATGGCCTGAACGAGCCCCTCGTCTGGCGCAACGAAGCCATCGTGCAGGACGATCCGGAAGACCCGTCCTCGAGCCGTGTCAAGATCCTCCTCGACGTACCTGGCACGCTGGGATATCTGACCGCATGGCTATTCGAAGAAGCGGATGACAACCTCGAGATGTACCTGATGCAGGACCAGGACGGCGATGGGCACTTCGCCTGGCCCAAGGAGTTGGTCCAGCGCCTGACCGCGCCTGTGGCGCAGGGCATGTTCGTGCCGGAGCGCAGCGGGCCGGGAGCCTACGAGCTCTGGATTCACGGCGCGGGCGTCAGCGGCACCGGCAGCGAGTTCGGTCTCGACGTCGTAGCCATCTCAGGCGACGAGCTACGCCTCGCGGGTCTGCCGAGATCGGTCAAGGCTGGCGAAGCCACGAGCTTCGAGGTCTGCGCTGAGCCCGGGTCGGACTACGACACGGGTCGGGTCGGAGTCGTCGAGTTCGACTTCGGCGCACCGGGCGCCGTGGCGCGCGTGCCGGTCTACTGGGAGCCAGGGGATGACCCTGAGCCTCCGAGGCCGGTGATTTACCTTCCGATGCTGCCACGCAGAGATGGCTGAGGTTCAGCTTGACGTAATCGCCGTCAGTCGCCCTGAGCCGTCAGGAGCTCATCGACGTTGTCGATAGCGACCGCCTCGCGTTCGTGCGCCTCGGCGGTGAGTTGCCTCTTCTCGCCGGCAGCTCGAGCCGATTTCGATCGTCGCTGGCTGGGCACCCTTGTAGATCGTGCGCCTCGGCGATGACCCTGGCGTGCCCGGCGGTTCCGCCGAAGGCGGAGCGACAGAAGTGGGCGCGGATGTTGTCCTGGCTCCTGTCGGGGCTGTGGGACCAACTGGGCATCGGCGCCGAGCTGGTCAGGGTCGCCAGGACCAAGGGTGTCGCGAACCCCGAAGATGTTGCCGGGCGAAGGATAGATAACATGAGAAGGCCAGCTCCCCGGGAACGCAGTATCCTTGGGA
>CAYYVH010000149.1:0-9670 GCA_964475075.1 uncultured Anaerolineales bacterium | reverse complement strand
GGGCCGGAATAGGAAGCCGTGGGACGGGTCAAGTTATCGTGACGAGGGTCCTAAGTCGCTCCGGCACCGCGCGGCGATGCTCGGCACCTCGTCAACGTCGTGACCGTCCGCCTCCGGCGGGACGGTCAGCGGAGCCACGAGCCACGTCAGCTCACCCGGCACGCCCAAAGGCTCGCGGCTCGTGGCCAGCACGTGCATCGCGGTGCCTGCCCCGAGCAAGCGCTCGGCCAGCGTGGCGCAGGCGGTCGCGACGTGCTCGGCGTTGTCCAGGACCAACAGCAGTTCGTTGCGCCCTACTGTGCGCTCCAACTGCGCGACCAACGGAAGGTCGGGTTCCTCCCGGACACCCAACGCGGCTGCCACCACCCCCGGCACGAGCGTGGCTTGCTCGACGGGCGCGAAGTCGACCCACCATACACCGTCGCGAAACGCCGGAAAGGCGGCGTTCGACTGTCGCTCTTCGCCGGGGTCGATTGCCACGTCACCGCGACGCACGATCCTGGCCGCCACCTCCAGCGCCAGCCGTGTCTTGCCGCACCCGCCGGGCCCCGTAAGCGTCACCAATCGATGCTCTCCCAGCCGATCTTCCACCCCGGCGATCTCCGGCTCCCGCCCGATGAACGTGGTGAGTTGACTGCGGAGATTGTGAGGCACCCTTCGCGTCGCGAGGGCTGCGGGATCGATCTCCTCAGCCAGGTCGCCTCGGATGAGCTCGAGCACCCGCTCTGGCGCCTCGCATCCGCGGATCGCGTCGACTAGACGCGCCGTCTCGGCCATCGGCTGGACGTCGAGTTCTTCGGCGAGCAGGCGCCGGCAGTCCTCGAACGCGGCCAGCGCGGCGCAACGGTCGCCGGCGACATCGTGGAGAGCGATGACCAGACGGTGCGCGTCCTCCCGCAGGTTGTCGTGGGGTGACAAGGCTCTCGCCCGCGGTCACGGCCCCGTGAAGATCTCCCTCGGCAGCGCGGAGACACACCAGCCGAGTCAGCGCCACCGCGTACATTCGCCTCAGCCGCTCCCGCTCCAGGAGCACCCAGTCATCGTAGAAGGCCGACAAGAGGTCGCCCTAATATACCGAGACGGCGCGCTCAACGCTGGCGACCCTCGACTGAGGATCCTGGTCACGGGGATCTCTGAGGACTGCCGAGCAGCGGTTCTCGAACTCCTTGACGTCCAGCCAGTACTCGCACTCCGGGTTCCACCGAACGTTGACGCGGTCGACGACAATCCAGGGGCGGCCCTTGGCCGGCGGGGGGAGTAGCCGCCGGAGGCTGTGAATCTGCCGGCGGAGACGGGCCAGTACCTCATCCTCTGTCGCATCGGGCCAAAGGGCGCAGGCAACGTGCGCGCGGGGAAGTGGCTCGTGGCGACGCTGGAGGAGGTAGGCCAAGAGGCGGGGCACAGCGGCCGCGGTCGAGACCACTAACAGCTTGCCGGCCGCGACCACGCTCATGTGCCCGAACAGAGAGACGCGGAGGATGGGCCACCTCCCCGGAAGATGGTTCATTGCTGGCTGTGTTCGGAGCGCTCCGGCATTTCCCCCAGCGCGTACTCGACCGCCTCCTCCACCGTCATGGCCCGGCCCTCTTCCCACGCACGGTCGAATGCCACCTCGTCGAGTTGGGCTTTCGCCGCGGCCACGTTGCGGTCGTAATCGGCCTGGCCGGCGGGGGGTAGCTCGAGGCCGGTCATCTCGCGCAGGAGCTGCGCCGTTCCCCACAGCCGCGCCGCGCGTGCTGGCTCACCCGCGTCCCCGGCCACCTCTCCCAGCATCAACAGCACCCCACTGATTCCTCGCTGGTGGCCCTGTTCCCGGTACAAGGCGAGGCTCTCGGAGAGGAGCTCGGCGGCTTGGGCGAGGTCGCCCTCCATCCTCGCCCCCTGCCCCAGGTGACCCAGTGAGGCGGCGATGCCTGACCTGAGGCCCAACTCGCGGTACACCGCCAGGCTCTCACCGAAGAGACGCCTAGCCCGCTCGTGGTTACCCTGCCAGGTCGCGTTGCTCCCCAGGTCATTGAGAACGTCGGCGGTGCCGCCCTTGTCTCCGAGTTCCCGGTAGAGCGACAGGGCCTCCTCGTAGAGCGCTCCGGCGGTCTCGTAGTCCTCCCGCCAACCCGCAACTCTCGCCAGGTTGCTGAGCGAGGCGGCGATGGACCAGTGGTCACCCAGCTCTCGCAGGAGTGCGAGGTTCCGTTCGAAACTTGTTTGTGCTGACGCGTAATCGCCCTCGTGGTAGGAGACCAGCCCCAGGTTGCCGAGAGCGTTGGCAACGCCCCGCTTGTCCCCGAACTCTTCGAGAATGGCCAAGCTCTGCCCGAAGCAGGAACGGGCCGACGCGTAGTCTGCCTGGTCGAGAGCGGCCAACCCCAGGTTGCCCAGCACGAGGCCGACACCGCGTTCGTCGCCTGCCTGCCGCCTGGTCGCCAGGCAGTCCTCGAACAGGGCTCGGGCCGATGCATAGTCGCCTTGCCGGTGCGCCAGGTTTCCGGCCGCGTTGAGCACTTTCGCTCGCAAGTCCGCCGGGGCCGTGGGCCGCGATTCCAACGCCCGCTCCAGCCACCGGCGCCCTTCAGTGAGATGACTGCGCATGTACCAGTACCACCGCAGCGCGCCGGCGAGCCGCAACCCGATCTCCGCTTCGCTCTCGTGCGTCGAGGACCACGCGAGCGCGGCGCGGAGGTTGTCGTGCTCTCCTGCCAGCCTGCCCAACCATTCTGCCTGATTAGGGCCTCTCAGCTCGGGCTCGGCTTCCTCCGCCAGCGCCAGGAAGTACGACAGATGACGTGCTCTTACCCGGTCAACCTCCCTCAACTCGATCAACCTGTCGCGCGCGTACTGCCGGATCGTGTCCAGCATCCGGTACCGCCGGGCGCCATCCTGCGCGCCCACCACCACCAGCGACTTGGCCGCCAGGCTTGTCAGCAAGACGGGGATGTAGTCGCGTTCGATGCCGTCATCCGCGCACACAGCTTCGGCCGACACCAGCGTCCATCCGCCGCGGAAGACCCCCAGACGCCTGAGCAACCGGCACTCGGGCTCGGTCAACAGCTCGTAGCTCCAGTCGATCGCCGCGCGCAGGGTCTGGTGCCGCGGCAGCGCTGTGCGTCCGCCGCCGCTCAGCAGCCGGAATCGGTCGTCCAGGTGCTCACTGATCTGCGCGACCGAGAATGACGTCACCTGCGCCGCCGCCAACTCGATTGCCAGCGGGATTCCGTCCAGCTGCTGGCACACCGCCGCCACGTCGGCCGCCTCGTCGTCGGACACGCAGAACTCAGGCCGACACAGCCGCGCCCGATCCAGAAGGAGCTGTGGCGCCTCGTAGCGCATCACCTCCCCGACGGTGTGTCCGTCTTCCTCGGGTGGTACGGACAGAGGTGGCACGGGCCATGTCATCTCGCCCGCCACGCCGAAGGGCTCCCGGCTCGTCGCGAGCACGCGCAACGCCGGGCTTGCACTGAGGAGACGTTGGGAGAGGGTGGCACACACCTCGATCACACCTTCGGAGTTGTCAAGAACGAGTAGCATCGCCTTCGGACGGACCTCACCCTCGAGAAGATCGATCAGCGCCGCACCAGGTTCTTCACGGACACCCAGCACCTTCGCCACCGCCTGGGGCACGAGCGCCGGGTCCTCCAACGGAGCCAAGTCTACCCACCACGCACCGTCCGGAAACGACGGGCACGCCGGCCCGTCAGCCGCCGTCTCATCGGCACCGGTCGGCCGATCGCCGCGTCCGAGTATCTCGCCCGCCACCTCGAGCGCGAGGCGCGTCTTGCCGCAGCCGCCGGGACCGGTGAGGGTGAGCAGCCGGTTTACGGTCAGCAGGCTTGTCACCTCCGTCATCTCCCGCTCCCGACCGACGAAGCTGGTGAGATGGCAGGGGAGGTTGTGGGGGGGCTTGCCGGATACGAGGGCGCCAAGGTCCGTGGTCGCGGGGAGGTCGGGACGGATGAGCCGCAGGATCCGCTCCGCCGGCTCGGAGGCGCGGATGGCGTCGGCCAGGTGCACCGTCTGGGGCATCGGCTCGACGTCGAGCTCCCGAGTGAGGACGTGCCGGCACTCGTCGTAGGCGTGGAGGGCAGCGGCCCTGTCGCCGGCGAGGTAGTGAAGGCTGATGACCAGCCGATGCGCTTCCTCACACAGGTTGTCGTGGCTCACGAGGCGCGCTGCGGTCGCCACCGCGGCGTGAGGATCGCCCTCGATTGCCTGGAAACCGAGGAGTCTAGTGAGTGCTTGACCGTACACCTGGCTCAGTCGCTCGCGCTCAGTGAGCACCCAATCGTCGTAGAAGTCCGACAGGAGATCGCCGGTGTACAACGCTACGGCGCGTTCGAGGTCTGCAATGGCGGGCCGTTCGCCTCGGCCGAGCACATCCTTGCCGGTCTCGGAGCAGAGGGCCTCGAACTCGTCGACGTCGAGCCGGTAGTCCGAGTCGGGGTTCCACTGCGCGGTCAGGCGGTCGGTGACGAGCCAGGGACATTCGTCCGCGGCCGGCGGGAGCAGCTGTTGGAGAAGGTAGAGCTGGCGACGGAGGTGCGCCAGAGCGTCGTCCTCGGTCGAGTCGGGCCAGAGATGGAAGGCGATGTGCTTGCGGGGCAGTGGCTCATGGCGCTGGAGCAGGACGTAGGCCCAGAGCCGCAATGTCGCGGCGACGCCCGAGAGCCTCAGCGGCTCACTGGCCACCGTGGCGCTCAGATGCCCGAAGAGGGAAACTCGAAGCATACGCTCCAACCCGGCGCAAGGACCTGATGATCGCGTTGCTGGCGGGGGGAACAGTATACAGTATATTTCACAGGTTCGTCAACAACTTCGCGTACCGGTATTGTAAGGGACGCGGAGCTATCCCCGCCGCCAGTGACTGACGGCCAACAGCAGGCCGAGGACAGACAGCAGCAGGCCCAGCGGTACATCCCACGGGCGGTAGCGGAAGCGGATCTCGTGCCTGCCGGACTCCAGCGGTACCGTCAGCCACTGCGCGTCCTCGAGCTGCACCCGCTCCCCGTCGACGTATGCCCGCCAGCCTGACCAGTAGTGCTCCTTCACGACGAGACGCCCGGCCCGGTCGGCCTGGCAGACCACGTCGATGTCGCCGCCTGTGCCCTCTGCGGCGCACGCCGTGCGGCCGTTGTCGTGCTCGACGGACGCGTACTCGCGTTCCGGCGGTCCGACGTAGACGGTAATGCCGCCGGCCTGCGTGTGCAAGGTCATTCCCGCCGGCGGACCCGTGCGGCTTGCCTCCAGCAACGGCTTCGGATTGTCGCGACCTTCCCAGTGCCAGGGCTTCAGGTCTGAGGCGAGC
Organism: uncultured Anaerolineales bacterium; assembly: GCA_964475075.1. Lineage (GTDB taxonomy): Bacteria > Chloroflexota > Anaerolineae > Epilineales > Epilineaceae > CAYYVH01. The sequence goes on along the minus strand of CAYYVH010000149.1, from coordinate 4,371 downwards.
TTCAGGCCCATCCGCACACCTTGTTCGATGAAGACGTGCTCCCCGAATGGTGGGCTTACCCATTGCAGGCTCGGTGTGCGTAGCCCTGCGAGTTCTTCGGCGACGATTGCCGGGACGCGGTACGTGCGGACCCACTTGGCGTCGAATCGTGCCGCCTGCATCATGGCGAGGACGACCGGGATGGTGAGCAGCCACCGTGCGCCCAGCGCCAGCCGGTGGGAGGGTCTCTCACCGAGTGCCACCGAGAGCCTCAGCTTTGGCCACCGATCGTCCAGCAGGTCTTCCAGCCCCATTGCCGCCAGCGCCAGCAACGGTGTCACGGCCAGTCCGGCGACGAGCGCGGTGTTGCGTATGCCGGCTACCCAATCGCGGAGCCCCTGGAGCGGCAGGGCGTTCATGATCCACCTCAAGGGCGTGGCGCTGCCGAACCAGAGCGCCAGCGTTGCCACCAACAGGAGATAGTAGACCATGCGCCTCTCGTCGCGCCCGCGGTGGGTGTGGAGAGCCCACAGCGCGAAAACGATGGGTATCCACCCAATGAAGTTTACATAAAGCCCGGCGAACGGCGCTTTTCCCAGCGCGTCCGTAGCGTAGAACCGCACGTCGTTTATCACCAGGTTGAGCGGCATGAAGGCGAATGGTTGGGCGGTGCGGAATGCCGGGTCGAGATCCTTGCCGAAGTGCGGCAGGAAATGGAGGAACGGTATGAGGAATAGCGCTGCCATGAGGGCGGCCAATCCCACCGCCAGGGAATAGCGACGTGCCAGCAGGCCCGCCCGTTGTGGATCGATGAGCAGAATTAGAGCCGGGAGAGTGAGCACCAGACCTATCTGCAAGTAGCCCTGACCGGCGACAGCCGCCAACGCCAGGGCGGCACCGAGCACGACGGCCCAGCGACGGTGCCCGGTTCGAGTCAGGCTGATTAGCGGCGGAAACACGAGGGCACAGGCCGCCGTGGCGATCACCACGTTGATCCATCCACCGTCCATCCGCCCCCCAACGTTGCCGGCGGCCACGGCCATACATGCGCCCCAGGTGCGTGCCATGCGCCCCAGCCCCAGCACTCGCCCGAGCCACCACTGTGCCAGGCCGGCCAGCAGGAATGCGCCGGTCAGTGCCAGCTTCGCGCCGATCGGGACGCCCCAGATGAGCGTCGGTAGGCCGACCAGCGGATGGAGCAAGGAGGCGTGAACGTCCACGAGGGCCGGCACGCCCCCACGCACGCTACCGTTCCACATGGCGCAGGCACCGCACTCGCGGAAGCGGACCCAGGCGTGATAGGGCTGGATGGCCGACGAATACTCGGTTCCCGTCGGCAACACCGCCGGGTCGAAATCCAAGTACGGGTACACGATCGCGAGCGTCCACAGCGCGACGACCAGGAACTCCATACCGGTCAGGACGTGAACTCTCGCCTGCCCCTGCCAGCGTTGCCGGAGCCCGGCCAGCACTTCAAGACTCACCAGCACACCCCTTCGCCCAACCCCCGACTGTCACCAAAGGCGGCCGGCCATGGATCAGCCGGACTGATAGCTGATAGCCGATAGCCGATAGCCCAAGCCAGAACAGCCGCCCGACCTCTGATAATACCCATCGACTCCTACGCCCGCCCGAACTCGTGCGCCAGCCGCTCACCGCCGAGGACGACCATCGTCGGCCGCCCGTGGGGGCAGGTGCGCGGCGATTGGGTCTCCTCGAGCTGCCGGACGAGAGCACGCATCTCTTCGATGGACAGCGTCTGGCCGGCCTTGATGGTTGCCTGCTTGCACACCGCCCGAACCAGGCGCTCTTCGAACGCTTCCTCGAGGAAGTCGCCGCCCTCCAGAGCCGTGTCGATAACGGCGGCGACGAGCCCCGGCACATCGGCCGTGCCCAAGCCGTCCGGGAGGGCCCGCACCAGCGCCGTGTCCGGGCCGAACGACTCCAGCTCGAACCCCAGCGCGGTGAACGCGGCGGTGTGGGACTCGACCGCTGCCATCTCGGTTGGCTGAAGGGCCACTGCCTCCGGTGTGAGGAGCCGCTGAAGCAGAGGATCGCCTCGGCGGGACATCAGGCGTTCGTATAACACTCGCTCGTGGGCGGCGTGTTGGTCGATCAGGTACAGGCCGTCCGGCCCCTCGGCCACGATGTACGTCTGCGCCACTTGCCCCACCACCCGCAAGACCGGCAGCCCGGCCGCCTCGCCATCCAGGTAGGTCGTCTGCTCCGCCCCCGTATCCGGTGGCCCCACCTTCAGCGGGTCGCCTGACGCCGGGGGGCGCCGCACGTCCCAATGACTACGCTCCGGGGTGCCCATGGGCGCCACCGGGGCACCGCCCACGACGGCGCGCCGCACGGAACGCTCAACCGCGCGGAATACCGGCCGGCTGTCGCGGAATCGGATCTCGGTCTTCGACGGGTGTACGTTCACATCCACTGCCTCGGGCGGCAGTGTGACCAACACCACCGCCAGTGGAAAACGCCCCTTGGGGAGGAGAGTGTGATAGGCCTGGACGACTGCGTAGGCGAGGGACGTGTCCTGCACCCAGCGACCGTTCACGAACAAGGTGATCTGCCGTCGTGTGGCCCGGTGGACGTGCGGCGGGCTGACGTAGCCCGCGACCGAGACGGGCCAGGCGGGCTGTCTGGCCCGGATCGGAGCTCCGACGGGGGCGTCGAGGCGGACGGTGATCATCTCGCGGGCTACGTCCAGGCCGAAGACCGCGACCAGGGTGTCCTCGATCGCCCCCGTGCCCGGTGACTGGAAGGCGGTGCGCCCGTCGCGGACCAGCAGGATGCGCCGATCCGGGTAGGCCAGGGCGTACCGGGTCACGATGTCGTGGATTCGGCCGGCCTCCGTAGTATCGGTCCGTAGGAACTTCAGCCGGGCCGGGACAGCGTGGAAGAGGTTCTCGGCCGTGACCACGGTGCCCCGCGGCACCCCCACGGCCTCTCGGGACACCACCCGGCCGTTGTCCAGGCGCACCTTCAGGCCGGTCTCCGCCCCGGCGGCACACGTCAGGAGCGTCACGTGGCATACGGCCGCGATGGAGGTCAGGGCTTCACCCCGGAAACCCAAGGTGGACACGCGCTCCAGGTCGGCCACCGCCTGGATCTTGCTCGTGGCATGTCGCTGGAAGGCTGCCTCGACCTGTTCGGGAGGGATCCCGTGGCCGTTGTCGCTCACCCGGATGAGCCTCCGGCCACCGGCCTGGGTCTCTATCCGGATGTCGGTCGCGCCGGCATCCAGGCTGTTCTCGATGAGCTCCTTGACCACGCTGGCGGGGCGCTCGATCACCTCCCCGGCAGCGATGCGCGAGGCCGTAAGCTCGTCGAGGACGTGGATCGAAGGGATCTTCGGCATCGGTATCGACCAGAGTGTAGCAGCGCTCTGTGCGCCTCGACAAGGGGGGCGCCTGGGGCATCGGACTGGCCAACCCGCTCCAATTGGAGTACCCTCACGGCCGACCTTCGAGTGCCACAGGTGCGCCGTCACATGTGGGAGGCGATTCCAATGAGGATGCTGGACCAGCGATCTGTCGCCATGCGGCTTGGTTGGCTCATGGCGGCGCTGGCCCTGGCCGTCACGGCCTGCGGCAACGGTGAGGAGATGCGGGAGCCGGTCGAGGCGGAGTTGGGCGAGGAGGAGACTGCAGTGAGCCTGGAGCTGATGAGTACCGCCATTGACGAGGGAGCACCGATCCCGGTGGAGTTCACCTGCGACGGGGACAACTTGTCCCCGCCCCTCAACTGGACCGGCGTACCGCCAGGGACGCGTAGCTTGGCGCTGGTCGTCGACGACCCGGATGCGCCCCGGGGAACATGGGTCCACTGGGTGGTGTACGACATCCCGCGGGACGTGGTGGACCTGCCGGAGGCTCTGCCGGACGACCGTGAGCTGCCATTCGGGGCGCGGCACGGCACCAATGACTTCAAGAACCTGGGTTACGGCGGTCCCTGCCCGCCGCCCGGCGGTCCGCACCGCTATTTCTTCAAGCTCTACGCACTCGACAGGGCGCTGAACCTGGAGCCGGGTTCAACGAAGCAGGAGCTGCTGTCGGCCATGGAAGGTCACATCCTGGCCGAGGGGCAGCTCATGGGAAGCTACCAGCGGCGGTAGAACCGGCTGGCAGGTGCCTGCGCCCGTGGTGTCAACTGGTACAGATTATCAGAAGTCGTTCGCCTAATCTGTCGTGGGCTATCAGCTGTCAGCTATCAGCTATCAGTCTGGTGCATCCAGCACTGGGGGAGCCTGGGCGTAGTGGGAGGATTCGCGAAATCGTGCGCTAGCCGAGCTCGCCGGCTCCGCCACTGCGGCCGGTCGCTGGTTGTTCCTCTTAGAGCCTGTGTGGGAACCCAGATTCTTGGCGAGCCCGAGGACGCGTGCGGGCT
>CAYYVH010000148.1:0-9711 GCA_964475075.1 uncultured Anaerolineales bacterium | reverse complement strand
GGGAGACAGCCTGTGGAGCCAGACGAGGGGTGTGCAAGTGCGGCCGCCCACGCCGGTACCAACGGCGACGCCCCGAGCTACACCTACACCGGTGCGATTCTGCGAGGCGGACCAGATCGAGTTCACTTCGGACCCTGGCGGCCCTACCTTCAGCGTATGCCTGACGAAGGACCATGTCGGAATCACGAAGTTCCGTTATCGCGGTGTGTCGTATTTCTGCAGGTTCGCAGGGGGTTCGACGATCTCCGTTGGCAGCCAGAGCGGCGACGTACGCTGGACCAGAGATGGCCAACCCACCCATCTGCCGTTGGCGGACCGGGCGTTCAAGTTCTACTCCCATTGCGGCATCGAGGTCGCAGGCACGTTCGCATCGGATTTTCGCTCTGTGTCCGGCGAGTGGCGAGGAATAGGTTGTTTCAACGGCTTTGAGCTGTGCAGATCATCGTGGAGTCGTTGGGCAGCATCCCGCAGATGATTGCCCGTGGGCACGGAGTCGGAACAGACCCGGATGACCGTCGGAATACAGTAGCGCAGAGCACATCCGACCGCGTAGTCTGGGCGTACGAACTTGTCATTGCTTCACCAAGGAGGAGAAATCGTGAAGGCGAGAGAGGTCTTGATGGTGCTCACCGTGAGTGCAGTGGCCCTGAGCAGCTGTGGCCCGGGAGCTACGGCAATGCCGCCTGAGCCCCCAACCCCCGACGCGACCGTGACACCCGAGCCAACGCCAACGCCGAGTGCAAGCGTCGGGGACTGGGTCGACGGCCACTTCTGGTCAATCAAGGTCAGGGACGCCTGGTCCGAGACCGAGCTCGACGGCGAGGTGCCGGTCGAGGACGTGCTCGTGGTCGTGGAGGTAGCCTACAAGGCAGAGGGCCTGTCGAAGAAGCACCGTATCTCCGGTACCGACTTCGAGCTGGTCGACCGGGACGGCGAGCGGTACGACATCGCCGGGATGATAATGGAAGACGACAAGGACGAGAGCGGCGAGGACGTATTCCAGCGAGGCTGGTGGCAAGTGCACGACATCAGCAGCAGCGGCGATGACGTCTTCAAGCTAGTCTACGATTTGCCTGACTCAGCGGGAGGCCTACGCCTCTGGTTCCAAGATCTGCAGCCGATGATCGACCTGGAACCGGCGCTATCCGAGCCTCAGGCCGGCGCTCCAGCCGATGTGGGCGAATCGGACTTCGACCTCGAGTCCGCACTCGCGACGGCAATCACGGCATCTGAGCCAGTGATTCACAGCGATGAGGACAACATCCCGGTGTCTGTCTTCGCCTCCGGGGCAAGAATGACCATTGCGAGCCGACTATCTTTCGGAAACGTGGTCATGCTCAGCGACCCCACCGACAAGCTCAAGCTTCAAGGCACATCGGACGGCACGGTACGCTTGTCGGGCAAGGGAGCAGTCGTTATTGACGGCGAAACGGTGTACCTGTTCGGCGTATCGCTGCCCTAACCGGACGACATCCCCAGGAGGAGACCCGTGAGTTCGAGAAACCGGCACGTAACACTGGCTTGCGCAGTCGTGCTTGCCGCTGCGGCTCTGCGAGTGGCACGAAGTACTACGCCAACGGACTCTACGTCCACGATTTCTGGTGTACGGTGGCGGCGGCGTTGGGCGAAGAGGGTCACGAATCAACGGAGCGGTGAGGCGCGCCAGGACTGCGCAAGAAGCGGCGGTTGATCAGTAGGCACCGGAGTTGGCACAGGGATCTCGGGACATCGTACCACAATGATGAAAGGCGCGACGCGGTGCTGGCGCGAACGCCCGATGGGACGCCGCCGGCTCCTTGCGGACGACCGGTAGCCAGATGGTCAAGCCGGGCCGGTAAGTGGGCGTGGCCGTCGGAGTGGGCGTGGGTGGATCCGGCGGCCGCGACACGTCGGGGCCGAAATAGGCCCCCTTGTTATCACTCACGGCCACGTTGCCCGCGCTGTCCAGGGCCTGCACCAGCCACTCCAGGGTCTCCGACATCGGAATCGTGCCAGCCCAGTAGTTCGGCCGGTCGGCCTTCCGCTCGAGGTCAACCGTCGTCCACACGCCATCACCGACGGTGTAGCTGGCAGCAACGCGCACCACGTCGGAGAGGTCTGTTACTTCGACCGTGGAGGTGATGACGTCCGGATCGTTCGCCGGCTCGGTGTATACCTGCCAAACGCTCGGTGGGATGATGTCCTTCGTGGTCGTGTAGTAGACCGTGAACGTCATGTCGTCGAACAGGCGCTCGGTTCCCCGGCTGGCGGTCTCGCCGCGGTACTGCGCCGGAATCAGCACGAGCCGCTGCTCACCCTCGCCGGACGACCGAATCTGGTTGACCAGCGACCACCACGAAGGCTGCCACGTGTCAGGGAAATCGTACTCCGGCTCCGTTTGCCACAAGGCGAAGCGTGTGCTCTCGGTGATCACGCGCGTGACCACCGGATCGAAAGGCCTCTTCGTCCGGTAGCTGCCACCCTCGAAGAACGCACCGTGTGGTGTCTGCCCGGCGAGGGTGATCGTCACGCTCGTGCGGGGCTGGATGGGTTGGCCCTCGTTGACCTCCGTCTCTCCCCGGATGGTGAAGTACTCGCCGCTGGCGATGGCATTTCCCAGGTCGCCCGATTCGTAGGCGAGCATGCAGTCGACCCGCCGCCCCGTCAGGCCGCCAGGAGCGACTTCCGGATCCGCCACCTGGCACGGGGCAACGGGATCAGCGGACAGCTCATTCACGCCGATCGTGCCGGCAATCTGGACCCGGCCCATGGGCAGGCCGTAGAGGGTCATCTGCACCAGGACCTTCTCGTCGTAAGGGCTGAAGGAGTGTATTCCCGTACGGTGCAGATAGTCGGCCTTGGCTTGCCGCAGGGCGTGGCCGACGGGCTCACCTCGCGCCAGGCGGCGAGTCAGCTGGGTCGCCAGCGACTCGGAGTAGCCGATGGTATCCGCGTCTCCGTAGCCGAAACCGGTGTTGGCGATCCACATGCCGCCTTGGCCGAGGATGGCCTGGGCGAAGTCGAGCGCGTTGGCGGTGGCGTCGCGGTCCGGCACGTTGAGCCCGGCGTGGCAGCCGACGGAGTAGTTCAGCGTGCCGCGCAGCACCTGGCCACCGGCCCTGATGTCGTCGGGCGTAACGTGTTCGCCGCCGGGGCCGGGATCGACAGCGGGGATGGCGCGCCAGTGCGTGAAGTGGGCGTTGATGGAACTGACGTCGTGGCGGGAGCCGAGCCACAGTCCACGCAGCCGGCTGGCGATCCAGCTGTCGTCGATGAGGCGCTGCACGGGGAGCGGGGCCCATGCGTTGGCCATGCTGGTGGCGCCGTCGGTCAGGAAGTCGTAGCCGGTAACGAGGCCTTCCTGGGCCACGATCACTGGGCTGGCGAGGAAGGCGTCGATGACTTCGCCGATCTCGTCGGGTGTCTCGACCAGCCGACCGATGCCGTACTCCGGGAGAGCCAGGCTCCTGCCGCGCCAAGGAAGCGGGGCGAACGCGCCGTAGAGGTCGTCGGACATCAAGTAGCTCTCGTCGAGGGCTGCTCGGACGGCGGACTCGGGAGCGAGGAAGGGGTCGTAGCTAGCCTCGTTTGACAGCCAAGCCTCGTCGGGGATGCGCCAGAAAGGAACAACAGCGTCGTCGCCGACGATCACGACGTACTCCAGTTTGGGGTATGCGGTGCGGGTGACGGCGAGCATGGCCCTGATAGACCCAGCCACGAGGTTGGCGTGGACAGGGTTGGTGGAGTGCTCATCCCAGAGCCGGTAGGTCTTGGAGATGGGCCCGGAGCTGTCCAGAGCGACGACGCGGCCGGCCACGGCGGGGTGGGCGGCCAGTTCGTCCAGCTTCGCCGTCAGGGCGTCAGTCTCGGCCCAGCCGTAACTGCCCGCGAGACGCGCGCGGTTCGTCAGGATGAGGGTGCGCACGGTGTCGGAGACGAACCCCGGTGGCTCGAACGTGGGGGGCTCGAAGGCATCGTCCAGAGTTGGCGCACCCTCGGTGACGGTGATGCTCAGCGTGTAGGGACCAGGGTCGTTGGCACCGTTGTGCCCAGCGACGAGAAGGTGATACCAGCCGCTCTGGTTCCAGACGCCGGTCGCGACCTGTTCTGGCTCGGTGCCGGGGTTCATGCTGGCACGGAGCAGCTTCCCGGTGTCGAATCCGTCGCCGACTTGCGAGAGCTGGCCGATGGACATCACTTGGCCGATGGACATCGCTTGTCCGATTTCGCTGACATTGCCGATTGACATCGCCTGGCCGATCGACATGGCCTGGCCGGCGCCCCGGGTGTTGTGCTGCCCGGTGCCGAGGCCGCTGAATAGAAGGAGGTCGTAGTCGTGCGGCGGTGCAGTGAGGGTGGCGGTGATGCTTGCGTTCCGGGTGCCAACGGGGATGCGGAGCCAGTCCAGGTCGCGGTGGTCGGATATGGTGAAGGCATGGCGGCCGTGGTTCAGGACGGTCCCTTGGCGCCAGCTATCGTTGAGGCCGGGGTCCGTACGCCAACCGGTGTAGTTCACCTTGCCGATGACCTCGTCGCCGAGCCGGTTGGGCGAATCAGCGTCGCGCGGACCGGACGCATGGCCCCACCACGTGCCGGTGGCGTCGACGGTGGCCTCGGACAGGTTGTTCAGCCCGGCAGCGCCGTTGCCCGCCAGGGACATATCATCCAGCGCCAATCGACTCGCGCTGTCACTGATTTGAATGCCATATTCCGAGCTTGCGGCCACCACACTGGAGGTCATGTCGACGTCGGCACCTTCGGTGCTGATGCCCGTCTGGGCAAACTCGATCGCCACGTTGGCCAGCGTTCCACGACTGCCCGGTCCAAACGACAGGCCGACCCAGTCACCTGGCAGCGGCGAGCGGTACCGCTGCGCGCTGCCGAACAGCACCGGCTCGTCCGCCGATCCCCGCGCCCGGAGCTCGCCGCGAATCGTGACCCCAAGCCCATGGTCGAACAGAACCTCGACGCCTTCGCCGACGGTCCACGTGGCCCCCGCCGGCACCTCCAACACACGCTGGTCCGACCTGGCGCCGGCGACGACAACGTACTGCTTCAGCTCGCCCTGCGTCGACCATCGTTCCCCCTCCGGAGCGATGGCGCCGCCGGTGACCTCGACGACGTTTCTCTCATTTCCGGTACATGTATTTCGGCCCAAGTTGTTGCCCGGGCTGTAGCGGATGGCCACACCGCGGTTGTCCTCAACGTCGTTTCCGGCCACCAGGTTGCCGGTCACGTCGTGGCCGAGCAAGATCCCACCTTCGGCATTCGAGCTGAACAGATTGCCGCCGTTGCCTGTGTAGCTGCCAATCTGGTTGCGGCTGGCGCCGCCGTCAAGGCGCAGACCCTGCCGCCAGTTCCCGAGCCCGGCCCGACCCTGCACGTCGGCGCCCACGTGGTTGCCCAGAATGATGTTCTCGCTCGAACGGTAACCGCCGATACGGATTCCGTCCCCCAGGTTGCCGCTGATCAGGTTGCAGGCGCCCCGGCATGGCCCGCCCATTCGCGGGCCTCGCCCAGCACCAGCATTCTGTCCGCCTATGATGTTACGCTGCACGCCATCGACCAACCAGAGGCCCTCGCCCCCGTTTGGCAGAGCAATGGCGCCCGATACGTCAGTCCCGATGTAGTTTCCCTCGATCCTGTTCTCAGCAGCGGAGGCGCCGATCCTTATTCCGCCCAGGCGATTGCCGCTAATCAGGTTACGATCACCGTCCTCTTCCCCTCCCACGCGAGTGAGTCTGGCTCCCAAGGATATCTCGATCCCTGTACCGTTGGGCACGGCCGCGGTGCCCGACAGGTCGGCGCCGACGTGGTTTCCCTGCACTTGCGTTTCATCCGTACCCGCACCAGCGACTCGAAGGCCCATCCTGGAGTTTCCGCTAATGACGTTACGGGCCACCTTGGTGGCCTGCGCGCCCCCATCGATGGACACACCAGCGGTGCCATTACCCAGCGGCTCCGATCCGGTACGGTCGGTCCCAATCAGGTTTCCCAGTATCAGATTCCCGTTCGTGCCAGGCTCCGTGACGGCAACCCCAGCGACAGAATTGGCGCTGATCAGATTGCCCTCACCCGGGCCTAGGCCGCCGATCGTGTTCCCGTGAGATCCGTCGGTCAGCCACACACCGGCCACACCGTTGGGTACTGGCTCAGTTCCCGTGATGTCTATGCCGATGACGTTGCCCACGACCGTGTTACCGGATGAGCGCGGTCCGTCAATGATGACGCCGTAGTGGGCATTCCCACCGATGACATTACCCTCTCCCGTGGCGGCACCACCTATCCGGCACCCGGAAGCCTGCGAGAGTCGAACGCCGCTCCCTGGGAATCGTTGGATCCTGAGCCCGAGAATCTGCACGCCGTTCGCGGTGACATTCAAGCCGTTTTCGAGCGACGATAGGCTTCGGCCGTCCAGGATCACCCCGAGCCCCACTGCGCCGATGACCAGCCGGTCAGCCGTGACGCGCGGCAGCTCACGCAACACGCGGATCGTCGCGGGCGCGTCAGGCGGAAAGTCGTTGGGCTCGAACTCGATTCTGTCGCCGTCACCTGCCTTCTCCAGCGCGTCCCGCAAGGACCCTGGCCCGCCGTCGGCCGTTGTGTCCACGGTCCAGATACCGGTAACAGACCGGGGAGACCGCTCGTCAACCTCGGCGTAAGCGCGCTGAGCCACAAGGTCTCTGGAAACGAGGGCAAAGAGCGCGGCTGCAACACCGATGCAGGCAGCGCCCATCGCCGGGTGGCATGAGTTGCGACGGGTGCTTGCAGCCATCGTGTTCACCCTTCTGCCCTGAGTGTCTCGCCGCCCAGCCCGGGCGTGGCGGTTGGCCACGGGATGGGTGTGCCAGTTGGGCCATGTGTGGCAGTTGGTGTCGACGTCGGTTGGGGAATGGCGGGCGCGGAGTTTTTCAGACCGAGTGGAAGGTAAACCGCGGAGTACTCCCGCACAACGAGTGGCCTGGCGAAGGAGGAGGTGGTGCCGTCGGGTTCCGTTGCCGTTGCGGACAGGAAGCGGTAGCTCATGGGAAGCGAGGCCATTGCCACGGCGATGGCGAACGAGCCATCCACATCGGCCGTTGCGGCATCAATGTAAACCTGTCCGCCCGGTCCAGGGAACTGGTTCACGAAGATCTCCAGGCGGCAGTTGGCGCACGAGGTACCACTTGCCGCACTGCCGTCCCAGTGCGCGAGCACAGGTGCCTGCACCGGCGGAATAGGCACGGAATCAGACCAGCAGATCTGCCCTGAATCGTTGCGGAAGACGCTGCTGCGCGTTATTGTATTCCGCACGGATCGTGGGTCGGCGATCAAGACGCCGCAGGACCCGTTGTACGCGACCACGTTCCCTGGTCCGATCGCGCTGTCACTTGCCTCGGCGAGCCGTACTCCGTCCGACCCGTTCGGCAGGGATGAGCGGCCATCCGCGGCGACCCCGACGAAGTTGCCGAGAAGATCGTTCCCACCAGTGTCCAGGATCCACACGCCCATCTCCTGGTTCCCGCTGATCAGGTTCCCTGCCCCCGGGTCCGTGCCACCCACCGTGTTGCCGATCGAGTCGGCTTGTAGAATCAGACCGGCATCGACGTTGGGCAGCGCAACCATGCCCGTGAGGTCAGTGCCGATGAAGTTCCCGAGTGCCAGGGCCGCCATATCCTGCTCGTTGCCAGCCTGAGACCCGGGATCGGGCCCGCGGTATTCCGAGGTGTTATGCTGGATAGGCACGATGGCCGGCAGCGTAACCGCGGCTGCATTCCTGGAGAACCGTCCACTTAGTACGAGCCCCGGACCGGCGTTGCCGCTGACCAGATTGCACGGGCCCTCGCATTTGCCGGAACGGTGGGGACCACCGATGATCGTACCGGAAGAATGGACGACAGCCACTCCCGCCCTACCGTTCGGCACGGCCTTCAGACCGGTGGCATCCGTCCCGATTCTGTTGCCTTGGATCCGGTTCACCCTGCTGTCCGCGTGTTGGATCTGGATTCCCACGCTGCCGTTGCCGCTGATGAGGTTACCCGAGCTGGAAAGACTTCCGCCGACCGTGTTGTCGCTCGATCCGGCGAGGATTGCCACACCGGTGACGCCGTTCCCGAGGGCGGATTCGCCTGCCACGTCTGTGCCGATGAAGTTGCCCACGACCGTGTTAGCAACGCTTCCCTGCTCGATCTGAACACCTGAGTACGTGTTGCCGCTGACGAGGTTTCCCGAGCCGACAATGGTGCCGCCGATGACGTTGTCCGACGCCGCAGCCAGCGCGATGCCCGTGGCGTTCGGCATGGCCCGGGTTCCGCTGGCGTCGGTGCCGATCTTGTTCCCCGCGACTGAGTTCCGAGATGACAAGAGCAGCAGGCCGTTTGCCCGGTTGCCGCTGATCAGGTTGCCTTCTCCTGGTCGATCTCCCCCGATGTAGTTGCCGGGACCTTCAATCCGAATACCGGCGTTGTTCGGCACCGGCACGGCACCCGAGACGTCCATGCCGATTATGTTGCCGGTTAGGCGGTTGCCGCCCTGGCGGGCACCCACTGCAACGCCGGTCTGGGTGTTTCCGCTGATGAGGTTCCCTTCGCCGGCTCCGCTTCCGCCGAGATGCGCGTTGGCCGCCGCCGCTCCAATCTCCACGCCCCGCCGGTTCGGCAGAGGTCGGCTGCCGTCCACATCCGTGCCGATGAAGTTGCCCACCACTAGGCTGGCGTCTCCACTATCCTCGGAAATGCCTGCCAGCGAGTTGCCGCTGATGAGGTTACACCCACCGTCACACCTCTCCGGCGCTCGTGCACGGCCGATGACGCTTCCGCCGGCGGAATCCTGGATTTGGATTCCCACCTCGTTGGCCAGGGCAGCGCTACCGGTCGGACCGGTGCCGATGAAGTTGCCGACGACTGCGTTTTCCGCCGTGCCCGCACCACTGAGACTAACGCCCCTGCTGTTTCCACTGATGAGATTGCAGGGCCCATCGCAGGCCGTGCCCGAACGGTCTCCACCCACCACGTTCTTCGACGCCCCGTTGAGCACCACCACTCCGAGGGTGTTGCCAATCACCGCCCCGCCGGTGCAATCCGGGCCGACGTAGTTTCCGACGACGGAGTTACCCACCGTTCCGGTATCCTGGATCCCGACACCGTCCTCGTTGCCACTGATGAGGTTGCAGGGCCCATCGCAGGCTGCACCCGCGCGCTCCCCGCCGACGACGTTCCCCGACGCACCGTAGGCCATCCCGATTCCTCTCTCGTTGGCGACGGCGAGCTTTCCAGTGATGTCAGTGCCCACGTAGTTGCCGAGGACGGTGTTCCCCGCCGTGTCAGTCTCCTCGATAATGATGCCTCTGGGATTGCCGCTGACGAGGTTGCAGGCGCCGTCGCAGGCAATTCCGGGTCGTTCTCCGCCGACCACGTTGCCGGAGGCCCCGCCACTGATTACGATGCCGTACCGGTTTGCCCTCGCCGCAGTACCGTCCACATTGGTCCCGACGAAGTTGCCGATCACCTTGTTGTCCGAAGTCCCCGCTTCGTACAGGCCGATACCAGTATGCCCGTTCCCACCTAGGAGGTTGCAGGGGCCATCACAGGCAGTCCCGGCACGCTCGCCACCGATTACGTTGCCTGATGAACCGCGTGTGACAACGATGCCCAGTTTGTTGCCGATCGAAGTCGAGCCCGTGGCATCGATGCCCACGTAGTTGCCCGCGACGAGGTTGCCGGAGGTAGCCGCTTCCTGGGGCGGGATGCCGGG
>CAYYVH010000147.1:0-9728 GCA_964475075.1 uncultured Anaerolineales bacterium | reverse complement strand
GCCCTCGGAGCGGTTTCTCACGCGCGCCGCCTGCCCTGTGTTCTGGCTGCCGTTTAGCGAGCACGATCCGTCCGAGTCGACGCGGGAGGCGGAGCCGCCGCACGCGGCGGCATCGGAGGTTACTGATCCTGCCGGCAGGTGACCTGCGCCGGCCGCGCACGTGAGGTAGAAGAAAGTGGGACGAAGCATGAGCAACCCGTTTGAGATCCAGATGAACCTGTATATCAGGACCACGGGCCGGCACAGCGGCCAGACCCGCCCCGTGCACCTGTGGTTTGCCTACGCCGATGGGCTCGTGTACCTGCTGTCGCTGGTGTACAAGGACGGGAGCACGACGCACTGGTGTCGGAACCTGCGGACCAATCCGCACTGCCTGCTGGACGTCTGCGATGAACGCTTCCAGGCAGAGCTCGTGTCCGCGGAGCCCAACGACGCGCTGGAGCAGCGCATCCGCGACATGTTCCGAACGAGGTACGGCAAGCGGCCCTACGAGCAGTGGTTCGGCGACGACCCGATGCTGCCCGTGGTCGTGCGCGTGCGTGACGAGGAGCCGCCCAGCGCGGCGGTGAACCCGTACGCGGAGTTGAAAGACCACCCAACGGTCTGAACTGGCCCGGGTGCTCGGACCCTGTTGCACAAATCGAGAGCCATCCGGCGTGCGGTAGGCGGAGAAGATCTGCCGGCCGCCTTCGTCGAAGATTGGGATGCGTGACGCTCAGCCAGGGCGGGTTCGTGGCGACGCGAGACCGTCGATGAGGCCCTGCAAGAACCGGCTTGACCCAACATGGCCCCGGCCGGCACACCACGCCGCGGGCGCGCCACCGGGGGTTGACGCCTCCCGCCGCACAACCTATACTCGGATCAACCGGAAACGAGGTTATCCACTGTGCCGCGACATCATCTCCCATCCGAAAACGCGAGCGATGCCCAAAACGGTGGGACGGTAGGCGCAGACCAACTCCGGCGGTGCTTACATTACGGACACATCTTCAGCTCTGCCGTCCGGGACATCCTGGAGGACAGGTATATCGAGGAGATCGGACCCGAGTCAATCACATCACCGTAATTCCGCCTCCTCAAGCCTATCTGCCTAAGAGAACGGCACCAGTTGGGACTTGTCGCCGACCTTCTGGGCGTGAGCTCGCCCGGCGTCTGCAAGTGCGTCGACAGGCTCGAGGGTATGGGCCTGGCTGCGCGCAACCCGTGCCGGAGCGACCGCAGAGTCACGCTGCTTTCGGCGAGCCCAGAGGGACGACGCCTCGTGGATCGCTTTGAGGAGCTCAGGGTAGAACGCCTTGGACCCGTGCTGGAAGCGTTCTCACCCGCTTGTCCCTTCCGGCAGGGCCAGGACGGGGCGCGCTCCATTCGGGGATCCGATTAGACAGGCAACAGAGCCTAGACGCGCAGCTTTGAAAGGAACAAACATGGCAACTGCCAAGCCCAAGGCCAAACCAAAACCCTTCCTCTACCCACAGCTCTGCAAGGCTTGCGAACGTTGCATCGAAGCCTGCCCCCAGCACTGCATCTCGCCGGGAACTGAAATCGAGCCCGCTTCCGGTTTCACACCCGTGGTCTTCGATCTGGATCTGTGCAACGCATGCGGACTGTGCTTCGTCGCGTGCCCGGAGCCATTCGGACTGGTAGAGCAGATGACCGGGGATGGCTTCAGGCCGCCCGATCCAGAGACCTTCCTGCGCACTCGCCTGACCCCGGCACCCGAGCCCGAAGCCATTCCTGACAAGAGGGTGCCCTTGCCGGAGCTCGAGCCGATGGTGCTCAGCGGCGCGCACGCATCCGCCATCGGCGCCCTGCTGGCCGGCTGCCGGCACCTGTTCGGTTATCCGATTACGCCCTCCACGGAAGGCGCGGAGCTCATGGCGAAGCTCCTGCCCGACGTGGACGGGATCTTCGTCCAGGCAGGCAGCGAGGTCGCGACGGTCAACTTCATGTACGGCTGTGGCGGTGCCGGCATGCGCTGCATGACCTTCACGTCTTCCCCCGGGTTCAGCCTGATGCTGGAGGGCATCTCCTATATGATCGGGGCCGAGATTCCGGGCGTCTTCGTCAACATCATGCGGGGCGGACCCGGATTGGGCAACATCGGTCCGGAACAGAGCGACATCAAGCTCGTCTGCCGCGGCTTGGGCCACGGGAATACCCATGCGCTGGCCCTCGCCCCGTCCACGCCCCAGGAGATGCTGGACCTGACGATGGAGGCCTTCGACCTGGCCTTCAAGTACCGCAATCCGGTGATCTTGGCTGGTGACGGGTACTTGGGTCAGATGACGGGCCGAGTGGACCTGCCGAAATGCCTCGTCGAGCCCGGTCTGCCCGAGTGGGCCGTGTACGGCGATGCCGCGCACCGCCGGAACCTGAACTGCTCCATCCTGCTCATCGAGGCCGACCTCGAGACGCACAACATCCACCTTAACGAGAAATACGAGCGCATCATCGAGAATGAGCAGCGGTCGGATGCGTTCTACTGCGACGATGCGGATTGGCTGGTCATAGCCACCAACACGCCCGCCCGGATGGCAAAGGGTGCGGTCCAGGAGCTGCGCGACAGGGGGATAAAGGCCGGGTTGTTCCGGCCAATCACGTTGTGGCCGTTCCCCATCCGATCCCTGGTCCCGCTGCTGGAGAGAGCGCGCGGCTTGCTGGTCGTGGAAGCCGGCCCCGGACAGCTGGAGGATGAGCTTCGCCTCGCCCTGAGCCACGCCGCGGTCACCTCGCCGCCACCGATCGACCGGCTGCAGCACTACGGTGGTGTGCTACCCCAGCAACATGAAATTGTCAGCAAGGTTGTCGCCTTCGAGGAGGGATTCAATGGCTAGCGTCTTCTACGAGCGCTTCACGCGACATGCCCACGGCGAGGGCCTGAAGGGATTCTCGACCCACTATTGCCCGGGATGCGGACACGGTCTTGCCCATAAATACCTCGCCGAGGCAATCAATGAACTCGGGATTCAGGACAGGACCATCGCCATCTCCCCGGTAGGCTGCAGCGTGTTCCTCTACTACTACTTCGACGTGGGCAACACCCAAGCCGCCCACGGTCGGGCTCCTGCCGTAGCCAGCGGGCACAAGCTGGCCAATCCCGAGGCGATCGTTGTCACCTACCAGGGCGACGGCGACCTGGCGGCCATCGGCCTGGGCGAGATCATCCAGGTGGCACAGACGGGTCTTCCCCTGTCCTTCATCTTCATCAACAACGCGATCTATGGGATGACCGGTGGCCAGCTGGCGCCAACGACGCTGCTCGGGCAGCGGACAACCACCACTCCCGCGGGGCGCGACCGCCTCGCCGGGGAACCCCTCAAGGTCGCCGAGGCCGTGGCCCAGCTGGACGGGCCCGTTTATGTCGAGCGGGTGGCGCTGTTCGACAACAAGCAGCGGATGCGTGCCAAGAAGGCGATTCGCAAGGCTATACAGCTGCAGGTGGAGAATCGGGGGCTTGGGTTCGTGGAGGTTCTGTCCGAGTGCCCCATTCACCTGAAGATGACGCCCGCGGAGGCCGAGACATGGGTTAGGGAACAGATGGTCCCCGTCTTCCCCCTTGGTGTGAAGAAGGACGTGGACGCCGAGCCATGGTTCATGCTCGATGATCCAGACTTCAGCACGGAAGGCGTCGTGGCGGCCGTCGGCGGCACAAATGAGCCGGTGGAGCGATTCGGGCAGGCGTTCCCCACTCACATCAACGCACACGACATCTCGTTGAAGTTCGCCGGCGCCGGTGGCGACGGGGCACAGACGATCGCCAAGCTGGCCTGCAAGGTCGCCATCAACGAGGGGTATGACGCCACCCATATTCCCAGCTACGGGCCGGAGTCGCGGGGTGGCACGTCCTACGCCGACGTTCACGTCGCTACCGACGAAGTGCTCTCGCCGGCGTCGCCGAACCCGCACATCCTAGTGGTCTTCAACGCCCCCAGCCTGGAGAAATTCGGGCCCACCATACAGCCCGGCGGCACGATCATCTACGACACGTCGGTGATCGCCAACCCGCCGGAGCTGGACCCCGGCGTCAGGTTGATCGGCGTGCCGTATACGCAAATCGCGCTGGACCTGGGCAACGTCAAGGTCAAGAACATCGTGGCGCTGGGCGCGCTTCAGGGGGCAACCAACTTGTTCCCGGAGGATAGCTTCCTGACCGCCATGCGAGCTGCGCTGAAAACCCACAGCGCCCTGCTTCCCCTGAACGAGGAGGCCTTTGCGAAAGGCGGTGCGGCCTGCCGGGAGGCGGCGGGAACGGTCGCGGCAGGTTAGGCTGCCCGTTCCATGTCCGGCGTATAGCTCCCGCTGCGCGCCGCACCGTTGCACCTGGCCCGGTGCAGAAAGACGTCCTGGGCAGCAGGCACACCCGACTCCTGCCCGCCCCACGCCGCGAGCGCCGGGGCCTGCAATGCTCGGCCGTACGAGAAGCTGAGCTGCCAGGGGTGACCGCCTGTGGCGTTCATCGCGTTGAGGTGAGCAGTGGCTAACTCAGCGCTCTGCCCTCCGGACAGAAACACGATACCGGGCACCGCCGCCGGCACGGACCGTCGCAGGCAGCGAATGGTCGCCATCGCGACCTCCTCCACTCCTGCCCGCACCGGACACTCGCTGCCGGATAGTACCATGTTCGGCTTCAGCAATGTGCCTTCCAGCAGGAGACGATGGTCCAGCAACTCGGAGAACACGGTCTTCAGCGCAGACGTCGTGACGTCCTCGCACCTGGCCAAGTCGTGGTGACCATCCATCAGCACCTCCGGCTCGACGATGGGCACCAAACCCGCTTCCTGACAAAGCCCGGCGTACAGAGCAAGGGAATGGGCGCAGGTTCGGACGCACACATCAGTCGGTAGACCGTCGCCGATGGCGATCACCGCCCGCCACTTAGCGAAGCGGGCGCCCAGATCCCGGTACTCCGAAAGGCGACCGCGGAGTCCATCGAGGCCCTGGGTGAACTTCTCGCCGGGGAATCCGGGCAGCGCTTTGGCTCCCTTGTCCACCTTGATCCCGGGGATCACGCCCTTCCGCGCCAGCACCTCGGCAAACGGCGTACCTTCTCGATCCGATTGTCGGATCGTCTCATCGAACAGGATCACGCCGCTGATGAACGCCTCCATCCCCGGCGTCGTGAACAGCATCTCGCGGTAGGCCCGGCGCGTCTCGGCGGTCGACTCGATTCCGATACTTCCGAAGCGCTTCTCAATCGTAGGGAAGCTCTCGTCGGCAGCCAGGATGCCCTTTCCCTCGGCAACGAGCGCCCAGGCGACCGACTCGAGTTCTCTTGAGCTCATGGGCGGCAATCCTCCGTCGGGGGCATGTCGGCGTCAGGACGCACCCACGGTGATCGACTCGATAGGTGCATCCCGCAGCGCCAGATCGGGCAGTATGCCATAGACCCACAGCCGGGGCAAGCAAGTTGCCCATGACCTGTGCCGGGGGATCTCACCTCACGGCCAACCGATCCAGAACGACCACCGCACTGCCGCGCTTGCCCGACGGCAGGCGGGTCCACATCGGCTCATTTGTCGCGGCATCGTACACGACCAACACGACCTTCCCACCAGCCGTCTGGACGGGATCGAAGCCCAGAACATGGAAATCGCCCACGGTTTCGCCCGGCCGCCATTCGTCCGTCGGATGGGTCCAGCGCTGAGGCACGCCGTCGGACTGGAAGAGCACTTCGTCGTCCGGACCGACCACGCGCACGGAGACCTTGTACGAGCGGCCTATCGTCGAATCCGCGTGCCAGCTGAGATAGACCCCCACCCGCCCCGGACCCGTGCGCAGGCGGTGACCGAGGAGCCGCATGCCGTTGTCGAACGCGGTGTCGTCTGGTTGAATGCCATCGGACAGACAGAGCCCGACGCAGTACACGGACGCTGTTTCGCCGAGCGCCAGGGGCACGAGCCGATCTCGGTAGGCGGGCGCCCCGTCGCGGAACGCGGCGTAGTCGCCGAACCCGGCTTCGTAGTTCAGCACCAGGTAGCGCCAGCTGAAGGTCCGCACGTGCCACAACACATCGTCGGGGCCATCCGGTCGGGGCGCAAAAGGATACAGCTGCGGGTAGCGCGTCCGAGCGGGAACATCCGTGGCATGCAGGTAAGGGTCGTTCGTGGCGACGTCGAGCGGGTTCTCCATGCCGGCAAGCCGAAGCAGTGCGTTCACGTCCTGGGGGGCCGAGCGGGCTGGTGTGTCGAGCCATCCCCCGACCTCCGAGACCGTCCGCAGGGGCGACGCCGCGAGCACGAGCGCACCACAGGCCAGTCCGACGGCCAGAACCCGCCGTACCGGGAGCAGCTCGGCGATCCGATCGGCCAGGAGCGCCAGCGTGAGCGCCTGGACCGCGAGCGGCACCAGCATGTACCGCGGCGCCAGCCAGGCCATGCCCGTCACCGCCAACGGCAGTGTCCACGCCAGAAGGAGCAGTACCCGACCGGCTGGATGCAGGCGACGATCCAACATGAGCACGACTCCCCCGGCCAGCGTCGCCAGGTGTAGCGCCGTCGACCAAAGCCCAGGCGGCCGAAACGCCCTCGTGACCTCCGCCCACCAGTGATCGGCAAACCGGGCGGGATTCGCCAAAACGACGTCGACCAGCGTGATGCTGTCCGGAACCTCCTCCCAGCGCTCGACCCAGTCCTGCCCACCGTGAATCGCGAACCACACGTTCTTGGCCTGCGTCGTATGGAAGGGATGGTGAGCCACGACCAGGCTGGGCACCGTCTGCACGGATGTGGCCAGGATGAAGCCGCCGAGCAGCAGCCCGGCGCCAGCCAACGCCCGTCGGGCAGGCCGATGCGCCCGCCAGAGCACGAACAGGAGGAACGGGGGGAGCAGGATCAGAGCGGTGTAGCGAGCCAAGTACGCCAGCCCCAGTGTAAACCCGGCCACGCACGCCGACTTCCGGGACAGAGCCGTGCCCTCCGGGCGAGTCATCCGCCACAGCAGGAGGAGCGCTGCCATCTGCAATCCGGCCGAGAGCATGTCGTTACCCTCGACGGTAGCTGCCTCACGGAAGTGGGAATTCCCGATCAGCAGCGATGCGCTCGCGGCGGCGAACACCGGACTACCCGTAATGCGGTGGGCAATGCCGAAGACGGACAGGAGCATCAACAGCCCGCCCGACCAGGCCAGCAACTGGCCGAACCGCAGGACGTCGATCCCGGCACCGATCGCCATCCGCAGCATCAGCGGGTAGCCGAGAGGATACAACCCGTTCACAAGCGTCTCGGGTTGTGACCAGTCCAACTCCTGCCCAAAGCGGATGTGCGTCCAGAAATCGAGGTTCTCCACGGCGCTCCGCGGCCCGAAGTACGCCACCCCCAGAACGATATACACCAGGACGATTGCTCCCTGGAGCAGGCTGGCGGCGTGTGGCTTCAGGGAGGGGGTCACGGACGTAGCCGTTCGGGCCCGGCGGGGTCTGCTTGATCGCCACCCGTGGTTGACACGTGCAGCTGCCTCGCCGGCACGGGCCCGTCGGCGAACGTCGGGATCGCACCGCAGTCTCCGGGAGCGTCCGGCGGCTCGGTCGACAGCAGCAACACGAGCGACCGGCGCGGCCGCCTCACTGTTCGTCGTCCGTCTTGCGGCTCCGATCCCGCTTCAGTGCCGCCCGCTGCCTCTTCGCGGCCAACCGCTTCTCGACCGCCGCTTTGGTCGGCATTGTTCTCCGGCGTCGTTTCGGCTTCCGGAGCGCTTCGGCCAGCATCGCCCGGAAGCGCCCCACGGCCGCTTCCCGGTTCTTCCGCTGGCTCCGTGACTCCTGCGCCTGGATCTGGAGCACCCCGTCCTTGTCTAGACGCGACGCCAGTTTCCGAAGTACGCGCTCCCGCTGCGCCTCGCTCAGACTGGGTGATTCGGCCACATCGAAGCGCAGGGTCACCTTGGTTTCCGATCGGTTGACGTGCTGCCCCCCGGGCCCGCTGCTCGTCGAGAAGCGGAACTCCAGCTCGGCGGCGGGAATGTTCAACCGCGGGTTGATCCGAATCGTGCTATCGTCACTCATGGTCGTGTTCCCTGGCCCAGATCAGGCCAGTACGGTCCAACGGGCGGGCGCCTCGTTGAGCTGAAGTTGGTGGTTGTTCGGGAAGTCAAACTGTATCCGGTGACCGCCCGTCGACGCCATCGACCCGCTCCATCCTGCCGCCCTGCCGCGGCGAATACCGGAGCCGGCCACTTCCCCGTCCCTATCGTACACGCAATGCGGCCCAACCCGGGAATATACCAGGGCCCGCCCGGCGGTGCCAACGATCCCGACGGCCGGTGCCATCCCCGTTGGTGGCCCGGCCTTCCGTGGTCTGGCATGCTGTCAAGGGTAATTGAGGACAGCACTCGGTGACCGGTGAAACCCGGTAGCAGGGAGGAAGCAGGCCATGAGATTCCGCGCATCGCTGCTCGTCGTCGTGTCCGCGTTGCTGCTGACATCGTTGCCAGCAGTCAGCCGTTCTCTCGTCTGGGAAAACCATCGCTTCGGGCCGCGGCTGCCTTACAGAGCCAAGAGGCGCTCGCACCCACCGCCACCGCCTGGGTCTCGAGTCAAGAGATGAACGCCAACTTCGGCGGACGAGGTTACAGCGGTCGTCACCATCGACCGTCCGACGGACACGCACGCCGTCCTTCTCGGGCACCCCGGCCGCCCCGACGAGCCGGGGTTGTCCGCGGTTCGGCAGACAGTGCACCTGCGCGAGGGCACGGCCACAGCGCGCCTCTCGTTCCGTTACCGGGTGGATTCCGATGGGCCCGGGGAGGACTACGACTGGTTCATTGCGGCCGTCACCGACGGCGAAGGGCGGCTCCGGCGAGTGCTCAGGCGTCACGGTAGGCGAAGCGACTGGGAGACCGTGACGGCTGACCTGTCCGCGTACTCGGGGCAGGCGATCGGGATCCAATTCGCCGTGCGGAACGACGGGCAGGCCGGCCGGACCTGGGCCTTGGTGGACGATGTATCGCTGTGCGTGACCTCGGCGGAACCGCTCCTCTCGCCGCCGACCGGATGCTGGCTCGGCGGCGGTTTGTCCGACTACGCTCCCGTCGGGCTACCCGACTTTGACCAGCGGCAGCGGAGCTGGACGGTACCCGACACCGATCAGTACTGCCAGGTGTTGATGCTCCTGGGGTTCTGGGAGATGCAACCGTCCGGTTTGCGCTGGTTGGGCGGGCATTACGTCAGCGTGGCCGGCGTCGGTTGCGAGGGAGACCGCATCGCGCTCAGTGACCCTTGGCGCGACGGCATCGGGTCGATAACGCCGCCGGCCGCATCGACTTCGTCGCGAGCGGCAATCCGGCCGACGGTCGCTTCACGGCGGCGGTTGTTCGTTTCAGGGCCATCACGGGCACCGGCACAACAGCGCTGGTCTGGAGCGCTGAGGCACCCCGCCAGACCGACGTGACCCTCGCTGGCCAGTCGCTCCTTGAACACCCGGAAGCCGGACGGACGTATCCCTGCTCACGGCAGCCTACGGCAAGTCGCAGGGCGAGGACGGTTTCGATCCGCGGGCCGACTTCAACGAAGACGATTCCGTCGATGACGGCGACGCGGCCCTTCTGCGGGCCAACCTGGGCCGCCGGGGGGACATCCTCGTGGAATCTGCTGGCGACGGCGCGGCCGGCGCGGCTGCGGCGGCTGGCCCGGCGATGAGGGCAATCGGCGCCCACCTCAGGCCCAACTCGGGCCCTGGCGCCGTCACCGTGGCGCTGATCAGCACGCGCACACCCCGCGAGGACACCGGGCATCG
>CAYYVH010000146.1:0-9737 GCA_964475075.1 uncultured Anaerolineales bacterium | reverse complement strand
TTCGACGTGGTGGCGGTGTGCGGCGAGCACGCGCTGGTCAACGAGACGAAGAGCCTCCTGATGCCCGAGCACCTCGCCGCATTTCTCGAGCACCTCGCCACCGTGAGGGACTACTTTCCCCGAGTTCCAGGGCAAGAAGGTCATTGGCGCCATCGCGTCCCTCTACGTGGACGAGAGCCTGGTCCGGGCCGGCGAAAAGCAGGGGCTGGTCGTGCTCGGCTTCGGCGAGGACGTGATGGACGTGCTCAACTCCCCCGGCTTCGTGCCGCGGACGTTCTGAACCCCGCCGCAGCCGGCATGGTTCACGGGGGGATAAGAGCTGCTTGGCAATTTGGTGCTGAGAGTGGCTCCATTGGGGGAATCAGTTTTGACTCTTCCGGAAAACCGTGGTTGAATAGACACATGGGCCACTCTTCGGTAGCATCTGCTAGCCGAAAACGAAGAGGAGGCCCATGTGACGACAAGCCTACTCCGGCGAAAGACTGGGACGACCTGGCCTGGCGGCAGTTCGTGCGCTGGCGCATCACGTCCATCACGCGCTTCGTGGAGGACGTGTTCGGTGCAGCCCGGGAGGTTGACCCCGATCTGGTCCTCTTCACCGAGAACTGGGGGATGGACTCCAACTTCGTTACCCCGTACGCCCAGGACCCTCTTGAGCTCGTCGACAATCCATACGTTGCCACGGCCCACGAGCTGGAGCCGGTGGACCAGGACGAGGCCGGCATGGCCAACGCGACCCTCAAGCAGTGGCGGGACTACGCGCTGATGGTGAAGTTCGGCGTGGCGGCCAACAAGGGCAAGCCGGGCTGGATACTGACCTACGCCGGATCGGTGGACGACAGCCTGCGTGAGGCCGGCGTCCACCTGGCGGAGGGGGCCAACTTCTACGAGGCCAAAGGGCCGGAGATGGTGGATGACAGCACCGGCAGCCGCCAGATCGTCTTCTCCTGGCTGGCGTCCAACACGGGAATGGTCTACCACAGCACTCCGCTGGCCGAGGTGGCGATGTGGTACAGCCCGCGCAGTCGCGACTTCCTGGACGGCGAGGATGCCGGCGAGGACAAGTTCGACTACGCCGACACGACCTATTATCAGGGAATACCGGGAGCGCGGGCAGAGGATCTGCTCAAGGCTCAGCTCGACCTTGTACAAAATCGTCTCCGGGCTTCTCAGAGGCTCAGGCGCGAAACAGCGCCCTCGGAGAACATGTGAGGGATTATCTCATGTCGCTGTGTGCGGCCAACACGAGAAAACCTCGCGGCTCGCAGACAACCACGCTTCAGACGGCTGCGAGACGCTCGCCAAAATGTACAAAGTCCAGCTAAGGAGACTCCAATGAACCTCAAGCCTGGACTGACCATTAGCGCCGTGATCGTGATCTTCATGTTTGCCCTGTCGGGGTGGGCGTGGACGCAGGTGCCCGCCGACGCCCAGATCCCCGTCCACTGGGGCGTGGAGGGAACGCCCGACCGCTACGGCGGCAAGGGCGAGGCGTTGCTCTTGATACCCTTGGTCACGTTGGGTATCGCCGCCCTTTTCGCCGTCATTCCGCGCATCGAGCCGCGCCGAGCGAACTTGGCGAAATCCGGCCGGGCCTACACGACGGTGTGGATCACGATGGCCGGGTTCATGGCGGTCATGCACGTGGTGATGGTACTGGGCGCGCTGGGCCGCGAGGTGGATATGAACCGTGTCGTCTTCGGCATTGTCGGGATCCTGTTCGTCGCGATCGGCCAGGTTCTGGCTGGCATTCGCAGCAACTTCTTCTTCGGCATCCGCACGCCTTGGACGCTGTCCAGCGAGCTGTCGTGGTCACGCACACACCGGCTGGGCGGGCGCCTGTTCACCCTCGTCGGCGTGGCGACCCTACTGGCAACCCCCTTGGATAGCGGACCGCTCCTGCTCGTAATCGCGGTCGGCGGCGCGCTGGCCGCGGCCCTGACTGCGATTGTGTACTCGTACGTGGTGTGGCGGGATGACGAGTCCAAGCAGCCGCTGGGCCGGTGAAGCTCCCAGGCTTCCGGAACGGATGTGAGAGTCAAATCTACGCGAGGTGCCCGGGTCCGGCAAACACGCGCCGCAACCGATTCGAGTCTTTCAAATTCGGCGCGCTAGGAGACAGTGCGACCACTCACCAACCGCACCCTGCCGGACACCCAGAATCGCACCTCGCCGCGTGTGAGCATCTGCAGTCCGTCCACGTTGACCGTGTATGGCCGCGCCTCCGCGGGCCGCACGGTGAGCCGGTGAACGGTTCTGACGACGGCTCCGTAGCACTCCGGATCGTCGAGCAGCGTGCCCCGCCGCCCGGCCTTGATCTGTCGCATCGCCCGGCGGAACCCCTCGTAGCGCAGCACCACTACCCGGAACGAGCCGCTCCCCAGGTCCAGCCCCCGACCCAGCGGGAACTCGTCCCCCAGGTCACCGTTCAATACGATCGCCGACCCCCAGGTATCCGGCGCGAGCTCTTCGTCGTCCAGGACCAGGGACATCGGAGGAACGCGTCCGACAAGACGCTGCAGCCGCCACCACCCCATGGCCAGCGCCAAGCCGACGAGGAAGGGCCCCAGGTCACCGAAGAGGGTCCCCACCACGCCCTTGTAGACCTTGATCACCCGGCTCTCGGTGAAGCGCGGCACCTCGCCGAACACCCCCACACCGCCGAAGCCGACCAGATGCCGGCGCTGCTCCCGCCCGTCCGGCTCAGTTGCCACCACGGAGAGCACGTCCGCCTCGATGCACCGGTCCGCCTCGATTCCCTCGACGATGGCCTCCACCGCGGCGGACAGATCGTCCGGGATGCCCAGCACCTTGCCGATCAGGTCAGCCGACCCCTTGCGCAGGAACGCCAAGCGCAGGTCGGGAGGCAGTTCGCCAGGCACGTCGGTCACCCGTTCCGCCCGGTCGAGGCGTGCCCGGAGTGAAGGCCTCACCAGGAAGCGCCTTTCGGCCTCCCACGGCACTCCCTTCAGTCCAGTGGCGCGGCTCGAGGGCTTCACGGAGGGCATGCCTCGACCGGGCGGAACGGCCGCCAAGTGTGCGCCCTCCAGCACGGCGTTGAAGGTGCCGGCACCGCCCGCCGAGACGATCGTGCGACCACCCCCGGTGACAATCTCATTCGTGATCGCCCGCGCCGCGGCGTGGCTGTCGGCCGTGTGGACGCGCACCGGCCGCGACGTTCGTGCCTCGAACGCCGGCCCGATCAGCCCCACCCTGCGCTGGTCCCGGATCGAGCCGGACATCGTGGTGGCGATTACGTCGATCACGTCTGACATGGGCCGGTCAGCCGCGGAGCTCGACGCTTCGCCCGCGATCCAGATCCAGATGTGTCAGCACGCGGTCGGCGACGATCCGCACCGCCTCGTCCAGCGGTACCCGGTCCACGCCAATCGTGGTCACCGGGACGCCACGCTGTTCCTGGAAGATTCGGCAGACACGGGTGTAGTTCCGACCCAACCGGCCCAGGAACACCTCGGTCTCATGCACCTGGAGGGGCTTGCCGCGGGCGCGAATGCGGGCCATGGCCACAGCGGGATCGAGGTCAAGGAGGAAGATCAGATCCGGGAAACGGAAACGGCCCACACGCGACCAATTCAGGAGCGCAAGCGGCCACGCGCGGCTCAGGTAGTAGGGCAGCTCACGGAGTGGGATCGTCTCCTCCCCGGCCAGGAAGCCGAACGTCTGGAGCAGATCCTCGTCGCTGACCAGGTCTTCCTTGTAGAAATGGGCCGCGGACCAGGCGGCGCAGTTGACCAGGGGCTGACCGTCGGTCAGGATCACATCCGGTGCATCATGCCTGGCCACGTACTCGCGGATGTGCGTCCGCTCGGTGAGCTCGACGAACTTCAGGTTCTTGTACAGGCGCTGCCAGCGGAGGCCCTTGGCGAAGCCGCCGACGATGCGCGCCGAGCGCGACAGGGGAATGTCTCGGCGCACCCTCGGCGGCTCGCCCGGCCCGCCGCTCAACACCTCGTCGCCGATGCCCACCACACAGATGCGTTTGGCCAACAGCTCAAGCGCGCCACGGAACGTAGAGCTCTTGCCGCACCCATCCATACCGACGACGGACGCGACAGGACTCCCCCCTCCCACTACCGCACCCTTACGCAATATCCCCGACAGCCGCCAAGCACGCCCGGCCTCGGATCAGCCGGGCTGATAGCTGATAGCTGATAGCCGATAGCCCGTCAACCAACACCAGCCTCGCTCCCTCGGCCCGACGCATGGATCCACCGAGCTAACAGCTCATAGCTCATAGCCCAAGCCACACCAAACGACCGACTTCTGGCAACCCCATTAAGACTTCTCTTTTCCCACCCACGGCAGGTAGATCCTGTCGCCCTCCGGCCCGACCGTGGGCCTCGGCGTCGGCGTAGGTGTGGGCTCGGACGTGGCCGTTGGTGTGGGTGTGGGTGTGGGTGCACCGGTCCAGCCGGCTAGGTCTTCCCGCCGAATGGGCAGGCGCCGGACGCGCCTGCCGGTGGCGGCGAAGATCGCGTTGGCCACCGCCGGCGACACGGCTGGGAATCCCACCTCGCCCATACCACCCGGATTCGAGGTGCTCTCCACGATGTGAACCTCCACCTCGGGCATCCCGTCTATGCGCAGCCACCCGTAGTCGGCGAAACTCGTCTGCTCCACCCCGCCGCCGGCGATCGTAATGGCCGCCTTGAGCGCAGTGGAGATGCCGTCCGAAAGGCCGCCCTCCATCTGGGCCTGGACGCCCAGCGGGTTGATCGCAATGCCGCAGTCGATGGCGCTGACGGCGCGGTGCACACGCACGTCGCCCGCCGGCGATACCGACAACTCCACCACCTGAACGGCATAAGAGCCGTAACCCACGAAACTGGCCATCCCTCGACCGGTGCCCTCGGGAAGCGGATCGCCCCAACCGGCCTTCTCGGCTGCCAGGTCGAGGCAGTTCCGGAGTCGCGAGTTCTGGGTGAGCTCGCGCCGCAGCTCGTAGGGGTCGTGACCACCCGCCGCCGCCAGCTCGTCCATGAAACACTCGTTGGCGTAGGTGAACTGCGTGTTGTTGACCGAGCGCCAGGCCCCCGTCGGGACGGGAGCCCGCACCCGCACCGTCTCCACCGACGTGTTCGGGATTCTGTACGGCGGCCGTTCCTGGTCCGGGCCGAACTCCTCGCTGGCCTCCAGCAGCACTGCATCGAAGAGGCTGCCGCTCGGGCTGGCGAGCGCCGCCCGGTGGGCCCAGGCCACGGGCTGCCCGTCTCCGTTCAGGCCACCGCGCAGTGCGTGGTGGCTGGCCGGGCGGTAGTTGTCGTGGCGCATGTCGTCATCGCGGCTCCATACGACCTGGACCGGCGCTCCAACATCCCGGGACAACCGCGCCGCCTCCGTTGCGTAGTCCACGGACAGCCGCCGGCCAAAACCGCCGCCGACGAGGGTCACGTTGACCGTGACATTCTGCTGCGGAATCCGCAGTGTGTTCGCCACCGAACGCTGAACAGACCCGGCCGCCTGAGTGGGGGCCCAAACCTCGCAGCTGTTTGCACGCGCGTCTACCAGGCAGTTCATCGGCTCCATCGTCGCGTGGGCGAGGTACGGCACGTCGTAGTACGCCTCGACCGGGGTCGCCACCTCGCGTGGCAGCGACGGAAACACCCCGACCCTACTCTGGAGTCGTGCCCGGATCTGGGCGCTGTCCACTTCGGCGTTGGGACCCGAGTTCCAGTTGATCACGAGCGCATCCCGCCCGGCCAGGGCGGCCCACGTGTGATCCGCCACCACGGCCACACCGCCGCCGAACCGCATCACCTGGCGGACGCCCGGCACCTTCAGGGCCTCCGAGTCATCGTAGTCGGCCAGGCTGCCGCCGAACGGGTGCGGGCGAGCGACCACAGCGAACACCATGCCTGGCACTCGGGCGTCCATGCCGAACACACCGCTACCGTCGACCAGGCTGGGGCCTTCCACGCGTGGGGTGGGCGTCCCGACCAGCGTGTAATCGCGCGGGTTCTTCAGCGGCACGTTCTGCGGTACCGGGAGCTTCGCCGCTTCTTCGACCAGCTCCCCGTAGGTAAGTTGGCGACCGGTTGCGTCGTGGATCACGACCCCAAGCTCGCACCGGCAGCTCCCCGGGTCCACCCCCCACTTCTGGGCAGCGGCGGCGACGAGCATCTCGCGGGCTGCCGCGCCTGCCTGGCGCATCGTCGTCCAGAAGGTCCGGGTGCTCGTGCTGCCCCCCGAGGTCTGGCTGCCGTAGCGGCTGTCCGCCCGCGCCTGCTCGATTCGTACGGCGGACCAGTCCACCTCCAACTCCTCCGCCACATGCTTGGGCAGCGAAGTACGGGGGCCCTGACCCATATCGGGCCGGGGGTTGGTGATCGTCACCGTACCGTCGGTGTCGATCTTCACGTAGATGCCCAACTCCACCAGATCGTCGGGCTTCACCGCGGCACCGTCCTGCTCGGCGTCCGGCGGCACCCTGAACACGAGCATATCCCCGACGCCCTGTGCGGAAACGTACAGGCCCAGGTGCAGTCCGGCCGAACCCTTGATGAACGTACGGCGGGTGATCTTCCTTGCGCTCACGCTACACCTCCCCGGCTGCTCGATGAATCGCCCGGCGGACACGGTAGTACGTACCGCAGCGACACACATGGTGCCTCAGGGCCGCATCGATGTCGGTGTCGCTGGGCTTCGGCTTGCGGGCCAGAAGCGCGGCGGCGGACATGATGATGCCGGGGCTGCAGTAACCGCACTGCGACACGTCTTCATCCACCCAGGCCTGCTGCAACGGGTGGCTGCCGTCGGGCGACAGGCCCTCGATGGTGGTGACGTGCTTCCCCGCCGCCGACGACACGGGCGTCATGCAGGTCCGCACGGCCTCGCCATCCAGATGGGCCACACAGGTTCCGCAGTCACCAACACCACAGCCGTATTTGGTGCCGGTCAGGCTCAGTAGATCGCGCAGCACCCAGAGCAGCGGCATCTCCGGGCTGGCTTCCACTGTCTGTTGCTCACCGTTCACGGTGAATGTGAAACTCGCCATGGTCAGTCTCCCTATTGCTAAACAAGACCTAATCGGTTACTACCGCTCGCACGGTCTCGAGGACGTAGCCGAACCCGACCGTAATCGCGGGCATGATGAGATACGTGACCCCGATGTCGCTCATGTACTCCCCAAAGGTCATCCTCATCTCATCGGGACCGTACATGAACATCACAAGGTCGATCACCACGCTGATCACGAACCAGATAACACCAAGGTAGACTCCCTCCCGCAGGTGGTTCGCGGCGACATTCCTGAAATAGAGAATTGCGAGCACCACCACGGTCACCGTCACGGCAACGGCCATGATAGACTCGAACAGTGGCCGGTTGTCCTCATGCAGTGAGAACACGAGGAACGCCACGATGAAGGGGATCAACCACACCAGGAAGCCGTAGATTAGGGCCTTACTCAGTGAGTACAATGCGATCGTCTCCTTTCCGACCTCAAGGCTGGCCGATTGCCTGACGGGCCAGCAAGAACACTGGACAGGATAACACGCCGCCCGGCCGGGGGTCAATCGATCGGCTCCGACATGAGACGAGGTCGTGCCGAAACGGCGCGTTGCGACAATGGACCCGCCTGACACCTGATAGCTGATAGCCCACGTCAGAACAGGCAGATGACTTCTGATAAGCTGTTCGAGCTTGAAGTGTCGGCCTCCGCCCAGCCCACGGGCGGCAGCGGCGTCTGATCCCCTGGGCGCGACTGGGACACGGCCGACAGGCTCTTGGAGACCCACTGGAACAGCTCTTGGAACGCCAGCCCCTTCAGCTTGAGCGGGGCGCGCTGATCGGAGAAGCGCGAGAGCTTCTGGATATCGGCGCCCTCCACGCCAACGGCATAGAACGAAATGCCCTTGCGGGCCTCCTCCTCGCGGATCTCGTCGGCGGCCCCCTGCCAGCCCTTGTCCGTGGGATAGCCGCCGGTGATAAGAAACAGCCACGGGCGGAAGAGTCGATGCCATGCTGCTTGTATATTTCCTTCCGCTCGCGGACCATCGCCAGTTCAACGCGCAGCGAGGCCAGGGGATCGGCCTTCAGCGCCGCGTCGAGCTCCTTGAGCCCTCTGTTCAGCTCGGCGATGCGCTTGCCCTGCATCGAGCCCGAGGTGTCGAGCAGCAGGGCGACGGCACAGCGCGGCTCCGGGTTCTCGGCAAACTCAACCAACGCGAACTCATTCTGCTCCACCTTTTCCTCCAATCGAACCGCCATCGTGGATTCACCTGGGATCGTGCCCGACGGCATCTACGCTATCCGTCGGTGTTTTGGTTCACGCGCCCGGCAAGCCATTTCGTGCCGCCCAGCTCCAACCACGCCAGCGCCAGCGATGCGCCCGCCGCATCGACCGCCACGTCACTGAGGCGAGCGTGGCGTCCCGGGACAAAGCTCTGGTGCCACTCGTCGGTGGCGGCGTAGGCAACGGTCAGCAGCAAGGCCCACGCTCCCGCACGACGGACGCCTCCCGCCGCCAGGGCACGCCGCCACAGCCCAGCCAGCACGGCGTACTCAGCCGCGTGCAGGCCCTTCTTGAGGAGGAAGTCCAGGAAGAGGCCCGGCATCTTCGGGAGGTTCGGCTGGTCGGATAGGACGTAGATCAGGGCCATCCATCCGGCCAGTGGCAGCCAGTAGCGGACGACGCGGCCCTCGCGGCCGTCGCCGGGTATCATGGCGTTCTCCACCGGGTGGGGCCATTGACCTCGAAGTAGAGATCGTCGAGGACCTCCACCTGGCGGTTCCAGGAGAAGTGAGTTCGTACCGTGTCACGCGCGGCGTAACCCATCGCCCGCCTCCGGCCGGCATCGGCCAGAAGCTCGCACACCGCCCCGGCGAAGGCCTCCACGTCGGCCGGTGGCACCAGACGACCCGAGAGTCCGTCCTCGATGACCTCTCGGTTCTGGCCCACCGCTTCAGTGACCACGGGAACACCGGCCGCCATGAGCTCCAACAGCTTGACCGACGACTTGGTGCGGTTCACCAGCGTGTCGTCGAAAGGGTAGAGTGCCACGTCGGCTTGGGCCATGACGGCCGGCAGGTCCTCTGCTTCGACCCACCCCCGGTAATCCACCGCATCACCCAGGTCTCGCTGCCGTGCCAGGTCCAGGAACGTCGTCTCCTCACCGAACAACCCACGCCCCACCACCACCAGGCGGGCGTCGGGCCAAGCCCGTCGCACGCGCGCCAACACCTCCAGCGGGCGCGCCAGGTCGAACTCGAAGAAGCGTGTATAAAGCAGGAGCATCGGGGCCGCGTCCGTCCCACGGTCGGGTGCGTGTGGCGGAGGCGAGCCGTCATCGACGGCCCCTGCCACCTCGACCGCGTTGGGCAAGTACGTCACCCGCTCGCGTGGCACGCCGAGGGACCAGGCGAGGGTCTCGAGGGCGCGGCTGGCGACCGTCACGGCGTCGGCGTGGACGAGACCCCAACGCTCCTGCCAGGCGAACACGCGGCGCTGGTGGGTGCTGTAGGGCTCCAGATCGTTCCAGCCGCCCGGTCCCTCCCAGTCGTCGGTGTCCATCAGCAGCGCGAACGCGGCATCCCGCCGCTGCCGCAGGCGCAGCAGGGCAGCGGCGAGACCGCTGTAAGCCTTGGGCTTGAAGGCGTGCACCACGTCGGGCTCGAGCGCCAGGGCACGGCGGGCCATACGTGCGGCCACTCGGCCGTGACCGGTGGGGTGGGCGGCGATGCGCGGCCGCCGGACACTCATCACGTGCACCATGCCA
>CAYYVH010000145.1:0-9770 GCA_964475075.1 uncultured Anaerolineales bacterium | reverse complement strand
GTGATGGTGCCCTGGCTGGTGTATGCCAGGGAGTCCTTTGGGACGGCCTGGCCCAACACGCTGGCGGCAAAGGTGGCCCAGGGTCGTTCGGGCCTCTGGCAGCCGTTCGTGCCGGAGCTTTTCACGCGGTGGTTGCCGCAGTGGTCGTCGGTGTGGGGGCCCGAGCAGCCGGTGTTTCTGAACCCGATCTGGTGGCTGGTGCTCCTGGGGCTGGGGGCGGTGCTGTGGACGGATCGCCGCTGGTTGGTGATCGTCGCTTGGATCATCGGCTATGTGGTTGGATACGGCCTGCTCGGGGTGCCCAGCTACCCTTGGTACAGCTTGCCGGTCACGTTCGTGGCGGCGTTGATGGCTGGGCTGGGGGTGGTCCGTCTGCCGAGGCTCCTGGGCCGCCTGGGTGTTCCGTATTCACGTGTGCGCCTCGGTGTGGCCGTACTCGTGGGGTGCTGGATGTTGGCGGCGGCGTGGTTGCCGCGGGTGGACGTCGTGCGGGAGGATCCGGGCGATCCGCGCTCGGAGAGCTACCTGGCGCTGGCCGAATGGGTGCGGAACAACACTGATCCCGGCGACTCGGTGGCGTTCATGGAGATTGGCTATCTGGGCTACTTCACACCCAACCCGATCGTGGACCTGGCCGGGTTGGTTACACCGGGCGTGGCGGCACAGGTTCAGGAGGGCGACTTCGCTACCGGCTTCTGGCGGCACGAGCCGGACTACTTCCTGTATCTCCCCGACTTCGACTGGGCGCTTGCGGGGATAACGTCCTATCCGCGCTTCGGGCGCGACTACCGAGCGGTGGCGACCGTGCGTGGGCCGTACGGCACTGATTTCACGGTCTACGGTCGGTGAACAGAGTAAATGGGGTGCTATAGAGCCAGGCTGACGCGGAGACACGCGTCCACGGCCTCCATGTCGGCGTGATCGAGCTGCCCCAGGTGCTTCAAGGTGTTGGATTTGGGTATGGTGAGGATGACGCTGGCGAGTACGACCGAGTCTCGATCCAAACCAGCCGTACCCGCTGTCAGGCGATGGTTGGTGGGATAGCCCTTATCGGGCACCTTGCTGGAAATCGCGACGACGATCAGGTTTGGGCTGTAGCGGTTCCCTACGTCGTTTTGCACAACTACGACAGGACGGGGTTTGCTCCGGCCGAAATCGGTGACGAACGGAAACGGTACGAGAATGACATCCCCGCGGCGAAACCGGCGGCTCTCACTCATCCGGCGGCTACGTTCTCTCTACGGCGGCTTCCTGGAGTGACAGGCTCTCAAGGGCGATCTCGGCCGCTTCCTCGGCCATGATCTCGTAGCCTTCCGCCAGGAGTGCCTCGAACTCCTGTCGGCGCAAGCGCTCGATCCGCGCCAGCAGCGCCTGGCGGACGAACTGGCTGCGGTTTTCCTCGACGTTGCGAGCCATGGAGTCTACCACTTCGAGCAATGAACCGGGAATGGTGATCATGACGCGTTCCATAGGAAGCTGACCCTTGATGATATACCGTGAGTTGTCTCAATGATATACTGGGGGAGCGGCAACGTCAATATCGGCCGAGGTTCACCAAGGTCCAGCGGTGGTGCAGCGAACCGGGTTCTTCGTCGAGTCCAGGCGCGAGCCAGTGTCAATCGAGCCACACGGAACCGGAATCCGCTGTCCGACGATCACGGTCTCGTGTGTTAATGCGTACGGATGCCGCGGATCGCGGTGAAGGAGGTGCGCCAGCGTGAACTGCTGGATCGGAATTCGGCCTGTCTATGCCCTGCTGCTCGCGGCAGCGGGTTTGTCCGTGATGGTCGGTGGATTGACGGGAGTTGCGCCGCGCGCTGAGGCCCAACCTGCCACACATACGCCCAGCCCGACCTCGACGCGAACGCCGATGCCCACCCCGGCTCCGGGCGAGTGCGTTGGGTGGGGCGAGAAGATCGCCACCGAGCGCGTGTACCTCGGTGACACGGCGGACGTCACCCTGACGTTCAAGGCGCGGTGCGCGGGTTACACGATGCCGCTGCACATCGTGCTCGTCATGGATGGCTCGGGCTCCATGGAAGGGTCCAAGAACCGCCGGATGACGGACGGCGCCATGGAGCTCGTACGCCGACTGAGGCTTGAGAAGTATCCAGAGACGCGGATAGGCGTCGTGGAGTTCAACACCGAGGCGCGGCGGCTGTGTGGCCTAATCAACGACGAAGGGCGCGTGTTCAGCTGCATCCGGCGCGTCCGCGCCGCAGGCGGCAAGGCGATCGACGTGGGCCTGCACGAAGGCCTGCGGCTGTTCCTGCGGGAGCGGCCCGCACTGGGCAAGTTTGGCGCCTATGAGGTGATGCTCCTGTTCTCCGACGGGCACAATGACGCCGGCTGCGCGGAGGCGGAGCGGGCTACCCACAAGGTGAAGGGCCAAGGCGTCCTCCTGATATCGGTCTGCGTCGGGCACGACTGCGACGACCGGTGCATGCGGGATCTGGCCACTTCGCCTCGGTATTTCTTTGAGATAGGGCAGATCGGCCAGATCCTCCCGGTATTCGAGATGATCCGCAACGGTGATATCTGGATCCGCCTCAAGAAACTGACTGTCACGGACAGATTGGCGGGCAAGATGCGCTATGTCGAGGACAGTGCAACGCCCGCACCCACGGCCATCGGCCCGGAGGCCGACGAGCTGAGGTGGGTGACGAACTACGTGCCGGCGGAAGGGGCGACCATCACATTCAAGGTGGAGCCGCAAGCGCTGGGGCACCAACCGACGAACATCGAGGCTAAGGCTGACTTCGTGACCAATCAGAATGAGCCCGGGAGCTTCGTGTACCCGGTGCCGTATGTCTCGGTCGAGGTGCGACCAACACCAACGCCGACCCTCACGCCGACGCCCACCCCCACGTCTACCCCGACCGCGACGCCGACACCGACGCCCCGGTCGCGGTACCTGCCGTCCGTGACGCAGTGGCGGCGTTGACAAGATCGGTGTCGTTTTCGGAGCAAGGTCGGGGCGTCACACACCGCCCATGGTCTCGTCAGCCGCTACGTCCCGTCCCGGCGTACGCCCAACTGGCCACTCGCAGGTCGCTATGCTAGACTCACGCGCACCAGGGGGATGCTTTCCGGCCCGCTGAAATCTCCTTCAGCCTCGCTGTCAGAGGGCTCAAGGCGACGCACGCGGGCAGGCGATGAGGTGTGGATGAGTGTACGGACCGTATTGGGCAACGAGGCGATCGGCCTGGGACTGGTGGAGCACGGTTGCCGGGTCGCCACGGCCTACCCGGGTACCCCTAGTTCGGAGATCCTGGCCGGAGTAGTGAAGTTCCAGAAGGAACTCGACCGGCAGGTCTATACCGAGTGGTCCGTCAACGAGAAGGTCGCCTTCGAGGTGGCGCTGGCCGCCAGTTGGACCGGCCTGCGGGCCGCGGTGGCGATGAAGCAGGTCGGCCTGAACGTGGCCGCCGATCCGCTTTTCAGCGCGGCCTACACCGGCGTGAAGGGCGGGTTCGTGGTCATCCCTGCCGACGATCCGGGCCCCCACTCCTCCCAGACCGAGCAGGACTCGCGGCTCATGGCCCTTTCGGCCAAGGTGCCGGTCCTCGACCCCTCCAGCCCGGCCGAGGCCCGCGCGATGGTCGGTCAGGCGCTGGAGCTCTCCGAGCGCCACGGCGCGCCGGTCATGCTCCGCCCGACCACCCGGCTGTGCCATGCCCTCCAGAGCGTCACGATGCCGGATGAGCCGGACCCGGACCCTCCCATTCCCAACACGCGCTTCCGAAAGGATCCGCCGCGGTGGACCGCCACGCCCAAGTTCCGTTTCCTCCTGCACCAGGAGCTGGCGCAGAAGCTGGCTGACATCGAGGCGGAGTTCGAGAGCTCGCCGCTGAACTACGTGGTGGACGAGGGCGAGTCCGACCGCGTCGGGGTGATCGCGTCGGGCGTGGCCTTCCACACCGCGCGCCAGGCCCTGCGGGAGTTGGGTGTGCGCGTGCCCGTGCTGAAGATCGGCACGCCCTATCCCCTGCCGCGGGAGCGGGCACGCCGGTTCCTGGAAAGCGTTGAGACCGTACTCGTGCTCGAAGAACCGGATGCTTGCATTGAGCTCCAGCTACCGGACCGCAGCCGGGTACGGGGGCGGCTGGACGGCGCGGTGCCGGCCGCCGGTGAGCTGGCGCCCGAAGTGGTCTTCGCGGTGTTGGCCGGCGTGCTGGAGGAGGCGGGCTGCGACGTCGAACCCCGCCCCGACGACGCCGAGCTGGCCGCCGTAGTCAGCACGCTGCCGCTACCCGTGCGCCGCCCGCGGTTGTGCCCGGGTTGCGGGCATCGCTCGGCCTTCTTCACCATGAAGCGTACCTTCGGCCCCGGCGCGATATACCCCGGTGACATCGGCTGTTACACTCTCGGGATGAACCTGCGTGCCGTCGATACGTTCGTCGACATGGGGGCCGCGGTGACGATGGCCAACGGCTTCTACCAGGCCAACCGGCTGGTGGGGGACAAGCGCCCCATCGTGGCCACGATCGGCGATTCCACCTTTCTCCATTCGGGTGTCGTGCCGCTGATCAACGCCGTCCACACGGGCGCCCGCTTCGTGCTCGTCATTCTGGACAACCACACGACCGCCATGACCGGCTTCCAGCCTACGGCTGGGGGCGAGACCCTGGCAGATGGGAGCGATGCTGCCCGCAGGGTCTCGATTGCCGAGCTGGTTCGCGCCTGCGGGGTGGAGTGCGTCACCGTCACCGATCCCTACGATCAGGACACGTTCGGTCAGGCCCTGCGCGAGGCGCACGAGCACGCACAGTCACCCGACGGGCGTGTGGCGGTGGTGATCTCTGACCGCCCGTGTGTGCTCTACGATCGCGGACCCCTGCTCGATCAACCCGTGCCGGTGGAGATCACCGCGGAGTGCGACGGCTGCCGCTTCTGCGTCGAGGCATTCGAGTGCCCCGCGCTCGTGCTCCGCCCGGATGGGAGCCGCGTGGACGTGGACCAGAAGCTCTGCGTCGATTGCGGCCAGTGCATCGATGCATGCTACAAGGGCTTCATCTTGGCGCGGATCGAGGTCTAAATGGAACTCAGGCTCATCATCGCCGGGCTTGGTGGACAAGGTGTGGTCCTGGTCACACGGTTGCTGACGCAGACCGCAATGGTCCTGGGGCACTCGGTGATGGCATCGGAGACCCACGGCATGAGCCAGCGCGGCGGCTCGGTGCTCTCGCACCTAAAAATCGGTGGTACCGAAGCGCCCCTCATCCAGCGCGGCACGGCCCACGTGCTGCTGGCCTTGGACCCGGACGAGGCGGTCCGCAACCTGCCCTTCCTGCGCCGGGGCGGGGCGGCCTTCGTCAACGGTGAGAATGATCTGCCGCCGGAGGTGGTAGAGCACCTGGACCGGCTGGAGATCTCGGCCTCCACGCTGCCGGCGAATCGGATGGCCCTGGAGATCGGTGCCGTGGCGGTGGCCAATGTCGTAATGGTGGGGTTCGCCGCGGCGCACGCCGCGATGCCCTTGCCAATCGACGCTTTGCACAATGCGCTCCCAGCTGCGGTGCCGCGAGGGCTGGAGTACAATCGTCGGGCGTTGGAGGCCGGGTACGATGCCGGGCGCGCCCTGTTCGCGGACGGGGGCGAGCAGCAATCCGCAACAGGTGGATGAGGGCGATGCGTGAATTCGACCACTACACTCCACAGACATTACCCGAGGTGCTGGACCTGATCGGCCGCCTGGAAGGCCGGGCGCGCGTAATCGCCGGTGGCACGGACCTGGTGCCGCTGATGAGAGCGGGTGGTCTGCGGCCGGAGGCGGTGATCAACATCAAGCGCGTGCCGGATCTGACGGGCATCGCGTTCGACGAGCAGAGCGGCCTGCGGTTGGGGGCGCTGGTGACCCTGCGGGAGCTCACCCGCTCCGGTGTGGTCCGGGAATGCTATCCGTGCCTGGTGGAGACCGCCAGCCTGATGGCCTCCGAGCAGATCCGCAGCTTCGCCACGGTGGGCGGCAATCTGTGCCACGCCTCGCCCGCGGCCGACCTGCCCCCGCCGCTGATCGCCCTGGGGGCCAGAGTGTGCGTGGTCGGTCCGGAGGGCGAGCGATGGCTGCCGCTGGAGGATTTCTTCCTCGGCCCGGGCGACAACGCCCTGCGGCCGGGTGAGCTGCTCAAGGAGGTCCATGTCCCACCACCGGCTGGCGCTGTGATCTACCTGAAACACGCGCCACGGGTCCTCATGGACCTGGCGGTGGTGGGCGTTGCGGTGCGCCTGTGCCTGGCCGGGGAGCGGTGCGAGGGTGTGCGGATTGCCC
This sequence comes from uncultured Anaerolineales bacterium, assembly GCA_964475075.1. Classification (GTDB taxonomy): domain Bacteria; phylum Chloroflexota; class Anaerolineae; order Epilineales; family Epilineaceae; genus CAYYVH01. Next base: position 3,499 of record CAYYVH010000145.1, on the reverse strand, counting down.
TGGGCGCGGTCGCTCCCGTACCGTTGCGAGCCCGGCGGGCGGAGGCGGAGCTGAACGGCCAGGCGTTCAACGAGGAACGTATCGCCCGAGCCGCCGCGGTAGCCGCGGAGGAGTGCCAGCCCATCGACGACGTGCGCGGCGCGGCGTGGTATCGGCGGAGGATGGTCGAGTTGCTAGTGCGGAGAGGATTGACCGCCCTTGTGGAATCGTGGGAAAGGCAATGAAGACGATCGTCAACCTCGTCGTGAACGGCGATGCGCACGAGCTCTACATCGACACCCGCCTCACTCTCCTGGACGTGCTGCGCAACGAGCTGGGTCTGATGGGCACGCACCGGGGATGCGATGCCGGCGACTGCGGCGCCTGCACCGTCCTGGTGAACGGCCTGCCGATGACCTCCTGCCTGCTTCTCGCCGCGGATTGGGATGGGGCGCACGTCGTCTCCGTCGAGGGGGTAGCCGCGGAGGGGGAGCTGCATCCGCTCCAGCGGGCCCTGGTGGAACACGGGGGAATCCAGTGTGGCTTCTGCACGCCGGGTGTGTTGATGAACGCGCTGGCGTTGCTGGCGGAGAACCCTCGTGCGAGCGAGGCGGAGGTTCGGGCGGCGCTGGCGGGTAACCTCTGCCGATGTACTGGGTACGTGAAGATCGTGGACGCGGTCATGGCGGCCGCGGAGCACCTGGACGCCGAAGCATCCGGCCGGGCGCCGGCCGCGTCCTGACCGAGATTCCATGGCGAAATTCATGAACTCGAGCGATTCGATCATCGGGCAACGGATCCCCAAACTGGATGCCCCGGACAAGGCGATGGGCCGGGCCACCTACGGCCACGATGTGCGCCTGCCGGGCATGTTGCACGGGCGCATCCTGTACTCGCGCTTGCCGCACGCGCGCGTTCTGAACGTCGACACCTCGCGCGCCGAGCAGCTTGTTGGCGTGAAGTGCGTCCTGACCGCGGCGGACAACCCGCCGGGCCGATTCGGCTACGGCCAGGACAACACTCCGTTCAAGGGGGACATCGTTCGCAGTGCGCGGGACGAGGTGGCAGGCGTGGTGGCCGTCGATCCGGACACGGCTGAAGAGGCTCTCTCCCTGATCGAGGTGGAGTACGAGCCCCTGCCGGGCGTGTTCTCCCCGGCCGAGGCGCTGGCCGACGGGGCTCCGCTCATCCATCCCGAGCGCGGCTCCAACGTGTTCCAGGTCACTGACTACAGCCACGGCGACCTGGCGACCGGGGAAGCCGAGTCGGACGTGATCATGGAGGCCGCCTATCGGCTGCCGTACGTGGACCACGCCTGTATGGAGACGAGCGTCGTCGTCGCTCAATTCGACCCGCAGGGATTCCTCACTCTGTGGAGCACCACCCAGATACCGTTCCTTCTCCAGCGCGACCTGGCCGGGGCACTGGGCATCCCCGGCAGCCGGATTCGCGTCATCCAGACAACCATCGGTGGCGCCTTCGGGCGTGGGTTGGACATGTACGCCTTCGAGCCCATCGCCGCCCTGATGGCGCGCAAGGCGGGCAAGCCGGTTCGCCTGTCGTTCAGCCGCCAAGAGGAGTTCGTCGCCGCACCGGTCCGCCAGCCGGCTGAGGTCAGCTACCGCGCCGGTGCGCGCGAAGACGGTACGCTCACGTTCCGCGACGCGTCCGTCGTGCTCGACGTGGGCGCCTACGTCTCCTGGGGGGCCTTGACCTCCCTGGTGATGATGGAGACGACCGCCTCGCTGTATCGGGTGCCCCACGTTCGGTACCGGGCCGACTGCGTCTACACGAACAACCCCATCACCGGCGCCATGCGCGGCTATGGCAACCCTCAGTCCACCTTCTTCGTCGAAACGACGATGGACCGCCTGGCCGAGGCGGTTGGGATGGACCCGGTGGAGTTCCGCATTCTCAACGCCAACGAGCCTGACTCCGTCACACCGCAGGGGCTGGTCATCACCTCCTGCGGCCTCAAGGAGTGCCTGCAGGCCGTCGCAGCGTCCGCCAAACGAGGATCCGAAAACCCACCACGTGATCCAGCTCCCAGCTCCCAGCTCCCAGCTCCCAAGACGCCCAAGCGCGGCATCGGCTACGCTGCCACCCTCAACGTCGGCGGCGGGGCGCGCATCTACCGCAGCGACGGCTGTGGGGCGACCGTCAAGGTGGACGACTTCGGGCACGTCACGCTCGTTACTGGCTCGACGGAGATCGGGCAGGGCTCCGAGACGGCCCTGGTGCAGATCGTGGCCGAGACCCTGGGAGTGAAGCTGGAGGACGTGTCGGTGATCAACAGCGACACGGACGTGAAACCGTGGGACGTCGGCGTTCACGCCAGCCGCACGACGTTCATCGCCGGCAACGCCGCCCACCTGGCCGCGCTGGAGGCCCGTACCCAGATCTTCGAGACGGCAGCCGAGATGCTGGGCGCCGGGCCGGAAGAGCTGGTGTCTCGCGGCGGATTGGTGATGGTCCGGGACGACGAAGAGCGGTCCGCGAGCGTGGGCAAGGCCGTCCGACGACGCCACTTCCGCGAGCAGGGCAGTGTCGTCATCGGGGAGGGGTGGTACGATCCGCCGACCGACCTGGTGGACCCGGACACGTACAAGGGCAACATCTCGGATACCTACGGCTTCGGCGCCCAGATGGCCGAGGTCGAAGTGGACACCGAGACCGGCCTGGTGCGCGTGTTGCGGATCGCGGCGGCGAAGGACGTCGGGCGGGCGATCAACCCGATGGCCGTCGAGGGCCAGATCGAGGGCGGTGTACAGATGGGGTTGGGCTACGCGCTGACCGAGGAGCTGATCGTGCGGGAGGGCCGGGTGCTCAACCCCGATCTCTTGGACTATCGGCTGTTCACCGCGGCCGACATGCCCGAGATCGAGGCGATCATCGTCGAGACCGTTGATCCCGATGGTCCGTACGGAGCCAAGGGAGTGGGCGAGATGGGGAGCACGCCTACCGCTCCCGCGGTCGCCAACGCCATCTACGACGCCGTGGGGGTGCGGCTGAGGGAGCTGCCGATGACGCCAGAGCGCGTCCTTGCCGCGTTGGATGGGAAGCAGGATGAGGAATAGGGTGGTTAGGCGGGGGAGTCCGCGGATCGGAGTGGCTTGGGCTATCAGCTATCAGCTATCAGCTATCAGTCAGGATTTCCCTGTGCTGGCGTTGTTCGGCGCCGGTCGAAGGGTATGCGGGGGGGTATGTTAGATGGCTGGGCCGCGGCTCAACCCCCGGTTGCTGGACGTACCGCTCTATATTGCGGGCCGGCCCATCGAGGAAGTGCAACGGGAGCTTGGTCTCGACGAGGTGATCAAGCTGGCCTCGAACGAGAGCCCCATCGGTCCCTCGCCGATGGCCGTAGAAGCAGCGAAGAGGATGCTGAGCCAGGCGCACCGTTATCCGGGCGTGGCCGACCGGGACCTTCGCCGCGCCCGGCCGGTCTTTGTCTATGGTGCCTCGGGTGCCCGCGCGGCGCTGGCCGGCAAACTGTTAAAGGACATGGGCTTTCAGAAGGTAT